>NZ_AOPZ01000230.1 GCF_000414115.1 Streptomyces aurantiacus JA 4570
CACCCGCCCACCCGTTCACCGGCACCAGAGCCCCTCGGGCCGCAGCAGGCGCCGCCCCAAGCCTCCCGGCGAGGCAGTCCTGCACTTCCGGTGCCACGAAAGGCCGCCCGGCGGCGACGAGCTGGGAACCTGCTGTGGGCAGCTGGGCCGCCAGGGGCGGCACGGGTGGGCACAGCCCACGACTGCGGTCACCGTCAGGTGCGGGGCGGGGCACCCGCCAGGCCGGCGCCCGCCCGTCGGCCGACGGCAGTCACTTCGTGCAGCCCGTCCGGCCGGACTTCAGCGTCGCGCAAGCCTTCGCCGCCGCCGCGTTCTTCACGGCGACCATCGGCGTGTACGCGTCGAGGTCCGCGTCCACGGTCCCGTTCTGCCCCGCGGCCGAACCGGACCCGGTGATCCGGACCTTGTCCCCGGGCGCGGCCTGGGTGATCCGCGCCCACGCGGCCCCGCACGTCTTGCTGTACCGCACCTCGACGAGCGTCTTCGTCCCCACGGTCACCCGGGACGTGGTCCTGGCGAACTCGCCCCCGCACCCCATGTTCTCGGGATCCTTGCCGGCACAGCCGGCCCCGCTGCACTCCACCCCCGCGGGCAGATCCGCGGTGGAGGTCGTGGGCGAGGCCGACGGCTTGGCCTTGTCGCCGCCGTCGTCGTCGCCCTTGCCGAGGTCCGTGAGGAAGACGGCCGCGGCGATCACGACGAGCGCCCCGACGATCCCGGCGAGGAACATCGTCAGCTTCCGCTTGCGCCGCTGCCCGTCGGGCGACTTCCCGTCGCCCCCCGCTGCGGGCCCGGCCACGGCCCCGTACGCCGGCGGCACCGACGCCGTGGCCGCCGAGGCGGCAGGCGGCGCCGACGCCTCGTACGAACGGGAAGAAGGAGTCGACGGACCCTGGGCCGAAGCCGGGGCCGGGGCCGGGGCGGACGCCGGGGCCGAGGCCGAGGCGGGCGCCCCGGACGCCACCCCGTACCGCACCCCCTCCGGCTCCCGCGCCGCCGGCGGCACCGTCGGCGACACCCCGGCCGGCCCGGCGATCCCGGTCACGGCACCGACCCCGCCACCCCGCGCCCTGTCCGAACCGCCGCCCCCCTTGGGGGCCTTGGACGGCCTCGCGCCCTTGGAGTCCTTGGAGCCCGCCGGCGGGTTCGCCGCGAGCTCGCCGAGCGCCGCCCGCGCCTGGGAGATCCGGATGGCCTGCATCGTCATGTCGTGCCGCATCTCGGAACGGCTCCAGGCCCGCTCCGCCAGCTCCCACAGGGTGATGAGGTGCACCGGCGGCGTACCGGTGACTTCGGCGAGCGCGACGATCGCGCCCTTGGGGGCGAGCAGCCGCCCGTTCAGATAGCGCTCCCACGACGTCTTGCTGTAGCCGGTCCGGTCCGACACCGCCGCGATGCTGAGACCACTGCGGTCGACCAGCCTGCGCAACTGGTTCGCGAACTCCCTGACCTGCGGATCGAGCTCATCCGGTAGCGCCTTCCAACGAGGCATTGCTCCCCCTATTCCCCCCGTACGTGCCTGACTGCCCCCGCGCTTCGTGCCCTCTCTGCCCCGGGCCTGAACTACCCAGAGGGATGCGCCGAGCCAGGATGTCAGTTCCCGGAATGGGAGCGCACAGGAGCATTTGGGACAGAGTGTGCCTCGTCGCACGCCCCGGGGTCCACGGCCCAGTGTCCCACCGACGTCCCAGTTCACAACGCGGAACCCCAGCTCCCGGGCCGGGACGTCCCAGAACCGTCCCGAATGCGGCGGTTGACCCTGTTCCGCACCGCCCCGGTACCGAAGCATCGAACACGACACCGCCGCACGTCAGCCCGGCGTACGGCAGTCACACGGCACCCGCGTGCCGTGACCGAACCACCAGGGGGGAACCACCATGCACCACCGCACCACCACCGGCACCCGCCGCCCGCGCCGGCTGCTCGCCGCCCACCACCGGCCCCCGCCGCCCGCGCCGGCTGCTCGCCGCCGCCGTCGCCGTGACCGCGGGCGCCGGCCTCGCGCTCGCCGGCGCCGCGCCGCTCGCCCAGGCCGCCGGACCGCACGTCATCGACGGCGGCGGCGACGCCTTCAACGACTGGGGCGACGAGGGCACGCTCTCCCGCCACCGCCACGCGCACTCCAACGCCACCTGGCTGTGGCAGAGCGTCCTGTACGCGGACGGCGCCAAGTGGCGCGACGGCAACGGCGTCCAGCACACCTTCAAGAAGGCGGACGTCGACGGCCACTTCGGCTGGAAGACGGCGTCCGCCACGAAGTGGTGGCAGGCCCACGAGGACCTGGAGGACGTCGACGGCGTCGTCGGCAAGGAGACCTTCGGCGCCGCCGACAACTTCCTCAGCGGCCCGCACGCCGGCGGCCAGGTCGTCTACACGGGCTTCGTGCGGCACGTCGGCTTCAAGCGGATCGCGGGCACGTACTACGTGAAGATCGACGGCCAGTGGAAGAAGGCCGCGTACAACCGCCTGGGCTGACCGCCGCCCCGGCCGAGCGCACCCCCGCTCCCGCCCCGGGGCCCGTCACTCAGTGGCGGTCCCCGGGGCCCGGCGCGTGCCCAGCTGCTCGGAGACGCTCGCTCCCGGAGCCTGCGGCGGCTCCCCGCCGGTGCCGCGGCGCTCCGCCACCACCTGCGCGAGGATCCACAGCAGGCCCGCGAGCAGAAGTGCGATCACCGCGAGCGCGGAACAGGCGACGAGCCGCCAGGTCGGCGCGGGGCGCCGGACCGGAGCGGGGTGGCGCCGGACGGGCGTGACGGTGGCGGCCGTCGGGCGCGTCGGGGGCGACATGACCCCCGGGGCCACCGGCGCCCCTGGGTCCACCGGCTCCACCAGGTCCACCGCGCCCACCGGGTCCACCGGCGCCACCGGTCCCGTGTCCGACGCGGGCGCCCCCGCCGTACTCGGCTCACCAGCACGCGGCCAGGCCCGCACCGCCAGCTCCCACCCCGCCGCGAGCCGCGCGCCGTCCGCCCCCGCGATCCGGCACAGCGCGAGCACGGCGTCGCGGGGCGGGGGCTGCTGGGCGTTGAGGTACCGCTGCCAGGAGGACTTGCTGTACGCGGTTCTGGCGCCGAGCGCCACGAGGCTCAGGCCCGTGTGGTCCTTGAGCCGTCGCAGCTGCCCGACGAAGTGGCGTACCTCCGGCGGCAGTCGGTCCGGAAGCGGTTGCCAGGCGCCCGCGCGCGTCCCCATGGTGCACCCCCAGCGCGACCCGGTCGCAGACGGACGGTCGCGTCGACCGACTGACGGTCGCGGGGCCCGGTTCGGTTCCGTCCGGATCTTCCGTTTCGCCCGCTCCGACGGGGTCGTCTCGCACCCGTAGCGGGCCCAGCACACCGCTGCGGAATGGTCACTTCCGTGCCACAGGGACCTGGCTCGCCTTGCTGCCGGGATGGCGCGTCCATGACGCTTGAGGCACACGGCGAGCACGCGGCTCGCTCCCGCGAACCGGCGGCGCCCGTCCTCCCACGGGGGAGAGGACGGGCGCCGTCTTGCGTACGTCAGAGGCCGGAGCCGGAGCTGCCCGGCGTCACCAGGCCGGTCTCGTAGGCGATCACCACGGCCTGGGCCCGGGTGTCCAGATCGAGCTTGTTCATGGTGCGGTTGAGGTGCGTCTTGACGGTCGCCTCGCTGATGTAGAGGCGGTCGGCGATGTCCGCGTTGGAAAGGCCGCGCGCGATCAGCTTCAGGACCTCCAGCTCGCGCCCGGTGAGCGCGGCGAGGTCGGGCGGCGGCGCGCCCGCGTCGCCGACGGCCCCGGAACGTACCGCGAACGCCTCCACCAGGCGGCGCGTGACGCTCGGCGCGAACAGCGCGTCGCCGCTGTCCACCGCGGCCACCGCGGCGAGCAGCCGCTCGGGCCCGGAGTCCTTGAGCAGGAAGCCGGCGGCGCCCGCGCGGAGCGCCCCGTACACGTACTCGTCGAGGTCGAAGGTGGTGAGGACCAGGATGCGCGGCGGCGGGTCGGCGGCCTCGGCGAGGATGCGCTCGGTGGCCGTGATGCCGTTCATGCCGGGCATGCGGATGTCCATGAGGATCACGTCGGGGCGCGCGGACGCGGCCAGTTCCACGGCCTCCGCACCGTCCCCCGCCTCGCCTACGACCTCGATGCCGGGCGCGGCCCTGAGCACACCGACGAGCCCGGCGCGGATGAGGAACTGGTCGTCCACGACAAGCACCTTGATGTGTGCTGAGGTCATTCGGTGGCGTCGTCTCCCGGCGGTGCGGCCCGCGCCGACGTGGGCAGGGTGAGCCTGACGGCGAACCCTCCGGCGCTGCGCGGCCCGATGCTGATCGTTCCGCCGTAGAGCTTGGCCCGTTCTCTCATACCGATCAACCCATGTCCACCACCACTCCTCACTCTGTCCGGAATCACCCCCTCCCCATCATTGGTGACGGACACCTCGATGTGGTCGCGGCGGTAGTGCAACTCCACGGTCGCGCTGGCCTGCCGGGCGTGTTTGAGGACGTTGGTGAGGGCTTCCTGCACGATGCGGTACGCGCACAGCTCGACGCCCGGCGCGATCGGCCGCGGCGTCCCCGTGACCCTGAACTCGACGGGCACACCGCCCGCTCTGACCCGGTCCGTCATGTCCCTGATGCGGTCGAGTCCCGGCATCGGCGCGTCCGGCACCTCGCCGTCGTCCTCCTGGGCCCGCAGCACCCGCAGCATGCGCCGCATCTCCTCCAGGGCCTCGGCGCTGGTGCCGGATATGGTGCCGAGCGCGGTGCGCGCCGTCTTGGCGTCGGAGTCGAAGACGAACGTGGCGAGCCCCGCCTGCACGGAAATCACCGACATGTGGTGGGCGACGACGTCGTGCAGCTCCCGCGCTATCCGCCCGCGCTCCTCCACGACCGCGTGCCGGGCCCGTTCGTGCTGTTCGGCGCGGGTCTTGCGGGCGAGCTCGGCGGAGCGGCGGGCCAGATAACCCATGCGCCACACCAGGGCGTTGATGCAGAGGGCCTGCGCCGCCACCAACGGCAGGGGGGCGTGATCCTGGCTGTCCACACTGCCGAAGAACCAGATGGCGGTGAGCAGCGCCGTACAGATGCCGCTCGTGCGCGTCGGGAGCTGCAGGGCGACCGTGTAGAGACAGAGCATCGGGCCGAACGCCGTGACGCCGGGCCAGTAGCCGGCGGTGACGTACACCGACCAGATCGCGTACGTGACGAGGCAGACCGCGAGCGGTGCCTTCGAGCGGAAGGCGGTCGGCGCGATCACCAGGAGCGCGAGCACGTAGCCGCGGGCGTCCAGGTCGGACCAGCCGACCAGCGCGGCCTCGGGCCCGATCAACACCAGCAGAGCCACTTGCCCGAGGGCAACCAGCACGTCGACGGTGAGTGGGCTCAGGCGCATCGCTGCAGCGTAGCCCGCGTACCCGCCAGTAATCGTCCATCGTTCGCCGTACCGCGGAAGTTGTAGACGGGGTCGTTGTACGACCCTGGTGGTACCCGAACGTCAACCCGGCACGGGACGACGGGGGGCGCCCGCCCGGCGTAGTTTTTGGCTCAGCACAACCCACCGCGCCGCCTTGACGAAACGGTGCGCCGGGGGAAGGGAGCGCGGGCCTGCACACGGGGGTTCGCACGGGGGACCGGGCCTGCGCTCCACAGACTTCAGCACCAGCACGACCGGCTTGAACGCACCGCATGGTGCGACAACTACAGACCACTGAGGTTGCGGCTCCGTGCAGGGGCGCACGGAGGAACGGGCCCGCGACCGCCGCACCACCCCCTGCCCCCACGGCCAACGGCCCGTACTCTCCTGGCGAGTACGGGCCGTTGGTGTGTGCCGGACGGCGCGCCGGCCCGCGAGGGGCCGGCGCTCCCGGCTAGCTGCTGATCGTGAAGTGCAGCGTGTCGTCGAGGAACGGGATCTCCAGCCACGGATTCGGCTGCGTCATCATCGCGAGCAGCACGATCACCAGGCCGAGACTGCCGTACGTCACCATGTCCGTGAACCGCGAGCGCACCGCCAGCATGCCGACGCCCGGCAGCCACCAGCGCATCACGGCGCCCGCGAGCAGCGCGAGCCCGATCAGCAGCGTGCCGACGCGGAACACGTCGAAGGCCGTCAGGAGCAGCCCGAGCCCCACCAGGGACACCACGCTGAGCAGCGGCCACTGCCGTGCCGGGGCGGGCGCGTCCCCCGACGCCGCGCGTCCCCCGCCCTCGGGCCGTGCGGTGTCCCGCGTGAACAGCGGGAACCGCCGGGACACCTTGCGGGGTTCGCCGTCGGGGCCGGGGGCGCTGACGGCACCCTTGGCGAAACCGGCCTCGACGTCGGTTTCGGGCTCGGCGTCGGTTCCGAGCTCGACTTCGGTTCCGAGCTCGGTCTCGGGCGCGGTCCCGGCCTCGGGCGCGGTCCCGGTTTCCGATCCGGCCTCCGGCTCGGCTTGCGGCCCGGCGTCGGCCTCGGAGTCCGGACCGCCGCCCTTCGCCTCCACGTTCATCCCGTCACCCTTCCCCCGCTCAGCCCCCGGCAGCGACACGTTCCGCGGCCTCGACGACGTTGACGAGGAGCTGGGCGCGCGTCATCGGGCCCACACCGCCCGGGTTGGGCGAGATCCATCCGGCGACCTCGGCGACGCCCGGCTCGACATCGCCGACGATCTTGCCGTTGCCGTCCCGCGAGACACCGACGTCGAGCACGGCGGCGCCGGGCTTCACGTCCTCGGCCTTGATGAGGTGCGGCACCCCGGCCGCCGCCACGATGATGTCGGCGCGCTTCAGGTGGGACGAGAGGTCACGGGTGCCGGTGTGGCACTGGGTGACCGTCGCGTTCTCCGACTTGCGGGTGAGCAGCAGCGGCATCGGCCGCCCGATGGTCACGCCACGCCCGACGACGACGACCTCGGCGCCCTTGATCTCCACGTTGTGCTGCCGCAGCAGCCGGATGATCCCGTACGGCGTGCACGGCAGCGGGCCGGGCTCGTTCAGGACGAGCCGTCCCAGGTTGGTGGGGTGCAGGCCGTCCGCGTCCTTGGCCGGGTCCATCAGCTCCAGGATGCGGTTCTCGTCAATGCCCTTGGGCAGGGGCAGTTGCACGATGTAGCCGGTGCACGCGGGGTCGTCGTTGAGCTCGCGCACGACGGCCTCGATCTCCTCCTGGGAGGCGGTCGCGGGCAGTTCGCGCTGGATGGAGGCGATGCCGACCTGGGCGCAGTCGCGGTGCTTGCCCGCCACGTACTTGTGGCTGCCGGGGTCGTCGCCGACCAGGACGGTACCGAGGCCGGGCGTCACGCCCTTCTCCTTCAGGGCCGCCACGCGGGCGGTCAGTTCGGACTTGATCGCTGCTGCGGTGGCCTTGCCATCGAGAATCTGGGCGGTCATGCCCCCATCCTCGCGGATGAGCCCGCCCGCGTACCAATCCGGGGGCGCTCGCGCGCACGCGCGTAACGCGTGGTGATTGCACTCGCACAAGACCTGTGGGCACAACTGGACAAACACGGCGGCGCTGAAGAACGATGCCTCCACAGTGCCGCGGCCGGTGTCGGGGGGACCGACGCTTCTGTGAACGTTTCCTCCGTGCGTGTCGCGACGTCCCCGCACTCCCCGACGGAGGAATCCCCACCATGAGCAACCCCTACGGGCCGCCACCCCAGGACCCCAACCAGCCCCCACCGGGCCCCGGCCCCGGATACGGCTATCCCCAGCAGGCTCCCCAGGGTGTGCCACCGCAGCAGGGCGGCTACCCGGGCCAGGCGTACCCGGCCTACCCGCAGCAGGCCCAGCCGTACGGCGCCTACCCCCAGCAGCCCGGCGGTTACGGCTACCCGGGCGGCCCCGGCCCGACGGTGGCGTCCATGGGCCGCCGCTTCGGAGCCCGCGTCATCGACGGGGTGGCGTTCAGCGTCATCATCGCGATCCTCGTCGCCGCCGGTGTCGTCAGCGCGTTCAACGAGGCGAAGGACTGCGACCCCGGCTCCGTCAACTACGACAGCTGCATGAACGACGCCGGCTCCGACATCGCCGCCCAGATGGGTGCCGTCATCGCCGTCATCGGCATCTTCGGCCTGGTCTACGAGTGGCTGATGACCACGCTGGTCGGCGGCACGCTCGGCAAGCTCGCCGTCGGCATCCGCGTCGTCGACGCGGAGACGGGCCGGAATCCGGGCGTCGGCTCCGCGTTCGTCCGCTACATCATCCCGGTCGTCGGCTCCCTGGCCTGCGGCATCGGCCAGCTCCTCGTCTATCTGTCCCCGTTCTGGGACAAGACGGGCCGTCAGCAGGGCTGGCACGACAAGGCCGCCAAGACCATGGTCATCCAGCGGTCCAACAACTGACCGCCGACCGCTCCACGCGCAGCGGGCGCCGTACCCCCTGAAGGGTGCGGCGCCCGCTGCGTACGTACACGGGCTCAGTGGAAGAAGTGCCGCGTCCCCGTGAAGTACATCGTCACGCCCGCCTTCTTCGCGGCCTCGACGACCAGTTCGTCGCGGACCGAGCCGCCGGGCTGGACGACCGCCTTGACGCCCGCGGCGGTGAGGACCTCCAGGCCGTCGGGGAAGGGGAAGAACGCGTCGGACGCGGCGAACGCGCCGTGGGCGCGGTCCTCGCCGGCGCGCTCGACCGCGAGCTTCGCGGAGTCGACGCGGTTGACCTGGCCCATGCCGACGCCGACGGACGCGCCGTCCTTGGCGAGCAGGATCGCGTTGGACTTCACGGCGCGGCAGGCGCGCCAGGCGAAGGCCAGCTCGGCGAGCTCGCCCTTGGAGAGGGCGTCGCCGGTCGCGAGGGTCCAGTTGGCCGGGTTGTCGCCGTCGGCCTGGAGGCGGTCGGTGACCTGGAGCAGCGCGCCGCCGTCGATGGGCTTGACCTCGACCGGCGCGGACGGCCCGTGCGGGGCGCGCAGGACGCGGATGTTCTTCTTCTTGGTGAGGGCTTCGAGCGCGCCGTCCTCGTAGTCGGGCGCGACGATGACCTCGGTGAAGATGTCCGCGACCTGCTCGGCCATCTCCCGCGTCACCGGCCGGTTCACGGCGATGACGCCGCCGAACGCGGACAGCGGGTCGCAGGCGTGCGCCTTGCGGTGCGCCTCGGCGACATTGCCGCCGATCGCGATGCCGCACGGGTTGGCGTGCTTGATGATCGCCACGCAGGGGTCGTCGTGGTCGTACGCGGCACGGCGCGCGGCGTCCGTGTCCGTGTAGTTGTTGTACGACATCTCCTTGCCGTGCAGCTGCTCGGCCTCGGCGAGGCCACCGCGGCCGTCGGTGTACAGCGCGGCCTGCTGGTGCGGGTTCTCGCCGTAGCGGAGCTGGTTCTTCAGGTCGAAGGCGGCGCCGATGAACTCGGGGAAGCCGTCCTTGCCGGACTGCTCGGTCTCCAGGAACCAGTTCGCGACGGCGATGTCGTACGCGGCGGTGTGCTGGAAAGCTTCGGCGGCGAGCTCCCGGCGGGCCTCGAAGTCGAAGCCGCCGTCGCGGACGGCGGCGAGCGTGTCGGCGTACCGGGCCGGGCTGGTGACGACCGCGACCGACGGGTGGTTCTTGGCGGCGGCGCGGACCATCGACGGACCGCCGATGTCGATCTGCTCCACGCACGCGTCGTAGCTCGCGCCGGACGCGACGGTCTCGCGGAACGGGTAGAGGTTCACGACGACGAGCCCGAACGGCTCGACGCCGAGCTCCTGGAGCTGCCTGCGGTGCGCCTCCAGGCGCAGGTCGGCGAGGATCCCGGCGTGCACGCGCGGGTGCAGCGTCTTCACCCGGCCGTCCAGGCACTCGGGGAAGCCGGTGAGCTCCTCGACCTTGGTGACCGGCACCCCGGCCGCGGCGATCCGCGCGGCGGTGGAGCCCGTCGACACGAGCTCGACGCCCGACTCGTGGAGCCCGCGCGCGAGGTCTTCCAGGCCGGTCTTGTCGTAGACGCTGATGAGTGCGCGCCTGATCGGGGCTTTCGTACCTTCGGCGGTGGCCGTACCTTCGGCGGTCACGGGATAACTACCTTTCGTCCCTCAATCGAGAAGCCGTCGCGGGCCAGGCGCCCCACGACTTCGACGAGCAGCCTTCGCTCGACTTCCTTGATGCGCTCGTGCAGCGCGCTCTCGTCGTCCTCGTCCCGTACGTCCACCACGCCCTGCGCGATGATCGGGCCGCTGTCGACGCCGTCGTCGACGAAGTGGACGGTGCAGCCGGTGACCTTCGCGCCGTACGCGAGTGCGTCGCGCACGCCGTGGGCCCCCGGAAAACTGGGCAGCAGCGCCGGGTGCGTGTTCACCGTGCGGCCGCCGAACCGGGCCAGGAATTCCTTCCCGACGATCTTCATGAATCCGGCCGAGACGACCAGGTCGGGCTCGTGGGCCGCGGTGGCCTCCGCGAGCGCGCGATCCCATTCGTCCCGGTTCGCGTAGTCCTTCACCCGGCACACGAACGTCGGCAGGCCCGCCCGCTCGGCGCGCTCCAGGCCCGCGATGCCGGTCCGGTCGGCGCCGACGGCCACGACCTCGGCGCCGTAGGCGTCCGCGCCGCGCTCCGCGATGGCGTCGAGCAGTGCCTGCAGATTCGTACCTGATCCGGAGACCAGCACGACGAGGCGCTTGGCCTTGGCCACGGCGGGGCCCTTTCTCGGGAGTGCTCTTTGTACGGTCGTACGAAGGCTTCGCGTCCCCCGATACGGGGAACCCTACGAAGCGGCCGACCGGCAGCAACGATACCGGCACACCGGGCGGCCCCTCACGGGACGGGGGCGCGGCCGGAAGGTAGCGTCTGTGGGGGCAGACTCCTGAACACCGAGTTGCCAAGCTCCATCGCCGAGTTGCCCGGTCCGCCGAACCGGGCCGCCGAGCTCTATCAAGGGGAAGACGCACACCTGATGCCGGACCGTAGCCTCCGCCTCCCGCTGCCCTTCGCGTACGACCCGTCCCCCGCACAGGGCTCGACACGCGACGGGGGTTCCACCGGCTCCGGGGGTTCCACCGGCTCCGGAGGGTCTTCCGGCTCCGGAGGGTCTTCCGAGGACAACCCCTTCGCGCCGCCGCCCGAGGGCACCCCGGAGCAGCCCTGGCAGCCGCGGCGGCCCGCGGGCGGGCAGGGGTCCGACGGCGGCAACGGCGGCAACGGCGACGGCAGCAACGGCGACGGCGGCGAATCGCCCTGGGGCAGCCAGTGGAGCGACCGCCAGCCCGGCCGTTCCTCGGGCGGCGGCTTCGGCGAGCGGCCCCGCGGCCAGGGCCCCGACGGCTCGGGTTCCGGCTCCGGCGGCCAGGGCGGCGGGATGCGCTGGGACCCGACGGACCCGGCCCAGCGCCGCGCCCGCTACGCGCTGCTCTCCGGCATGTGGGCGTTCTTTTTCGCGCTCTTCGGCTGGCGGTACGTGGCGTTGCTGCTCGGCGCGCTCGGCCTCTACTGGGCGATCAGCGCGCTGCGGGCCAAGCCGCGCGCGGCGGACCCGACGGCTCCGGTGCCGGCGGCCGCGCAGGGGGCGGCCGGTGGTGCGACGGCTTCCGGGGGCGGCGCGAAGGCCGGGGTGTCCGGCGGTTCCGGCAACGGGTCGCGGCCGCAGACGACGGCGGCGATCAGCGGTCTGGTCACGGCTTCGCTGGCGCTGGTGATGGTGCTCGCGACGTTCGCCGCGCAGCTCATCTACCGGGACTACTACACGTGCCGTGACGACGCCCTCACCACCGAGTCCCGCCAGTCCTGCGACGACCTGCTCCCCAAGGAGCTGCGCCCGCTCCTGACGGACCGCGACTGACACGTACGCCTGCGCCGCTCCCCTCGCCGGGGGGCGGTGCGGACGTACTCACGCACAACGACGAAGGTCCCCTCACTTCACCCGTGAGGGGACCTTCGTCAGTGGAGCGCCCGGCAGGCCTTGCACCTGCATTTCCCATCGGATGATGGACGTCTTTCCTTGGACCACAGACGCGCGACTCCCGTGCTGTGCACCGAAGTTACGTCATGATCATACACAAGGACGGCGGGCCGCCGCCACTCGCTCTGTCCGACGTCCGCTGTCACGACAGGGGGTCGCGCGGCTCCGCCTCCGGCAGGTAGTCGCGCGGGACCGCGGGTGGGGCCGCGGGCAAGGGCGGCACCGCCGGAACCACAGCCTCACCGCCGTCGGCCACGTCCCGTTTCCGCCGCCACCACACCCATCGCCGAAGCCGCCCCTCCCTCTTGGGCGCCCCCTCCCCCTTGGGTGCCGTCGCCCGGACCCGCCACCACCGGACCCCCAAAGCCACCGGCACCCCCACCACCCCGGTCCAGGCCACGGCCGCGAGCCCCGTGAACCACCACACCGGCCCGAACTCGGACAGCGTCCGCACCCCCATCGGCCCCCCGGCCATCCCCGCGAGCCCGGCGCAGGCGACCCCGCACCACACCGCGGCCACCCCGGCCCCCAGCGCCGTCCGCCCCAAGGACCAGGCAGCCTCCCCGTCCGCCGCCGACCGGCCCAGGAACGACCCGAGCACACCCCCGGCCGCCACCGGCACCACGCCCACCGCCCAGGTGAGCGGCGAGCCGTCCCCGGCCTCGGGCACCGCCGCGAGCAGCGGGAACGCCGGAAGCAGCGGAGCGGCGTCCGCCCCGAGCGGCCCCACCACCGTCCCGGCCCCCAGCGCGAACCCCGGCCCGAGGCCGTACGCGGCCCCCCACACCGCCGCGTTGGGCACCAGCGCGAGGGCGAGCAGCAGCACCGCGAACCGCCCCGACCACACCGTGGTGACATCCAGGAACGCGTCCCGCACCAGCCCTCCGTGCAGCACCACCGACACCCCGACGAGCAGCGCTCCCCCGCCCACCAGCACCGCCGCCCCCGCTGCCGCCGCCCGGCCCACGGCGGCTCCCCGTTCCCGTACGAAGCGACGTACCGCGTCCGGCACCCGCAGCCCGTCCGCCGCGCGCCGCACCACTCCCGGCAGCGGACCCGGCGGCCGCCCGTGCGCGGTCCACACGCCGAACCCGGCGGCCGCCACCGCGAGCAGCGGCACGCGCGCCGTCGCGCTCAGCCACGAGGGGCTCAGCTCACCGCCCGCCGCGTACACCGTGGCCGCCGTCGCCACCAGCAGATAGCCGCCGACCACCCCCGCCAGCGCGGTCCGTACCCCCATCGCCCGCTCGTCCGGGTCGGCCGCGTCGCGTGCCGCGCGGTGCACCAGCCAGGCCGGCAGGGCGAGCAGCAGCAGCGGAGTGACGCCCACCGGCGCGGGCGCGCCGGACAGCGTCTCGGTGCGGATCAGCTCGGTGCCGTGCGCGAGCAGCCACAGCGCGGCCGCCACGTGCAGCGCGCCGCCCGGCCCGCTGTCCGGATACGGCGAGCTGATCCACAGCCCCATCACGAGCACCGCGAACGCGCCGAGCCCGAGACCCGCGGCGATCGCCCCGCCGAGCAGACAGGTCCCGAGGCCCGGCGCCGCCTGCTTCCGATAGAGCGTCAGAGAACCAGCGTCATCGGTCATATGGGTCACGCGGCCATGTTCCCAACGACACGCGCTTTCTTCGCGTAACGGGCGAATGCCGGATGTGTCGCTCAATATACGTTTATGTACTTTTTCGATTTTCCCGATGGACGGATCGGCTAGCCATGTCCCAGAGCCCTGCCATGCCGCCGCTGCCCTCCCCCAAGGAACGCCGCAGGCTGCGCGAGGCGAAGTCGCTGAGCCAGGCCGAGGTCGCCGCGGAGATGGGCGTCTCCCGCTCGGCCGTCCGGGCCTGGGAGTCGGGCCGCAGGCATCCCCGCGGCCGCAGCCGCGTCGCGTACGCCCACCTCCTGGCCGGGCTCGCCGACGGCCACGCCCCGGGCGCCTCCGGCACCGGCGCGGGGCGTGGCGAGGCGCACCCGCCGACGTCCGCGGCCACGCGGAAGGCGGCGGGGACGGTGGCGTACGACCAGGAGGCCGCGGGCCCGGAGGCGGGGGCCGCGGGCCCGGAGGCGGGCCGCCGTCCGGAAGCGGTGGCAGAGCGGGACCCGGAGGCGGCCCCGGCGGCCGGCGTGGACCCGGAGGATGCCGCCCCCGCCGCCACCGCCCCCGCCGCCGAAGACCCGGACGCGGCCCCGGACCCCATGGCCGCCCCCGACCGCTACGCCAAGCGCCCCGTCCCCTCGCCGCACACCCCGGAAGCCGCCTTCGACGCGCTGTGCACGCGCACCGCGCCCTCCCTCGTACGGCAGGCGTACGCCCTGACCGGGCGCCCGGGCCTGGCCGAGGAATCCGTCGAGCGGGCCTTCCAACTGGCCTGGCAGCGCTGGCCGGAGGTCGCCATGGACCGCGATCCGGCGAGCTGGGTGCGGGCCGCGGCGCACGAGTACGCGCTGTCCCCCTGGCACCGCTTCCGCCGCGCCCACCGCACCCCCGGCACCCCGCCCGCGGAGGCCGCGCACCGCGCGGTCCTCACCGTGCTCCTGAGCCTGCCGCCCGCACGGCGCCGCACGCTGCTGCTCTACGACGGCATCGGCCTCGACCTGCCCGAGACCGCCGCCGAGACGGAGGCCACCACGCCCACCGCGGCGTACCGCCTGCTGCACGCGCGCCGCGCCGTCGCCGAGGCGCTGCCCGACGCCGAAGGAGAGCCGGAAGTCCTGCACCGGCACCTGGACGCGCTCGGCCGCACCGAGCGGCTGCGGCAGCCGCGGCCGGAGCGCGTCCGGCTCGGCAGCGAGCGCCGGGCCCGCCTCTGGACCCGTGCGGCGATCGCGTTCACGGCCCTGATCATCGGCGCCACCGCCCTCACGGTGCGCACCGCCCCCACCCGCTACGAGCCCGCGCAGGCCCCCGGCAGGGCCATCAGCGGCGTGCCCCCGCGGATGGGCCCGGGGCCCTTGTCGTACGAGGACGAGGTCCTCCGCGAGAAGCTCCGCGCGGAACCGCACCGCGGCCCGGGACGTCTGCTGCCGGTGGCCGGGTAGCGCGCCCCCCTGTTCGAGCGAAGCCGAGAACTTGGGGGAGCGCCCGGCCCCCACCGGCCCGCAGGGATCATCACCGCCCATCCGGCGAAGCGATTGCTCGGCCGGGACAACGAAAGCGGGCCCGCACCCCAAGGTGCGGGCCCACTTTCGATGGCGGACGGTGTCAGCCGGCGAGGATGGCGCGCGCCAGCTTCGCCGTCTCGGTCGGCGTCTTGCCGACCTTGACACCGGCGGCCTCCAGGGCCTCCTTCTTCGCGGCGGCCGTGCCGGAGGAGCCGGAGACGATGGCGCCGGCGTGGCCCATCGTCTTGCCCTCGGGCGCGGTGAAGCCCGCGACGTAGCCGACGACCGGCTTCGTCACGTTCTCCTTGATGAAGTCCGCGGCCCGCTCCTCGGCGTCGCCGCCGATCTCACCGATCATCACGATCAGGTCGGTGTCGGGGTCGGCCTCGAACGCGGCGAGCGCGTCGATGTGCGTCGTACCGATGATGGGGTCGCCACCGATGCCGACGGCCGACGAGAAGCCGATGTCACGCAGCTCGTACATCATCTGGTACGTCAGCGTGCCGGACTTCGAGACCAGGCCGATGCGGCCCGGCTTCGTGATGTCGCCCGGGATGATGCCGGCGTTCGACTGGCCCGGGGTGATGAGACCGGGGCAGTTCGGGCCGATGATGCGGGTCTTGTTGCCCTTCGTCTTCGCGTACGCCCAGAAGGCGGCGGAGTCGTGGACGGCGATGCCCTCGGTGATGACGACCGCGAGCGGGATCTCGGCGTCGATGGCCTCGACGACGGCGGCCTTGGCGAAGGCCGGCGGCACGAAGAGGACGGAGACGTTGGCGCCCGTCTTCTCCATGGCCTCGGCGACGGAGCCGAAGACCGGGATCTCGGTGCCGTCGATGTCGACGTTGGTGCCCGCCTTGCGGGGGTTCACGCCGCCGACGATGTTCGTGCCGTCACCCAGCATGAGCTTGGTGTGCTTCATGCCCGTGGCACCGGTCATGCCCTGGACGATGACCTTGGAGTCCTTGTTGAGGAAGATAGCCATGGTTCTGGAGTCCTCTTCCCTTACTTCGCGGCCGCGAGCTCGGCGGCCTTGTCGGCCGCGCCGTCCATGGTGTCCACGCGCTGGACCAGCGGGTGGTTGGCGTCGCTCAGGATCTTGCGACCCAGCTCCGCGTTGTTGCCGTCGAGGCGCACGACCAGCGGCTTGGAGACCTCTTCGCCCTTGGACTTGAGGAGCTCCAGGGCCTGCACGATGCCGTTGGCGACCTCGTCGCAGGCGGTGATGCCACCGAAGACGTTGACGAAGACGGACTTGACGTCCGGGTCGCCGAGGATGATCTCGAGGCCGTTCGCCATGACCTCGGCGGAGGCGCCGCCGCCGATGTCCAGGAAGTTGGCGGGCTTCACGTTGCCATGGTTCTCACCGGCGTACGCGACGACGTCGAGGGTCGACATGACCAGACCCGCGCCGTTGCCGATGATGCCGACCTCGCCGTCGAGCTTGACGTAGTTGAGGTTCTTGGCCTTGGCAGCAGCCTCGAGCGGGTTGGCTGCGTCCTTGTCCTCGAGCGCCTCGTGGTCGGCCTGCCGGAAGTCGGCGTTCTCGTCGAGCGAGACCTTGCCGTCGAGGGCGATGACCTTGCCGCTCTTGACCTTCGCGAGCGGGTTGACCTCGACCAGGAGGGCGTCCTCCTTGACGAAGGTCTCCCACAGGGTCACCAGGATGTCGGCGACCTGGTCGGCGACCTCGGCCGGGAACTTCGCCGCCTTGACGATCTCCTGGGCCTTCTCCTTGGACACACCCTCATTGGCGTCGATCGGGGTCTTGGCGACGGCCTCGGGGCGCGTGGCCGCCACCTCCTCGATCTCGACGCCGCCCTCGACGGAGGCGATGGAGAGGAAGGTGCGGTTGGTGCGGTCCAGGAGGAAGGAGACGTAGTACTCCTCCACGATCTCCGGGGCCGTCTCGGCGATCATCACCTTGTGGACCGTGTGGCCCTTGATGTCCATGCCGAGGATGTCCGTCGCGCGAGCGACGGCCTCGTCCGGGGTCGCGGCCAGCTTCACGCCGCCGGCCTTGCCGCGGCCACCGACCTTCACCTGCGCCTTGACGACCGACTTGCCACCAAGCCGCTCGGTGGCCTCGCGCGCCGCCTCAGGCGTGTCGATGACTTCACCGGCCAGCACCGGTACACCGTGCTTGGCGAAGAGGTCCCTCGCCTGGTACTCGAACAGGTCCACGCGCGTCCGTCCCTTTTCAGTGATCTCGCGGTTCGTTTTCTGCGTGGGCGTGCCGCGAAGGGCAACGTGACTGCGCTGTCACAAGGGAGGCGTACACGGTGGCCGTGGACGCGGCATGTCCGTCTCGCAGGTTATCGCCGTGGGACGTGGGTCCCTAAATCGCAGATCACATTTGCGCGGTGATGACGGTCACAGATCGTGTGCCGGGGCGGCGGGGCGGGGCGGGCGGGCCCGTCACAGGGGGAGGGCGACGGGCCCGCTCGTTTGCTTGCGCGATCAGCCGTTGTACGTCGCCTGGTACGCGGCGTCGTACACGGGGAGGCCGGTCACGGCGCCGCCCGGCAGGTAGTCCGGGGTGACCGAGCGGGTCACGCCCTGGGCTCCGGCGACGGCGTTCCCGGCGAGCGACCGGGCGTCGGCGCCGACCGTGCCCGTCAGGTCCTGCGCGAACGGCCGCACGTCGGCGACCACACCGCCCGCGAACGGCGACACGTCGCCGACGGCGCCCTGGGCCAGGCGCTCGGCGCTGCCGCCGACGCCGCCCACGACCGGCCGGACCTGGTCGGTCACCGAATCGACCAGCGGCCACGCCGAGCCGACCACGCCATCGGCGAACGGCTGCACGTCCTCGCCCACGACCGTCTGCGCGAACGGCTGCACGTCCGCGGCGACGCCGCCCGCGAACGGCCGCACGTCGCCGAGCACGCCCTGCCCGAGGTAGCTCGCGTCCCCGACCGCCTGCAGCGCCACCGGGACCGCGCCGTCGACGGCCGTCCCGGCCACCGGCGGAAGCACGGAGTCCGAGACGCCGTCCACGACGGGGCTCGCGTCGGCGAGGTCCGGGGCGAAGGCGGAGAGGGGGCCGAAGAGGTAGTCGATCTCGCCCGCCTCCTCGACTCCCTTGATGTCCGTGACGTCCTCGGCTGCCTTGACCTCCGTGACGTCCTCGGCTGCCTTGATGTTCTTGGCGTCGGGCACCCGGGACTCGGCATCGGACACCTTGTCCTGGACGTCCTCCTGTACGTCCCGCACGGCCGGCGCGGCCTTCTGGACGTCGCCGACCGCAGCCTTGACGTCCTTGACGTCGTCGGTGGCGTCGGTGGCGTGGATGGCGTCGGACGCCTGGTCGGGTACGGCGACGGAGTGCGCGGGCATTTCGTCCGCGGCGGCGACGGCCGAGCCGAGCGCCCACGCACCGGTGACCCCGGCGGCTATGACGATGGAACGGCGAATGTTCTTGTTCATGGGTACGTCGGATCCTTCGAACTCGTACTGGCTGTGAACCGGCCCAAACGACCGGCGGGCAGACCTGTGCCGCCCCCGCGCGCGGCAGGTCGAGCAGGGGAAAAGGCCGCCCTAGCCAGGGAATTCGAGGATGTCCCGATGCCTCTCGCGTACCGGATCGGCACCGGCGGACGCACACGCTCCGGCCACCAGCCGGATCTCGTCGCGACCGCCGGGACCGGCCGCGCACGGGTCGGCGTGACGCTGCGAACTCCCGTCACCCGCCGACTGACCACTCACACAACCGCCCGGCCGGCCGGGCAGCGGCACCTGCCCGCGCCCTCCGGTCCCGTGCTCACCGAACGCGGCACCGCCCCGGGCCTCGCCCCGCGCCCGCTCACCGAAGACGTCACAATCCGCCGACGACCAACTGCCTTGCAGGTACGAAGCGTCGAGGCCGGGCCCGTAAGCCTTGCCGCTCTTGTCGGCCCTGTCGGCCTTGTCCACCCTGTCGACCCGGGGGCCCTCGTGGTCCTCACCGTCTTCAACGGCAGGCGGCGCAGGGGCCGTTGCCCCGGCTCCACCTTCGTCACCGGCCCCAGGCAGTGACGGCCCGGGCGGCGGCCCCTGCGGCGCCGGAAGTACGCGATCGGGCTCGGGCAGTACGCGACCACGCTCCGGAAGTACGCGATCGGGCTCCGGAAGTACGCGACCGGGCTCCGGAAGCGCCGCTCGCCGAACATCGGGCAGCGCGCCGGACCGTACGCCGTCCACCGCCCGCGCCGCGCCGTCGGCAACAGCACGCGCGGGTCGTACGACCCGCTCCACCGCCGGCCGCGCACCGGACTCGGCGACGGGCTCGACCACCTCGGCCCCGCCGACGGTGCCGGACACCTCGGCCGTGGTGGCCTCCGCCGCCCGCGCCTTCTCCCCGCACACGAGGCCGATGACGACCAGCCCCGCGAGCAGCACGAGCACCTGCAGCGCACGCCGCCCCGCGGCCGCGCGCACGAAGCGCACCGCCGCACCGGGCCGAGCGACTGCGGAAACCAAGGCGGGGACGACCTTCCGTACTGCTACGGGGATGACGGGGACGGGCGCAGCGCGCGGAATCTCTCGCTCCGCGCGGGCGAAGGCGTTGATACTCGCACGAGGGTGCGGCCGTCGCGCAAGCCCCCTGTTACTGATGCGGCTGCATGTCCGGTATGGGCAGCGGCCTCCTCTCGATGGCCGCGGCCATCACGTCCGGGAAGAGGTCGGGCGTGCAGGCGAAGGCCGGCGCGTCCAGGGCGGCGAGCGCCGCCGCGTGCTCGCGGTCGTACGCGGGCGCCCCTTCGTCGGACAGCGCGAGCAGCGTCACGAACTGCACCCCGGACGCCTTCATCGCCGCGACCCGCTTCAGCATCTCGTTGCGGATCCCGCCTTCGTAGAGGTCGGAGATGAGCACGACGACGGTGTCCGCGGGCCGGGTGATCTGCGACTGGCAGTACGCGAGCGCCCTGTTGATGTCGGTGCCGCCGCCGAGCTGCGTACCGAACAGCACGTCCACCGGGTCGTCCAGTTGGTCCGTCAGGTCCACGATGTTCGTGTCGAACACGACGAGCCGGGTGCTGATGGACCGCATCGAGGCGAGCACCGCGCCGAAGACGGACGCGTACACGACGGACGCCGCCATCGAACCGGACTGGTCGACGCAGAGGATGACGTCCTTCTTCACCGACTGCGCGGCCCGTCCGTAGCCGATGAGCCGTTCGGGGACGACCGTCTTGTACTCGGGCAGATAGTTCTTGAGGTTGGCCGCGATCGTGCGGTTCCAGTCGATGTCGTGGTGGCGCGGTCTGCTGACGCGGGCGCTGCGGTCGAGCGCGCCGGTGAGGGTGGCCCGGGTGCGGGACGCGAGCCGCTTCTCCAGGTCGTCGACCACCTTCCGCACGACGGCCCGCGCGGTCTCCTTCGTGGTCTCGGGCATCGCCTTGTTGAGGGAGAGCAGGGTGCCCACGAGGTGGACGTCCGCCTCGACGGCCTCCAGCATCTCGGGCTCCAGGAGCAGCGCGGACAGGCCGAGCCGGTCGATGGCGTCGCGCTGCATGACCTGCACGACGGACGAGGGGAAGTACGTCCGGATGTCCCCGAGCCACCGTGCGACCGACGGCGCGGACGCCCCGAGCCCCGCCGAACGCTCCCGTCCGCGCGCCTTCTTCTCACCGCCTCCGTAGAGCGACGCCAGCGCCCCGTCCATCGCGGCGTCCCGCCCGGCCAGCGCGCACCCGGTCCCGTCCGCGGCATCACCGCCGAGCACCAGCCGCCACCGCCGCATCCGCTCCCCGGCCGCAGCGCCCACCACAGCAGGCGCGGGCTCCCGTCCGAGACCGGGGGAATCCAGCCCGTCCGGCGTTTGAGGACGAGGCCCGGAGGGCCGATGAAGGGGGGAACGGGGGCGACGCCCCCGTAGTGCCTGGGGCCCAGCACCACCCTGCTCCCGCTGGGCGCGCAGCCCCAACAGCAGCCCCACCACCGGGAGCACCGCGTCCGCCCGCTCCCGGTCCAGCTCCGCGGCGAACCCGGGCGCGCCCTCCGTCATGAGCGCCGCACCCGGCCGCCCCGGCCCCCGGCGCACCAGCTCGCCCAGGGTGCGCCGCACCCCTGGCTCGTACGCCCCGAACGTCCGCCGCAACAGCGGCAGTACGTCGACGAAGGCGTCCCCCGAGACCCCCGTCAGCCACGCGTCGACGAGCCCCAGCAGCCGCTCGTCGTGCACGAGGAGCATCCCGCCCCCGGCTCCGCCCCCGACGAACCCCTCGATCCACGCGGCGGCCTCGCCCGGCTCGGTCCCGGGCGACAACGCGAGCCCCATGAACCGCGCGGCCTCCCCCTCGTCGAGCACCCCGTCGTCCATCAGCAGCCGAGCACACCGCCCCCGCACCACCCCGGCGACCCGCTCCCCACCGACAAGCCCCCGCAACACACGCTGCCAACGCCCCCGAACACCCCCGGCGAGCGCCGGTCCCTCGGCAACCGCCGGTCCCTCGGTCCTGGACGCCGGTCCCTCGGCCCCGGCAACTTCCGTAACCGCCGCGAGCTCCCCCAACAGCCCGACGGCAACATGCACTCCGTCCACATGCCCCCGCATGGCCGCCGCAGCGTCCGCGTCGAGCCCCGCACACGCGGGGGGCAGACCGACGAACACCCGCTCCGCCAGCCCGAGCGCCACCTCCCCCAGCGCCCCCGTGGACGTCCCCCGCACATCCCCGTACCGCAACGACCGCACCAACGCGGGCAGCGCCTGCGCCAGATGCCCGACATCCGCGTCGAGCGCGGCCCGGTCGGCGAGGACCCGCATCACCACCGGCAACGCGTCCGGCAGATCGGCCAGCAGACACCGCTCGGCCAGCGAGGTCACGTCGGCCAGCGCCGCCGCTCCCACCGCGTCCGCCTCGGCCTTGGCGGTGGCGGCGCCGAGCACCGTCGTCCCCCACACCCCGGCCTCCGCGACCCGCACCGACAGCTCGGGCTCCCACCGCAGCCGCCAGGTCTCCCGGAACGTGCCCGTACTCCCCCGCGACTCCGCCGGTTCCCCCCAGCCGACCCCGAGCAGCCGCAGCCGGTGCAGCAGGCGGCTGCGCGCCGCGTCCGTCTCCTTGCGCAGGTCGAGCTCCAACTCCCGCTCCAGCGCCTCCGGTTTCAGCCGGAGTCTGCGCTGCAGCCGGGTGAGGTCGCGCTGGAGCGGAACGGCGGGCGCCGACTCCGGCACCTCGCCGAGCACATCGCCGACCACGAGCCGGTCGTGCACCAGCGCGAGCGGCACGTCCGACCCCTCGCACATGACGGCCCGCACCGCGTCCATCGTCTCGGTGAGACCCGGCAGCGGCCGCCCGCGCATCACGGCGAGGGTGTCGGCGAGCCGCACCGCCTCGATGACGTGCGCGGACGACACGAGCCTGTCCTCGTCCCTGAGCAGCCCGGCGACCTTCGTGAGCCAGCGTTCGACGGGCCGGTCGGGCGCGCCGAAGAGGTGGCCGTACCAACCCGGCGAGTCGATGCCCGCCCCGTACCCGCTGTGCCGGGACAGCCGCCGGTGCGTCCACGGCACCCACGTCATGTCGACCTTGACCTTCGGCAGGCCCTTGAGCACCGCCCGGTCGGCGGCCACGGAGACCTTCTCCCGCAGCGCGGGCACATGCCACGCCCCGCACACCACGGCCACGCCCTCGCCCCCGAACTCCCGCTGCGCCGCCCGCAGCTGGAGCCGCATGTGCGCCTCGCGCACCAGGTCCCGGTCGTGCCCGCCGCTGCCGTACGTCTCGCGCAGCGCTCCCATCGCCTCGCCCAGCGCCTCGAACGGCGCGAACACGTCCCCGCCTGCCGCCCGGTGCTCGACGACGTCCTCCCACCAGCGCTCCGGGTCGTCGTACCCCGCGGCCTCGGCGAGCGCCCCCAACGGATCGATCCGCACGGCCTGCTCCGACGACACCGCGGACCCGGGCCCCGCGGCCTCCCCCTCACCGTCCGGCGAGCCCTCGGGCTCCGCGTCGCCGCGCGCCAGCGCGTGCGCGGCCGGCAGATCCATGAAGCGCACCGGGACCCCGCGCCGCACCGCCCACCGGATCGCCACCCACTCCGGCGAGAACTCGGCGAGCGGCCAGAACGCGGAGCGGCCGGGCTCGTCCACCACGTGCGCGAGCAACGCGACCGGCGGCCGCATGTCCGCCTCGGCGGCGAGACCGACGACACCGTCCGCCTCCGGCGGCCCCTCGATCAGCAGCACCCGGGGCTCCGCCGCGTCCAGCGCGGCCCGCACCGCCCGCGCGGAGCCGGGCCCGTGGTGCCGCACCCCGAGCAGCAACGGCCCGCCCGCCCCGGCCCGCGAGGCCCCGGCGGCCCCATCAGTCCCGGCGCCCCCGACGTCAACGCCCCCCTCGGCCGCCACGCGCCCGCCCCCCTCCGCGGCCGTCACGCGCTCACCTCGCGGCAGGCGCGGTAGAAGTCCTTCCACCCGTCGCGCTCGCGCACGACCGCTTCCAGATACTCCTGCCAGATCACGCGGTCCGCCGCGGGGTCGCGCACGACCGCGCCGAGGATGCCCGCGGCCACGTCGCCGGGGCGCAGCACGCCGTCCCCGAAGTGCGCGGCCAGGGCGAGGCCGCTGGTGACCACGGAGATCGCCTCGGCCGTGGACAGCGTGCCGCTGGGGGACTTCACCTTCGTACGGCCGTCCGTCGTGACGCCGTCGCGCAGCTCGCGGAAGACCGTGACGACGCGGCGGATCTCGTCGATGCCCTCGGGCCCGGGCGGCAGGTCGAGGGAGCGGCCGATCTGGTCGACGCGGCGCGAGACGATGTCGACCTCGGCGTCGGCGCTCTCGGGCAGCGGCAGGACGACGGTGTTGAAGCGGCGGCGCAGCGCGCTGGAGAGGTCGTTGACGCCGCGGTCGCGGTCGTTGGCCGTGGCGATCAGGTTGAAGCCGCGGACGGCCTGCACCTCCTGGCCCAACTCCGGTATGGGCAGGGTCTTCTCCGACAGGATCGTGATCAGCGAGTCCTGCACGTCCGCCGGGATGCGGGTCAGCTCCTCGACGCGCGCCGTCATGCCCTCGGACATGGCCCGCATCACGGGGCTCGGCACGAGCGCGTCACGGCTCGGGCCGTGGGCGAGCAACTGCGCGTAGTTCCATCCGTACCGGATGGCCTCCTCGGGGGTGCCGGCCGTGCCCTGCACGAGGAGCGTCGAGTCGCCGCTGACGGCCGCGGCGAGATGCTCGGACACCCAGGTCTTGGCGGTGCCGGGGACGCCGAGCAGCAGCAGGGCGCGGTCGGTGGCGAGGGTGGTGACGGCGACCTCGACGATGCGGCGCGGCCCCACGTACTTCGGGGTGATCACGGTGCCGTCGGGCAGCGTGCCACCCAGCAGATAGGTCGCCACGGCCCACGGCGAGAGCAGCCAGCGGGCGGGGCGCGGCCGGTCGTCCTGCGCGGCCAGCGCGGCGAGTTCGGCGGCGAAGGCGTCCTCGGCGTGCGGCCGCAGCGCCTGCGCGACCTCGCCGGCCGCGTCCTTGGCGTCCTCGGCGGCGGGTCCGGCAGGTCCGGCGTTCTCGACGGAAACAGACATGATGATCCCCCTCCAGCTCATGCATGCGTGAGCTCCGCGGCAGGGCCGAGGCGCGGGCATGCGGCAGCAACGATCAACAGCCGAAGCCGTCTTGCCGACGGGCTTGGCCGCGATGTGTTCCACCGTGCACCACGCCACTGACAATCGACCTCGGCCCGGCTCTGACCTGCACGGATGACCGGAGCGTGACCGATTGTCAGTGCCGGGACCTACCTTCGGACTCATGACTCAGCAGGGGGTGCGCTGGACGGCGGACCAGGTGCTGGCACTGGCACCTGACGCGTCGTCACAGAAGGCGGGAAGCAAGCTCGGCATCGCCGGGCCGTGGTCGCGGGCGGGGAGTTCGGGCGAGGGGGCCGTGTGGGGGCTGTGCAAGGGCAGCGGCAGCAAGCCGTATCAGACGGTGATAGACATCGCCGACGTGGCGGGTCCGGCGTACAAGTGCAGTTGCCCGAGCCGCAAGTTCCCGTGCAAGCACGCGCTCGGCCTGCTGCTGCTCTGGTCCGGCGAGGAGGACGGCCGGGCGGCCGTGCCGGACGGGGAGGCACCGCCGGACTGGGCCCGGGAGTGGCTGGACGCGCGTCGCGACAAGGCGGAGACGAAGCGGAACGCGCCCGCGGCCGGGCCCGCCGCGTCGACCGGTCCGGACGCGGCGCGCAAGCGGGCGGAGCGCAGGGCGGAGCGGGTCACGGCGGGCGCGACGGAGCTGGAGCGGCGCCTGTCCGACCTGCTGCGCGGCGGCATGGCCGCGGCCGAGCAGGCGGGGTACGGCCTGTGGGAGGAGACCGCGGCCCGCATGGTCGACGCCCAGGCACCCGGTCTGGCCGCGCGGGTGCGGGAGTTGGGTGCCGTCCCGGGCTCGGGCCCGGGCTGGCCGGCCCGCCTCCTGGAGGAGTGCGCGCTGCTGCATCTGCTCACCTCGGGCTGGCTGCGCCGCGACGAACTGCCCGACGCCCTGGCGGCGACGGTCCGTTCCCGCACGGGCCTGCCCGCCCCGGCAC
Organism: Streptomyces aurantiacus JA 4570; assembly: GCF_000414115.1. Lineage (GTDB taxonomy): Bacteria > Actinomycetota > Actinomycetes > Streptomycetales > Streptomycetaceae > Streptomyces > Streptomyces aurantiacus_A. Next base: position 25,431 of record NZ_AOPZ01000230.1, read on the forward strand.
AGGGCCGGCCGCTCCGGGACACCTGGCAGGTCCTCGCGCAGTACGACACGGCGGACAGCAAGCTCACCACGCGCCGGATATGGGTGCACGGCGAGAACTCCGGCCACACGGCCCTGCTCCTGTCGTACGGGGCGGCAGGCCGCGCCCCCGCCCTGGCCCTGCCGGTCGGCCTGTCCCTGGACGCCGAACTGGTTCCGTACGCGGCCGACCCGGCGTCCCGGCAGCTCCGCGCGGACCTGGGCGAGCAGTTCACGGCGCCGAGCCCCGCCACGGGCCATCCGCCGGGGATACCACCCGCCGACGCGGCCGTCCGGTACGGCGAGGCACTGCGCGACGACCCTTGGCTCGAGTCGTGGCCGGTCACCCTCGGCGAGGTCGTCCCGGTCCCGGACGGCGACACGGGCTGGCAACTGGCCCACCCGGGCAGCGGATTGGCCCTGCCCATCGACCGTTCCGCCGCGTCCCGCTCCGGCCTGTGGCGCCTGGTGGCCCTCTCCGGAGGCGCGCCGCTCACGGTCTTCGGAGAGTGCGGCCACCGGGGCTTCACACCACTGGCGGCCTGGCCACACGACGGAGCGGAGACGGTACGGCTGTGAGGGTCCGCGAAGCCCCGCCAAGGAAACAGCAGGAAGCAGCAGGCCCCGGCGCGAAGCCGAGCAGAGGACACGAATAAGGAAGGAGGGGAGATGACCGTACCCACCGCCGCGCACGCGGAAGCGGCCGGGCGTCACGCCCGCACACCCTGGGAGGAGCTGGTCACGGCGGCGCTCCTGGGCACGGACCGGCGCCCCCCGCCGGTCGCCGCCCCCGGCAGGGACGCCCCGGCGGCCCTCCTGGACGCCGCCGCCGTACAGACCGTGCGGCGCCGCGCGGGCCTGCGCGCCGCCCC
>NZ_AOPZ01000231.1 GCF_000414115.1 Streptomyces aurantiacus JA 4570
CGGGGGGCGGGGGTGGCCCCGGGGGCGTTCTGGGGCTGGGGCAGGAGGGTTGGCTCCCGGGCGGGGGGACAATGGCGCGTGCTTCAGGAACTGTTCAGCCCGGGGGTCCAGCACGCACTGGACATCGTCGGCATCTTCGTCTTCGCGATCTCCGGCGCCCTCCTCGCCGTACGCAAGAACTTCGACGTCTTCGGCATCGCCGTACTCGCCGAGGTCACCGCCCTCGGCGGCGGCCTCTTCCGCGACCTGGTGATCGGCGCGGTGCCCCCGGCCGCCTTCACCGACCTCGGCTACTTCCTCACCCCGCTGTTCGCCGCGGCCCTCGTGTTCTTCCTGCACCCCCAGGTCGAACGCACCCAGTTCGCGGTGAACGTCTTCGACGCGGCCGGCCTCGGCCTGTTCTGCGTCACGGGCACCACGAAGGCGTACGACCACGGCCTCGGCCTGACCGCGTCCGCCACCCTGGGCCTGGCCACGGCGGTCGGCGGCGGCGTCCTGCGCGACATCATCGCCAACGAGGTGCCGTCCCTGGTCCGCTGGGACCGGGACCTGTACGCGGTCCCCGCCATCGTGGGCGCCACCATCGTCGCCCTGTGCATCCGCTTCGACGCCTTGAACGGGATCACGACGGTGCTCGCCGTCGTCACCGCGTTCGTGCTGCGGCTGCTCGCGATGCATTACCACTGGCGGGCACCACGCGCCTGGAACCGCCGCTCCTCCGCCGCCGAGGAGTCCGTCTGACACGACGGGACGGGGCAGACGGGCGGCCCGTCCTCTCCCCCGTGGGAGGACGGGCCGCCGGAGGGCCGGTCGGTCACCGGCAGCTGGGGCTGTTGCGGATGTCGATGGCGTACGGCTTCCAGCCAGGGTTGACGGAGCCGGTCGTGCGCGGCTTCAGGCAGGCCGACTTCCGTTGGCCGCTGGTGTGCACGAAGTAGAGCTTGGCGCCGTCGTCACGGCGGGAGTTGGTGATGACCTTGGCCTGCTTGGCCCGCGGGCCGAGGTTCTGGTAGCCCATGTCCTTGTACTTCGCGAGCAGGGTGTTGCCCTTGTAGAAGCAGACGTTCGGCCAGGCACAGCCGGGCCGCCGCGCTTCGCCGGACTGCTGGATCGCCTGGTCCACGACGGCCGCGCCGGCCCCCGGTGCCCGCTGGGCGCCGGGCCCTTGGGAGGCGAAGGCGGTGGGCGCCGCGCTCGAGGCCATCAGGCCGCCTCCGAGAGCCAGAGCCGCCGTGCCGAGAGCTACGCGCTTACCGATGATCATGTGGCTTCGTCCTTTCCCGCGTTGCGTGCGGATGAGGTGTGCGGTGGTGCGCCGTTCGCGGTGGGGCGGCGTGGGGTGGACCACGCCGCCCGTCGTGCGTCACCGACTCTGCGCCCGGCCGCGGCGGGGCGGACAGGGCGAGCCGCGAAGTGGCGGGTTCGCGGGAGGCCCGTTCCTCTGACCTGCGCGAACGCTGTGTCCCGTGCTGTCGTCGTGGGACGGCGGGACCGCTTGTGAACCAGGGCGCGGGCCTGTCGACCATGGCGCGTGTTGAACGGTGGCCGGGTAAGCGCTGGAACCGGACCGCGCGGCCTTGCCATCCTTCGGAGGAAGGGCGTACGGCCCGCCGCGGCCACACGGCGGCAGGCACTCGCCTCGGGGGACATCGAACGCGCCAGGGGTGGAACATGTCGCGTTGGAAGGAGCTGCCCGCCTCGCTGGACCGGCGGGTGTGGCAGCTCGTCGTACAGATGCGGGCGTTGAAGGACCACAGCGGGCTCAGCCAGTCCGCCCTCGCCGCCAAGACCTCCTACAGCGGCTCGTCCTGGGCGCGCTACCTCAACGGCAAGGCGGTACCGCCGCGCGAGGCCGTCGAGGAGCTGGCCCGGACGTGCGGGGCCGACCCCGGCCGGCTGCTCGCGCTGCGGGACGTGGCGGTGGAGGCGTGGGGGAGCGAAGGCCCCGAGGGGGCCGTGGGCGGGGAAGGGGCCGAGGGGACGGACGGGGGCCGTGACGGACCGCCGCGCAGCCCCGGGGTGCCGCGCCGCCGCCTCCTCGCCGGCGTGGTCTGCGCCGCCCTGCTCGCCGTCGTCGCGGGCCTGCTCATCGGCCGCCCGTGGGACGGCGACGGCTCCTCGTCCGAGGGCCGCCGGGACCGGCAGGAGCAGGCGTCGCAGCAGGGCCAACAGGGGGATGAGCGGGGCGTGTTCGTCTTCCGGCCCGGCAAGAGGCACCGCTGCGACATCAGCCGCAAGGACGGCGACCTGTACGCCGGGTACAGCCTCAGCACCGAGGTACTGCTCGACACCAACAGCACGAGCTGGGACGTCGTGGAGGCCCAGTGCCTGCTGCGCCACCACGGCCAGGACCCGGGCACGGTGGACGGCGCGTACGGAGAGCGGACCAAGGACGCGGCCCGGCGCTTCCAGAAGGCCGAACACCTGGCGCCCGACGGCATCGTGGGCCCGGACACCTGGGGGGCGCTGCGACGGTGAACGCGCTCGAATGCGCGCGCCTCGCCGCCGAGCTGCGCGAGGTGAAGGAACGCGCCGGCCTGAGCCTGGCCGCGCTCGCGCGGCACACGCCGTACAGCAAGTCCTCCTGGGACCGCTATCTCAACGGCAAGCAGCAGCCGCCGAAGCAGGCGGTGGAATCGCTGTGCGAGGTGGCGCAGGAACCACCGGGGCGGCTGCTCGCGCTGTGGGGCCTCGCGGACCCGGCGTGGAGCGGCCGGGCGAGGTCGACACCGGCGGACGTGCCCGCACCGCGTCCGTCCGCCGCGGCCGTGCGCCGGGCCCGGCGCGGGCGGCGTACGGCGCTGGTGGGCGGCGGAGCGGCGGCCGCTGTCGCCGCCGTGACACTGGCGGTGGTGCTGTCGACGGGCGTCGGGCCCGGGGGCACGGGCGGTTCGGGAAGGGACGCGGCCGGTGTGAAGTCCTCGGCGCCCGCGGCGCAGTTCGAGCCGGGGTGCCGCGCGCGGTCCTGCGAGGGCAAGGACCCCAAGAAGATGGGGTGCGGCAGGCAGGGCATGGCCGTCTCGCCGCTGGTGCGGACCGCCCCCGGCGGGCAGCGCGTCGAGATCCGGCACAGCGAGCGGTGCGGGGCGGTCTGGGCGCGCGGCATGAACCTGCGGGTGGGCGACCGCATCGAGCTGTCCCAGCCGGGCGCGCGCACCAAGCGGGCGCTGGCGCGGAGCGCCGAGGACTACGTCGCGACCCCGATGACACCGGCCCGCGACGCCGGCCGGGCCGAGGTCTGTCTCGACCCCGCGGCCGGTGGTGGCGACGGTCGCGTGTGCTTCGGGGACGAGAAAAAAGCTACCGCTCAGTAGTTTTCTGTTGTACGTTGCTGGCATGGTGGAAACATCTGAGGCGCCGGTATCGCGCGCGACGGTGGGGGACAGCGAGTTCGACCGCGACACGGCGGTCACCGAGCGGGAGCCCGGCGTGTACGACGCCGACCTCTCCGCGGGCTGGACCATCGTCAACGCCGTCAACGGCGGCTATCTCCTCGCGGTCGTCGGCCGCGCCCTCGCGCAGGCGCTGCCGCATCCCGACCCGTTCACGATCTCCGCGCACTATCTGACGGCGTCCGACCCCGGGCCCGCCGTCGTCCGCACCCAGACCGTGCGGACCGGGCGGGGGCTCTCCACCGGGCAGGCGTCGCTCGTGCAGTTCGAGGCCGACGGGCGTGAGGTCGAGCGGCTGCGGGTGCTCGCTTCGTACGGGGACCTCGGCGCGCTGCCCGACGACGTGCGGACGTCGGCCAAGCCGCCGGTGCTGCCGCCCGTCGAGCAGTGCTTCGGGGCCGACGATGCGCCGGCCGACCAGCGTGGCGTGCCCGGGTCGTCCGCGATCGCCGACCGGCTGTGGCTGAAGCTGGATCCCGCGACGCTGGGGTGGGCGCTGGGGGAGCCGTCCGGCACGGGGGAGATGCGGGGGTGGTTCGGGCTCGCGGACGGGCGGCCCGCGGATCCGCTGTCGCTGTTGCTCGCCGTGGACGCGTTGCCGCCCACGGCGTTCGAGTTGGGGCTCAAGGGGTGGGTGCCGACCGTCGAACTCACCGTCCACGTCCGGGCCCGGCCCGTGCCCGGGCCGCTCCGTGTCGCCATCTCCACCCGTAACCTGGCCGGCGGCTTCCTGGAGGAGGACGCCGAAGTCTGGGACTCCGCCGATCGGCTTGTCGCCCAGTCCCGCCAACTGGCCCGCGTTCGCCTCCCCTGAGCAGGGGCGGTTCTCCTCCTGGCGGGGGCCCTTTCCCGCCGCTTCGCGGCGGATTTTTTTCCCACCCGCCCACCC
>NZ_AOPZ01000232.1 GCF_000414115.1 Streptomyces aurantiacus JA 4570
GCTCCGCCGCGTGGGCGCGCTCAGCGCACGAAAAGCCGCAGACGCGTCTGCCGAGCAACCGAGCAGACGCGTCTGCGGCTTTGTCGTGGCTGGTCGCGCAGTTCCCCGCGCCCCTTCCGGGGCTCAGGCACCAGTCAGGTCACGAACGAGTTTCAGCCATCGGCAGGGGGTTGCCAGACCCCCGTGTAATCGTTTCCAATCCCTCGTGTAATCGATTCCACGAGGAGGTGGCATCGGCAGTGGCAAGCGTCGGCATCAAGGACGTGGCCGCCCGGGCGGGCGTCTCCGTCGCGACGGTCTCGCGTGTGCTGAACGCGCACGCGTCCGTGAGTCCGGCCGCACGCGAGCGGGTGCTCGCCGCGGTGGACGCGCTCGGCTACCGGCCCAACACGCTCGCCCGGTCCCTCAGGACGGACCAGACGCGCACGCTCGGCCTGGTCATCAGCGACGTACTGAACCCCTACTTCACCGAGCTGGCCCGCTCCGTCGAGGAGGAGGCCCGCGCGCTCGGCTACAGCATCATCTTCGGCAACGCCGACGAGCGGCCCGAGCTGCAGGACCACCACATCCGCACGCTCCTGGACCGCCGCATCGACGGCCTCCTCGTCTCCCCCGCCGACGGCGGCTCCCCGCTGGTCCTGGACGCGGCCCGCGCGGGCACGCCGATGGTCTTCGTGGACCGCTGGATCCCGGGCCTCGACGTGCCCGTGGTGCGGGCCGACGGCCGCGCCGCCGTGCGCGACCTGGTGGCCCATCTGCACGGTCTCGGCCACCGCAGGCTCGCCATCATCGCGGGCCCGGCGGCCACCACCACCGGCAGCGAGCGCGTGGCGGCCTTCCGGGACGCGCTCGCCGAGTACGGCCTGCCGCTGCCGGACGCCTACATCGGGCAGGGCGACTTCCAGGCGGGCAGCGGCCGCCGCGCCACCGAGCGCTTCCTGGCCCTGCCCGAGCCGCCCGAAGTCGTCTTCGCCGCCGACAACTTGATGGCGCTCGGCGCGCTCGACGCGATCCGCGCGCGCGGGCTTCGGATCCCGCACGACATCGCGCTCGCCGCGTTCGACGACATCCCCTGGTTCGTGCACACGGACCCGCCCGTCACGGCGATCGCCCAGCCCACGGGCGAACTCGGCCGGGCCGCCGTACGAGCCCTCACCGATCTGATCGAGGGCCGGACGCCGGAGTCCGTGACGCTGCCCGCCCGCCTCGTCGCGCGCAGTTCGTGCGGCGAGCACACCACGACCGGAGCGACACGAAGGAGTGACGCATGAGTGGCCCCACACCTGTGAGCGACGCCGTGCAGGACGCGCCCGAACTGCTGCGCGTCGAAGGCATCCGCAAAGCCTTTCCCGGCGTCGTCGCCCTCGACGGCGTGGACTTCGATCTGCGCGGCGGGGAGGTGCACGTACTCCTGGGCGAGAACGGGGCGGGCAAGAGCACGCTCATCAAGATGTTCTCCGGCGCCAACCAGCCCGACGCCGGGCGGATCCTCGTCGGCGGCGAGGAGGTGCGCATCCACGGCGCGCAGGACGCCGAGCGGCTCGGGATCGCCACCATCTACCAGGAGTTCAACCTCGTCCCCGACCTGACGGTCGCCGAGAACATCTTCCTGGGCCGCCAGCCGCGCCGCTTCGGCCTGATCGACCGCAAGAAGATGGAGGCCGACGCCGCCGAGCTCCTCGCGCGCGTGGGCGTCGACGTGTCCCCGCGCGCCCGCTGCCGCGAACTGGGCATCGCCCGGCTGCAGATGGTGGAGATCGCCAAGGCGCTCAGCCTGCACGCGCGCGTGCTCGTCATGGACGAGCCGACCGCCGTGCTCACCTCCGAAGAGGTGGAGAAACTCTTCGCCATCGTGCGGGGGCTGCGCGCGGACGGCGTCGGCATCGTCTTCATCACCCACCACCTGGAGGAGATCGCCGCGCTCGGCGACCGCGTGAGCGTCCTGCGCGACGGCCGCAGCGTGGGCCAGGTGCCCGCGTCGACGCCCGAGGACGAACTCGTACGCCTCATGGTGGGCCGGTCCATCGAGCAGCAGTATCCGCGCGAGCGGACTGAGCAGGGTCAACAAGCCGGCGGGGACGCGCCGTTGCTGCGCGTGCGCGGCCTCACGCGCGGCGGTGTCTTCCACGACGTCGGCTTCGAGGTGCGCGCCGGTGAGGTCGTCGGCGTGGCGGGCCTGGTCGGGGCGGGGCGCACGGAGGTGGCGCGGGCCGTCTTCGGCGCGGATCCGTACGACGCGGGCACGGTGGAGGTCGCGGGGCGGGCGCTGCCCCGGCACGACGTGTACGCCGCGATGACCGCCGGCGTCGGCCTGGTCCCGGAGGACCGCAAGGGCCAGGGCCTGGTGCTCGACGCCTCCGTGGAGGAGAACCTCGGCCTGGTGACGCTGCGGGCGGCGACCCGCGCGGGCCTCGTCGACCGGGGCGCCCAGCGTGCCGCCGCCGAGCGGGTCGCCGGGCAGCTCGGGGTGCGCATGGCGGGGCTCGGCCAGCACGTGCGCACGCTGTCCGGCGGCAACCAGCAGAAGGTCGTCATCGGCAAGTGGCTGCTCGCCAAGGCGAAGGTCCTCATCCTCGACGAGCCGACGCGCGGCATCGACGTCGGCGCGAAGGTCGAGATCTACCAGCTCATCAACGAACTCACGGCCGCCGGGCACGCCGTCCTGATGATCTCCAGCGATCTGCCGGAGGTGCTCGGGATGAGCGACCGGGTCCTGGTCATGGCGCAGGGCCGCCTCGCGGGCGAACTCGGCGCGGACGAGGCGACGCAGGACGCGGTGATGGCGCTGGCCGTCGGCACCGCGACCCCGGCGACCCCGGCGACCCCGGCGACCCCGGCGACCCCGGCGACCCACAAGGACAACACCCCTGCGGGGGACGCGAAGGAGGGCTCCCGTGGCAACCACTGACACCCGCCCGGACAACACCGGCAAGACGGGCACGGGCGGCGCCGGCGGGGGCCTCGACCTGCGCCGCCTGCTGCTCGACAACGGCGCGCTGAGCGCCCTCGTGGTCCTGGTGGTCGCGATGTCGCTGCTCTCCGGCGACTTCCTGACCACCCAGAACCTCCTCAACGTCGGTGTGCAGGCGGCCGTGACGGCGATCCTCGCCTTCGGCGTCACCTTCGTCATCGTCGCGGCGGGCATCGACCTGTCGGTCGGCTCGGTGGCGGCGCTGTCGGCGACCGTGCTCGCCTGGTCGGCGACGAAGGAGGGCGTGCCCGTCTGGATAGCGGTGCTCCTGGCGGTCGGCACGGGCGTCGCCTGCGGTCTGGTCAACGGCGTGCTCGTCTCGTACGGCAAACTCCCGCCGTTCATCGCGACGCTGGCGATGCTGTCGATCGGCCGCGGCCTGTCCCTGGTGATCTCGCAGGGCAGCCCGATCGCCTTCCCGGAGTCGGTCTCCAAGGTCGGTGACACGCTCGGCGGCTGGCTGCCGGTGCCGGTGCTCGTGATGGTGGTGATGGGCCTGGTCACGGCCCTGATCCTGGCGCGTACGTATATCGGCCGCTCCATGTACGCGATCGGCGGCAACGAGGAGGCCGCGCGCCTCTCGGGCCTGCGGGTGAAGCGCCAGAAGATCGTCATCTACGCCCTGTCGGGCCTGTTCGCGGCCGTCGCGGGCATCGTGCTCGCGTCCCGTCTGGTCTCCGCGCAGCCGCAGGCCGCGCAGGGCTACGAGCTGGACGCGATCGCCGCGGTCGTCATCGGCGGGGCGAGCCTCGCGGGCGGTGTCGGCAAGGCGTCCGGCACGCTGATCGGCGCGCTGATCCTCGCGGTCCTCCGCAACGGCCTCAACCTTCTCTCCGTGTCGGCGTTCTGGCAGCAGGTCGTCATCGGTGTCGTGATCGCGCTGGCCGTGCTGCTCGACACGCTGCGCAGGCGGGCCGGTTCCGGCGCCCCGGGCGGCGGGGCGGTGGGCAGTACGTCCTCCGGGTCCGGGCGCAAGGGCCCGCAGGCGCTGAAGTACACGGTCGCGGCGGTGGTCGCGGCGGCCGTCATCGCCGCGGTGTCCCTCTTCAACTCCGGCTCTTCGGGTACGTCGACGAAGATCGGCCTGTCCCTCTCCACTCTCAACAACCCCTTCTTCGTACAGATGAAGGAGGGCGCGCAGGCGGAGGCCAAGAAGGCGGGCGTCGACCTGACCGTCACGGACGCGCAGAACGACGCGTCCCAACAGGCCAACCAGCTGCAGAACTTCACCAGCGAGAGCATGAAGGCCGTCATCGTCAACCCGGTCGACTCCGACGCCGTCGGCCCCGCCGCGCGCGCCGCGAACAAGGCGGACATCCCGGTGGTCGCCGCCGATCGCGGCGTGAACAAGGCGGACGTCGCCACGCTGGTCGCCTCCGACAACGTCGCGGGCGGCAAGCAGGCCGCGAAGGCCCTCGCCGACAAGCTCGGCGGCAAGGGCGAGGTGGTCGTGCTCCAGGGCACCGCGGGCACCTCGGCGAGCCGGGAGCGCGGTCAGGGCTTCGCCGAGGGCATCAAGGCGTACCCCGGCATCAAGGTCGTCGCCAAGCAGCCCGCGGACTTCGACCGCACCAAGGGCCTGGACGTCATGACGAACCTGCTGCAGGGCAATCCGGGCGTCGACGGCGTCTTCGCGGAGAACGACGAGATGGCGCTCGGCGCGGCCAAGGCGCTCGGCGGCAAGGCGGGCAAGTCGGTGTCGGTGGTCGGCTTCGACGGCACCCCGGACGGCCTGAAGGCGGTGGAGGCGGGCACGCTGTACGCGTCGGTCGCGCAGCAGCCCGCGGAGCTGGGCCGGATCGCGGTGCGCAACGCGATCGACGCGGCGGACGACAAGAAGGTGTCCGCCGTGGTGAAGGTGCCGGTGAAGGTGGTCACGGAGAAGAACGTGGCACGGTTCAAGTGAGGCTCTCCGCGCGCGGGGCGTACGAATGACGTTCCGGCGGGGCGTACGAATGACGTTCCGCGCGCGGAGGCACACGTACACGGGGAAAGACTGGAAAGGCAGAACCACGATGCATGACTACGACCTGCTGGTCGTGGGCTCGGCCAACGCCGACCTGGTGACCGCCGTCGAGCGGCGGCCGGGGGCCGGTGAGACGGTGCTCGGCTCGGACCTGGCCGTCCATCCGGGCGGCAAGGGCGCGAACCAGGCGGTGGCGGCGGGCCGGCTCGGCGCGCGGACGGCGCTCCTTGCCCGGGTCGGCGACGACGCGTACGGCCGGCTGCTCCTTGAGTCGGGGCGTTCGGCGGGCGTGGACACGGTGGGGGTCCTGGTGGGCGGCGCGCCGACCGGGGTGGCGCTGATCACGGTGGACCCGTCGGGCGACAACAGCATCGTGGTGGCGCCGGGCGCCAACGCGCGTCTGACGCCCGCGGACGTGCGGGCGGCCGCGAGCCTCTTCGAGGCGGCCCGGGTGGTGTCGGTGCAGCTGGAGATCCCTCTCGACACGGTCGCGGAGGTGGTGCGCGTCCTGCCCGCTGGCACGCGCCTGGTCCTGAATCCGTCGCCGCCCGCGCCGCTGCCGCGTGAGGTTCTGGCGGCCTGCGATCCGCTGGTGGTGAACGAGCACGAGGCGCGGGTGATCCTGCGGGGTGCCGGGGCGGAGGTGCCCGACGAGCCGGAGGACTGGGCGCGGCGGTTGCTGGATCTGGGGCCGCGGTCGGTGGTGGTGACCCTCGGCGGTGAGGGCGCGCTGGTGGCGGGGCCGGAGGGGATGGCGCGGGTGCCGTCGGTGAAGGTGGACGCCGTGGACACGACGGGTGCCGGGGACGCGTTCACGGCGGCCCTCGCGTGGCGGCTCGGTACGGGCGAGGACCTGGAGTCGGCGGCGCGGTACGCGGCGAGGGTGGGGGCGCTGGCCGTGACGCGGGCGGGGGCGCAGGTGTCGTATCCGACGGGGGCGGAGGTGGCGGCCCTGTGAGCGGGACCGGAGCGTTCACCGGGGTCGCGGCATGAAGAAGGCCGGGATACTCAACCGCCATCTGGCGGGGGCGCTGGCCGAGCTGGGTCATGGTGACGGGGTCCTGGTGTGCGATGCCGGGATGCCGCTTCCGGCCGCCGGGCCGCGGGTGGTGGATCTGGCGTTCGTGGCCGGGGTGCCGACGTTCGCGCAGGTCCTCGACGGGCTCCTCGCGGAGCTTGTGGTGGAGGGCGCGGTGGCGGCGCGGGAGGTGCGGGAGGCGAATCCGGGGGCGGCGGCGCTGTTGGAGCGGCGTTTCCCGGGTCCGGCGTTGCGGCTGATTCCGCATGAGGAGCTGAAGGAGCGGACGGCGGGGGCGCGGCTGGTGGTGCGCACCGGGGAGGCGAGTCCGTACGCGAACGCGTTGCTGACGTGCGGGGTCTTCTTCTGAGGGCTGTGCTTCTGTGGGGGGGCTTCTGTGAGGGGCTGTTCTTCTGAAGGGGGCCCGCCGCGTGCCGGAACATTTCGAGGGGGCCCGGTCCGTCGACCGGGCCCCCTCGGGTTTCCCTCCCCTGCCAGTGCTCCGCGGATCCCCCCGGATCCCCCCTCCAGAGCGACTGACACCCACTACGACCCTCGTGGTGGGGGAAGGGTTGCACGGCTTCGGCAAGTTCCCCCGGAAGATTTCGGCGTGGGGTTCAGCAGGCGTGTGCCACGTACCGCCGCACCGTCTCCGTCAGGACCTCTCGGCCGTCCCGTGCCCACAGGGTGTCGTTGAAGAGTTCGACTTCGATGGGTCCGGTGTATCCGGCGGAGCGGGCGAGGGTGCGCCAGTGGGGGAAGTCGATGGTGCCGTCGCCGAGTTGGCCGCGGCCGGTGAGGGCGCCGTGGGGCAGGGGGGTGGTCCAGTCGGCGAGTTGGAGGGCGTGCAGGCGGCCGGTGGTGGTGGCGTGGGTGAGGGTGGTGGGGGCTTGGTCGTCCCACCAGATGTGGTACGTGTCGGCGCAGACGCCGACCTGGTCGGCGGGGAAGCGTTCGGCCAGGTCGAGGGCCTGGGTGAGGGTGGAGACGACGCAGCGGTCGGCGGCGTACATGGGGTGGAGGGGTTCGATGGCGAGGCGGACGGCGCGGTCGGCGGCGTAGGGGGCGAGGTCGGCGAGGGCGTCGGCGACGCGTTCGCGGGCCGCGGGCAGGTCGCGGTCCTGGTCGCCGGCGGGGAGGCCGCCGGAGACGAGGACGAGGGTGTCGGTGCCGAGCGTGGCGGCCTCGTCGATCGCCGCGCGGTTGTCGGCCAGGGCCCGGGCCCGTTCGGCGGGGTCGTGGGCGGTGAGGAAGCCGCCCCGGCAGAGGGTGGTGACGGCGAGCCCCGCTCCCCGCACGAGCTTCGCCGCCGCCTCGATGCCGTACTCCTGGACGGGCTCGCGCCACAGGCCCACGCCCCGGATGCCCAAGTCCGCGCAGGCGGTGACCAGTTCGGGGAGCGGCAGCTGCTTCACCGTCATCTGGTTGACGCTGAAGTCGGCGGGGGCGCGGAGCGGCGGAGGCGCGGGGGGTGTCATGGGGTGGCTCCGTAGACCGTGCGGAGCGTGCGCATGCGGTGCGCCGCCAGGTCCGGGTCGGGGAACAGGGACAGCGCGGCTGCGAGTTCGTACGCCCTGGTGAGGTGCGGCAGGGAGCGGGCCGACTGGAGGCCGCCGACCATCGTGAAGTGGCTCTGGTGGCCGGCCAGCCAGGCGAGGAGGACGACGCCCGTCTTGTAGAAGCGGGTGGGCGGTTGGAAGAGGTGGCGGGCCAACTCGACGGTGGGGTCGAGGAGTTCATGGAAAACTCTCAGGTCATCGCCGTCCAGCGCGCGCACGGCTCGGGCCGCGATCGGCGCCAGCGGGTCGAAGACGCCGAGGAGCGCGTGGCTGAAGCCGTGGTCGTCGCCCGCGATCAGGTCGGGGTAGTGGAAGTCGTCGCCGGTGTAGCAGCGCACCCCGTCCGGCAGGCGGCGGCGCAGGGCGACCTCGCGGTCCGCGTCCAGGAGCGAGATCTTCACGCCGTCCACCTTGCCGGGGTGCGCGGCGATCACGTCGAGGAAGGTGTCCGTGGCCGCGTCCAGGTCGGCCGAGCCCCAGTAGCCCGCGAGCGCCGGGTCGAACATGGGGCCCAGCCAGTGCAGGATCACGGGGGCGGATGCCTGCCGGAGCAGGTCGTCGTACGTGGCCAGGTAGGCGTCGGGGCCGTCCGCCGTGGCCGCGAGTGCCCGGGAGGCCATCAGGATCGCCTGGGCGCCCGTGTCCTCGACGAGCGCGAGCTGCTCCTCGTACGCCCCTCGTACGTCGGCGAGAGTGGCCGCGGGCGCGGTGAGCTGGTCCGTGCCCACCCCACACGCGATGTGGCCGCCCACGGCCTTCGCCTCCGCCGCGGACCGCCGGATCAGCTCGGCCGCGCCCGGCCAGTCCAGGCCCATGCCGCGCTGCGCGGTGTCCATGGCCTCGGCGACGCCCAGGCCGTGCGCCCACAGGTGGCGGCGGAAGGCGAGCGTGGCGTCCCAGTCGACGGCGGCCGGGCCGTCCGGGGAGACGTCGGCGCCCGGGTCGGCCACGACGTGGGCGGCGGCGAGGACGGTGCGGGAGGTGAGGGGCGGGAGGGGCTGGAGGGGAGCCGGTGCCTGCGGCGGCTCCGGGTTCCGTGCGTTCACAGCGTTCCGTGCGTTCACAGCGCGATCTCCGGTACGTCGATCCTGCGCCCCTCCGCCGACGACCGCAGCCCCAGCTCCGCGAGCTGCACCCCGCGCGCGCCCGCGAGCAGGTCCCAGCGGTAGGGCGCGTCCTCGTACACATGGCGCAGGAACAGCTCCCACTGCGCCTTGAAGCCGTTGTCGGACTCGCCCGCGGACCCGTTGTCGGGGACCTCCTGCCACTGGTCGCGGAAGGAGTGGGTGGCGGGCAGGTCGGGGTTCCAGACCGGCTTGGGCGTGCCGGCGCGGTGCTGGAAGCGGCAGCGGCGCAGGCCCGCGACCGCCGAGCCGTGCGTGCCGTCGACCTGGAACTCGACGAGCTCGTCGCGGTGCACCCGCACCGCCCAGGAGGAGTTGATCTGCGCGACGGCGCCCCCGTCGAGCTCGAAGATGCCGTATGCGGCGTCGTCGGCGGTGGCGTCGTACGGCTTGCCGCGCTCGTCCCAGCGCTGCGGGACGTGCGTGACGGCTAGGGCCTGTACGGAGCGGACCCGGCCGAACAGTTCGTGCAGGACGTACTCCCAGTGCGGGAACATGTCGACGACGATGCCGCCGCCGTCCTCGGCGCGGTAGTTCCACGAGGGGCGCTGCGCCTCCTGCCAGTCGCCCTCGAAGACCCAGTAGCCGAACTCGCCGCGCACGGACAGGATCTGCCCGAAGAAGCCGCCGTCGATCAGGCGCGCCAGCTTGCGCAGGCCGGGCAGAAAGAGCTTGTCCTGGACGACGCCGTGCTTGACGCCCGCGTCGCGGGCGAGGCGCGCCAGGTCGAGGGCGGCCGCGAAGGAGGTGGCGGAGGGCTTCTCCGTGTAGATGTGCTTGCCCGCGGCGACGGCCTTGCGGATCGCCGCCTCCCGGGCGGAGGTGACCTGCGCGTCGAAGTAGATGTCGGTCGCCGGGTCGGCGAGGACCGCGTCCAGGTCGGTCGACCAGCGCTCCAGGCCGTGGCGCGCGGCGAGGTCGCGCAGCGCCTGCTCCCTGCGGCCCACGAGGACCGGCTCCGGCCACAGCCGGGTGCCGTCGCCCAGTTCGAGGCCGCCCTGCTCGCGCAGCGCGAGGATCGAGCGGACCAGGTGCTGGCGGTGACCCATGCGCCCCGTCACGCCGTTCATGGCGATGCGGACCGATCTGCGTGTCACGTGAGTTCCTCCGTACGCCCTGTTATGCCCCGTACGGGCCCTGTACCGCACTGCCTGCACAGCAAGCGCTTTCTATTGAGGAGAAGCTAGCCTGCCGGACAAGGTTCGTACAAGACCGGAGGCCAAGAGATGACCGTGACCCTGGCGGACGTGGCGGCTCGCGCCCAGGTGTCCCCCGCCACCGTGTCCCGCGTACTGAACGGCAACTACCCCGTCGCGGCGGCGACGCGTGAGCGCGTACTGCGGGCGGTGGACGAGCTGGACTACGTCCTGAACGGGCCCGCGAGCTCGCTGGCCGCCGCGACCTCGGACCTGGTGGGCATCCTCGTCAACGACATCGCCGACCCGTTCTTCGGGATCATGGCGAGCGCGGTCCAGTCGGAGATCACAGGGCCTGGCGGCCGGGCGGGCGGCGAGCGCATGGCGGTCGTCTGCAACACCGGCGGCTCCCCCGAGCGCGAGCTGACGTACCTGACGCTGCTCCAGCGCCAGCGGGCCGCGGCTGTCGTGGTGACCGGCGGTGCCATCGAGAACGCCCCGCACGCGGCGGCGATCGGCGGGAAGCTGCGGCGGCTCGGCGAGGCGGGCTCACGGGTGGTGCTGTGCGGGCGGCCGCCGGCCGACGACGCGCCGGACGCGGTGGCGCTGACCTTCGACAACCGGGGCGGCGGGCGGCGCCTCACGGACCACCTCATCGGCCTCGGCCACCGCCGCATCGGCTACATCGCGGGCCCCACGGAGCGCACGACCACCCGGCACCGCCTGGAGGGCCACCAGGAGGCGCTGGCCGCCGCGGGCGTCGCGGACGACCCGCGCCTCACCCTGCACGGCCCCTACGACCGCCGCTCGGGGTACGACGCCACGCTCGAACTCCTGCGCCGCGCCCCGGAGTTGACGGCCGTCGTCGCCGCCAACGACACGGTGGCCCTGGGCGCCTGCGCGGCCCTGCGGGACCGGGGCCTCTCGATCCCCGACGACGTGTCGGTGGCGGGCTTCGACGACCTCCCGTTCAGCATCGACGCGGTGCCCGCCCTGACGACGGTGCGGCTTCCGCTGTACGAGGCGGGGGCGCGGGCCGGCCGCATCGCGATGGGCCGCGAGGAGGAGCCGCCCGGGGGGATCGCCACGGTGCACGGGGAGTTGATGGTGCGGGGGTCGACGGGGGTGCCGCGGCCGTACTGACCCCGGCCGCCCCCCTCCCGCGAGGCTGGCCCTTCCGCGGGGCGGCCGCCGCTCAGGACTCGGCGACCGCCCACCGGCCGACCTCCCGGTACGCGGAGTCGTACACCGCCTCGGCCGCACCCGGCTTCAGGTCGTAGTGCCGCAGGTTCCCCGCCCAGTAGCGCAGGATGCGGCCCAGTTCGCGGGTGGTGTCCTCCGCGGAGGCGGTGCCGTCCACGTCGACTTCGAGAAGGAACTTCACGTCGGCCTCCAAGGGGTTCGCCCAGGGAACGCCGATGTCGTCACCGGCTGGTCGGGCGCTTCCAGCATTTCATTGAAGTAGCAGTAGGGACTCTTTCTGGAAGCAGGCTGGTCAGCGGCGTGAGCACCGCCAAAAGCCTCAACCGGACGTGTGCGCACCCACCGCCCGCGAATGGCCGCGGCCGAGCCGGAGCGGACGGACAACGGACAACGGAGGCACCCCACGTCGACGGGTTCACAGTCAGGCGTCCCGTTCGCCCGCCAGTTCGGCGGTGCGCAGCGACCACAACAGGTTCGCGATCCGGGTGTGGTCGGCGACGATCAGCATGTAGCGGTGCGCGCTCCTGGTCTCCTCGAACTCCTGGTGGCTGTCGATGACCTGATGGGCGCGGCGGACCATGCCGGCGACGCGCTCGTTGTACTCCTGCCCGAGGTCCTGGCTGAGCAGCCAGGTCAGGTCCAGGAGCATCGTCCAGGTCTGCGAGCGGACCTCCTCGGGCTCGCAGGGCCAGTACAGGTGCTTCACCGTGTTGACGTGCTCTTGGATCTGGTCGTGCTTGGCGTCGTGGTCGGTGGTCGCGCTGCCGAGGGTGACCGGGGGCTCTGGAGTCGTCTTGGTCATGCCCACATGGTCTGGCCGTTCTTCAACTCGGCCTAGCCGCTTTCCCGTTGCTGAAAAAGGTCGTCCCTGACCGCTGCCAAGAGGTCTCTCATGTCGTCGCCGACGACGGCGCCGGAGGCGAAGCCGTCGAACTTGGCGACGTACAGGGCAACATCCCTGGGATCGGTCACCACTACCTCGGCGTGGACGGTCTCCACCGTCACCGCCCGGTCGTCACGGACCACGATCGAGTGGTTGGGGATGTCGTGCTTGGGTCCGGCCAGCGGCACCACCCGCAGGTCCACGTTCGGGAGCCGGGACACAGAGATGAGCCGGTCAAGCTGCCCCACCATGACCATGGGCGGCACGATCAGCCATCGCAGGACTGGTTCGGTGATCACGAACCGGAGAGTCTTGCCCTGGTCGTAGAGGACCTCTTGCCGTTCGAGCCTCGCGCTCACGGTCTGCCGCACGGTGTCCTCCGTCAGGTCCTCGTGCCGGGACAGGACGGCCCGCATGTACTCCGGTGTCTGGAGGAGGCCCGGCACCAATGCCGGTTGAAAGATCCGCAGGAGACTCATACGGGCTTCGAGGGCCCTCAACCGCCTCTGTGCCTTGTGGAGCCCCGCCCGCTGGATCAGACGCCAAGCTGTGGCCTCTGTCGCGACGGCACGGGCGGCGTTCATGTACTCCGCCTTCACGTCGTCCGAGACGCCGATGGCAGTCAGGATGCGGTCGGCGTCGTCAGCAGTCGGCGCGAGCTTGCCCGTCTCCACCTTGCTGAGCTTGCTGGCAGACATGACAGCGCCGCGGGCAACGGCCTTGGCCTCCTTCCCCGAGGCTTCCCGCAGCACCCGCAGCGCCGCACCCAGCTCTGAACGGTTCACTCCCCGTACTCTGCCCACCAGTCCGCGAACGGGACAGCGTGAGCCAGAGCAGTGTCCCGGTAGATGACGTACTCGGCTCCCCGGTCGTCGGGGAGGACGTCGGCCGGTCGTCGGGGAGGACGTCGGCCCCGAGGAACTTGCCGTCCTGGCTGTAGTGGAACTGAGCCGGGGTCGTGGAGTCGAAGAGCCAGAAGTCCCCGACACCGTCCGGGAGAGGATTGGGCCGGTCGGTCACGTCGAGGATGAAGAACTCCTCTCCGGCCGTGGCGTTGGTCCGGTATCCCCATCCCAGTTCGAACCGCAGATACGGCGTCAGTGGCCGCCTGACGACGTGGACGCGGTACATGCGCCGTCCGGCATCGGTGTGTGCCCGAACCTCTGCCAACCAGTCGTCGTTGTAGTCGGCCGGCCGTTCCCGGCCGTCGAGGAACAGCCGGTACGCGTCGACGCTGCCCGATTGGCTGTAGTCGTCGAGGGTCTCCAGCCGGAACGCCTCCTGCCGGAAGTCGTCGAACAGGTCCCCCAGGTCAGGCACTGGCCGTGTCCCCGAACGCTTCACGGATCAGCTCCATGGGGATCTCTACGAGCGTCTCGTGCCCGGGGATCGTCAGACCGTGATCCGTCGGGGTCTCGCCCTGCACGAGGATCGTGCCCCGGTCGGTCTTGTAGATGGTGGGGCAGTCCCTTTTGTCGCATGTCGTCGCAAGCACGGTCACCTTCATGAACGTTCCCCTCCCCATGGCCCGACTGTCTCGTCTGATCGTTCCGGGGTGACGACGACAGGGGCAAGGGGTACGAGTTTCCGGAACGGGAAACTGGGGTGCGCAGCGGCGTCGGCGGCTCGCGCACCCGATTCCGCCCGGTGGACGAACCCGTGATGCTGACGGGAACTCCGGTACCCAAGTGAGCCCTGCTCGCCGATGCTGAAGGGGAGTTCGTCTCCTTCCCTCCCAGTCGATACGGAGAGCTGAACCATGGCCCTACGCCCACTGTCACCGTCACCCCGTCCGCCCCGTCCGTCCCGGCGCGCCGTGCTCGCCGGTGCGGCGGCCGCCGCCTCGGTCGCGGTCGCCCCGGGCGCCGCCTCCGCCACCCGACCCCGCGCAGGCTTCCCCGCCACCTGGCCGACCACGTTCCCGCTCCCCAACGGCTTCCGCCCCGAGGGAATCGCCGTCGGGGCCGCCCCGTACGCCTACGTGGGGTCCCTCGGCACCGGGGCCGTGTACCGGGCCGACCTGCGGACCGGGCGCGGGGAGGTCGTTCATGAGGGGGCTGCGGGGAGCCAGGCCGTGGGGATGAAGGTCGGGCGGGACGGGTTGTTGTACGTCGCCGGGGGTGCGAGCGGGAGTGCGCGGGTGCTCGATCTGCGGAGTGGGGAGGTCGTGGCGACGTATCAACTGGCGGAAGGGAGCGGGCACTTCGTCAATGACGTGCATCTGGCGGGCGATCACGCCTGGTTCACCGACTCGCGGGACGCCGTGTTGTACGGGGTGCGCCGAGGGCAGCGGGGGCGGGCGGACGTACGGCGGGTGCCGCTCGGTGGTGACTGGCAGCAGGTGCCCGACGTCAACAACGCCAACGGGATCGTGGGCGCGCCCGACGGCCGGGCGCTGATCGTCGTCAGCAGTCAGCCCGTGGGGCGGCTGTACCGGGTGGACCCGGGGAGCGGGTACGCCACGGAGATCCGGCTGCGGGGCGCGGAGAACGTACTCAACGGCGACGGGCTCGTGCGTATCGGGCGCACTCTGTACGTGGTGCAGAACCGGGCCAATGTCGTCAGCGCGTTCCGGCTCGACGCGGGGGCCCGTACGGCCGTGTTGCAGCGGCGCGTCACCGACCCCCGGTTCGACGTCCCGTCGACGGCCGCCCGGTTCGGCGACCGGCTGTATCTCGTCAACGCGCGCTTCACGACCACGCCGACGCCCGACACGACGTACGACGCCGTGGCCGTTCCGCTGGGTGAGGGGTAGGGCACGGCCGACCGTGGCGTCTGGCCGGTTCTCGTCGTATGCTCGGGGCCATATATCTCTGACTCAGTCAAGTATCGGCAGCCGAGTATCGGCGAACGGCCAGGTGGTACCCGTGAGCGTTCAGGAGATCCGGTCCTTCAACCGCTTCTACACCAACCTCATCGGCGCGCTGGACTACAGCCGGCACCTGTACGCGCCCTACACCCTCACCGAGTCCCGGGTGCTGTACGAGCTGGCCCACTCGCCCCGGACCGACGCCGCCGACCTGCGCGGCGAACTGTCCCTGGACGCCGGGTACTTGAGCCGCATCCTGGCCAAGTTCGAGGAGGACGGCCTGGTGGAGCGGACGCCGTCCGAGCGGGATCCGCGGCGGCGGCGCGTCACGCTCACGGCGCGCGGGCGCGGCGCCGCCGAGCTGCTCGACGAGCGGTCGCGGGAGGCCGTCGGCTCGCTGCTCGCGACGGTTCCGGCGGCCGAGCGCGAGCGGCTCACGGCGGCCATGGCGACCGTCCGCGGCATCCTGTCGGACGGCGCCCGCCGCCCGCCGCGCGCGGACGACGTGCTGCTGCGCGAGCCGAGGGCGGGCGAACTCGGCTGGATCGTGCAGCGCAACGGCGCGCTGTACGCCGCCGAGTTCGGATGGAACGCCGACTACGAGGGCCTGGTGGCCCGCATCGTCGCCGACTTCGCCCAGGACCACGACCCGCATCTGGAGCGGGTGTGGATCGCCGAGCTGGACGGGCGGCCGGTCGGGTGCGTGATGTGCGTACGCGACGAGGCGCCGGGCACGGCGCGGCTGCGGCTGCTCCTCGTCGAGCCGGAGACGCGCGGCCTCGGCATCGGGGACCGGCTGGTCGCGGCGGTGGTGGAGTTCGCCCGGGGCGTCGGGTACCGGGAGCTGGTCCTGTGGACCAACGACGTGCTTGCCGCCGCGCGGACCCTTTACCTGCGGCACGGTTTCTCCCTGGGGGCGGAGAAGCCCCACCGGTCGTTCGGGGTGGACCTGGTCGGCCAG
This sequence comes from Streptomyces aurantiacus JA 4570, assembly GCF_000414115.1. Taxonomy (GTDB): domain Bacteria; phylum Actinomycetota; class Actinomycetes; order Streptomycetales; family Streptomycetaceae; genus Streptomyces; species Streptomyces aurantiacus_A. Next base: position 15,631 of record NZ_AOPZ01000232.1, read on the forward strand.
GACTGGCGGCTTCCCCTCCGGGGCGAGGACGAGGGCCATGGTGGTGGCCGGCCGCGCGGTTCCGCGCGCCCCTGACGTCGCCTGGCGTGTCCCCTACGTTTCCGTTGCCGCCCGGCGGAAAGATGTCCGCCCATGAAACTCGCCTTCTCCACGCTCGGCGTACCCGGTATGCCCCTCCCGGACGTGCTGCGCCTGGCCGGCACGCACGGCTACCACGGCGTCGAGCTGCGCGCCCACCCCGAAGAACCCGTCCACCCGGGCATCGGGATCACCGAACGGGCCGACGTGGCCGCCGAGTTCAAGGCGGCGGGCGTCGCCGTCCTGGGCATCGCCGGGTACGCGCGCGTCGCCGAGCCCGGCGACGACGAGCCCGTCCTTGACGAGATCCGGGGTCTGCTCGCCCTGGCCCGCGACCTCGGCGCGCCGTTCGTGCGGGTCTTCCCGGGCGGCGGCACCGGACAGAGCGAGGAGGAGGCCGACGTGACGGCCGCGCGGCGGCTCGGCACCGCCGCGGAGTACGCCGCCGACGTCGGCGTCCGCCTCCTCCTGGAGACCCACGACTCGCACCGCACCGGCGCAGCCGCCGCCCGCGTCCTCGGCGCCGTCGGCCACCGGCAGGCCGGCGCCCTGTGGGACGTCATGCACACCTGGCTCGGCGGCGAGCAGATCACCGACAGCTACGCCGCGCTCTCCCCGTTCCTCGGCTACGTCCAGGTCAAGGACATCGCGAGCGCCGAGAACACCACACCGCTCCCCCTCGGCGCGGGCGTCCTGCCGCTCGCCGAGTGCGTGGAACTCCTCACCCGCAAGGGCTGGGACGGCTGGCTCTGCTGGGAGTACGAGAAGCGCTGGTACGAGGAAGCGGCGCCGCTGCCCGAACTGCTCGGGCCCGGGCGGGAGTTGCTGGCCCGGCTGCTGACGGAGTCGGCGTAGGTCCTAGGTGAGGGAGGGCGGGGCCACCGCCTCGCCCTCCTCCGCCACCTCCGTCACGTACCCGTGCAGCAGCCCCGCGCCCTCCAGCATCGCCCGTGAGCGGCGCGTCAGGTCGGTGTGCCGCTGGGCCAGGGCCGCGCGCAGGGCCTCGCTGCCGCCGGTGTCGCGGAGGTCGTCGAGGACGGGGCGGATCGCGGGCAGCGGGTAGCCGGCCCGGCGGAGCATGGTGATCATGCGGGCGTCGCGGACGTCCGCGGCGCCGTAGCTGCGGTAGCCGGTGCCACGCTCCCGGGCGGGCGCGAGCAGGCCCGCCGACTCCCAGACCCGCAGCGCCGAGGCGCGCACGCCCAGGTGGGCGGCGACCTCACCGACGGTCAGGGGCGTGCGGGGCGCGGGAGCCGCGGGGGCGCCGGGATCCTCGCCCGCCACCGCCTCCAGCGCCGCGCCCGTCGCCCGCAGCGCCTCCCGCTGGGCGTGCAGCCCGGCGTGCGCGGCGTCGAGCAGCGTCAGCGCCTCGGGGACGTCGCCCGCGTGCACCGCCCGCATCACCGCCCGTGCCGTGTCCGGGCCGAACCCCTTCGCCAGCGCCCGGTAGGCCAGCAGGGCGCGGCCGTGCACGGGGGCGAAACGGCGGTAGCCGGTGGGGCTGCGCGGGGTGGGCGGCAGGATGCCCGCGTCGGCGTAGTCGCGTACGAGCTGGGTGGACACGCCCGCCATCCGGGCCAGGTCGACGGGGCGCAGGGCCTTGGGGCCGCAGCGGTCCGGGGTCGTGCGTGCGGTCATGCGCGGGGCGCGGGTTCCGGGACGGTCACGTCGTCAGCGTACGTCGCCGGGGCGGGCGGGGAGGACGGGGTGAGCGGGGCGGCCGGGGACGGCTCGGCGGGCGCGGCGGGCAGGGACCGCGGCTTCCCCGGCAGCGACGCCAGCGCCACCCCGCCCACGAGCAGCGCCGCCGCGCACCACTGGAGCGGCCCCACCGACTCGTCCAGGAACAGCGCGGCCGAGGACATCCCGAAGACCGGCACCAGGAGCGAGAACGGGGCGACCGTCGACGCCGGGTGGCGGCGCAGCAGGTAGCCCCAGGCGCCGAAGCCGAACACCGTCGTGATCCACGCGACGTAGACGATGATCCCCACGCCCTGCCAGTCGAGCGCGCGCAGGGCGTCGAGGTCGCGCGAGGGGCCCTCGAAGAGCAGCGAGAGGGCGAGCAGCGGCAGGACCGGGACGGTGCTCACCCACACCATGAAGTTCAGCGCGTCGGGCGGCGCGGCCTTGCGGGTGAGGACGTTGGACACACCCCAGCAGGCGGCGGCCGCGATGGTCAGGCCGAAGGCGGTGAGCGGGCCGGACGCCCCCTCGTGGACGGCCGCGACCCCGATGCCCGCGAGCGCGACCGCCATGCCCATCACCCGCACCCGCGCCGGGCGTTCACCGAGCACGGCGAAGGCGACGACCGCGGTGAACACCGCCTGGATCTGCAGGACGAGCGACGACAGGCCGGCCGGCATGCCCGCGTCCATGCCGATGAACAGCAGCCCGAACTTGGCCACGCCGAGCACCAGGCCCACCCCCACCAGCCACTTCCAGGCGACCTTCGGGCGGCCGACGAAGAACACGGCGGGCAGCGCCGCGACGAGGAAGCGCAGGGCGGAGAACAGCAGCGGCGGGAAGTGGCCGAGGCCGACCTCGATGACGACGAAGTTCACGCCCCAGACGGCGGTGACGAGGACGGCGAGACAGATGTGGGAGGGACGCATGCGTCGAGGATCACCCCCCAGGAGTGTTCAGCACCAGCGCGAATTTCTTCATGATTGACTGAAGCACTGCTTATGAATGAGCCGTGCCGAGCGACGACCCCGAACAACGAGTCGAGGTGGCCCATGCTGGATCTCGCGCGGCTGCGCGCCCTGCACGCCGTGGCCGTCCACGGCACCGTCGGCGCCGCCGCCGCGGCACTCGGCTACACGCCGTCCGCCGTGTCCCAGCAGATCGCCAAGCTGGAGCGGGAGACGCGTACGACGCTCCTGGAACGGCAGGGCCGGGGCGTGGCCCTGACCGACGAGGCGGTGCGACTCGCCGACGCGGCACGGGAGTTGCTGGCGATCGTGGAGCGCGCGGAGACCGACCTGGCGGAGCGGCGGGGCGTCCCGGCCGGGCGCCTGACCGTGGTGGCGTTCGCGTCGGCGGCGCGCGGGCTGCTGCCCGGCGTGCTCGCCGAGCTGGCGCGCCGCCACCCGGACCTGGACGCGCGCCTGACGGAGGTCGAACCGCATCTCTCGGTGGACCTCGTCGCCAAGGGCGCGGCGGACCTCGCGGTCGCCCACGACTGGGACATCGCACCGCTGCCCGCGCCGCCCGGCGTCGAACAGGCCCTGATCGGCGAGGACTTGTGCGATCTGCTGGTCCCGACGGGGCACCGGCTCGCCGGGCGCGATTCGGTGCGGCGCGCGGAGCTGCGGGACGAGCGGTGGATCTCGCAGCCGCCGGGGCGGGTGTGCCACGACTGGCTGGTGCGGACGATGCGGGCCGCCGGCTGCGAGCCGGACATCGTCCACCGGGCGGAGGAGAACCCCACCTTGATCGCCCTGGTCGCGGCCGGCCTGGGCATCGCCCTCGTCCCGCGCCTCGGCCGCGGCCCGCTCCCGGACGGGGTGGCGGCGGTCCGGCTCGACCCGATGCCGGTCCGGGGGGTGTACGCGGTGTGGCGGGCGGGGGCGGCTCGGCGCCCGGCGATCGCGGAGGCGGTGCGGGTGCTGCGCGCGTCGTGGGGGACGGTCAGCGGCGCGGCCGACGGAGCGCCCCGCGCGGCGAGCTGACCCCACAGTGCCCATCCGCACCAACTTGGGGTATTCGGGGCCCGTTCGGGAACCCTGACGCGCGCCGGGCCGTCCAACAGGCACGCTGCCGGAGAGTCTCCGCGAGGCGGTGTCGGCATCGCTGCTGGCTGCGAACGCTGACCACCCTCTCCGCCGCCCGCGGCCGGCAGCGCGCCGCCACCGGTGCGCCCCCTCCACTGCGCCGGTGGCGGCCCCTCACGGCAGCGCGGTGCCGTCCGGGCCTCGACCGGTGCCGTCCAGGGCTTGACCCGTGCCGTCCGGGCCTTGACCCGCCGCACCCCACGGGATATCCGTGGCAGGTGCCTCACGACTCCCACAGCACCGCCCGCGACCACGCCGACGACACCGGCCCCGACGACGCCCTGCTCGCCCGCATGACCCTCGAGGAGAAGGTCGGCCAGCTCTTCGTCCTGCATGTGTACGGCCACCACGCCACCGCCCCCGACCCGGCCGACGTCGAGCTGAACGAGCGGGAGCTGGGCGTGCGCACCGCCGCGGACGCCGTCGCCAAGTACCGCCCGGGCGGCCTCATCTACTTCGGCTGGGCCCACAACACCCGCGACCCGCGACAGCTCGCCGCGCTGTCCGACGACGTACAGCGGGTGGCCCTCGACCAGCCGCCGGGCATCCCACTCCTGCTCACCATCGACCAGGAGCACGGCGTCGTCGCCCGCGTCGGCGCGCCCGCCACGCTGCTGCCGGGCGCGATGGCGCTCGGCGCGGGCGGCTCGGCCGACGACGTCCGCGAGGCGGCCCGCATCGCCGGCGCCGAGCTGCGCGCGCTCGGCGTCTTCCAGAACTACGCGCCGTCCGCGGACGTCAACGTGAACCCCGCCAACCCGGTCATCGGCGTACGGTCCTTCGGCGCGGGCCCGGACGCCGTGTCCGCGTTCGTGACCGCGCAGATCGAGGGCTACCGGGACGCGGGCATCGCCCCCGCCGCCAAGCACTTCCCCGGCCACGGCGACACCGAGACCGACAGCCACTCCGCGCTGCCGTACATCCACCACACCCGCGAGCAGTGGGAGGAGCTGGACGCCCCGCCGTTCCGCGCCGCGCTCGCCGCGGGCGTCGACGTGGTGATGACCGCGCACATCGTGGTGCCCGCCCTGGACCCGGCCCTCGACCCGGCCACGCTCTCGCACCCCATCGTCACCGGCATCCTGCGCGAACAGCTCGGCCACGAAGGCGTCGTCGTCACCGACTCCCTGTCCATGCGGGGGGTGCGCACGAAGTACGGCGACGACCGCGTCGCCGTCCTCGCGATCAAGGCGGGCGTCGACCAGCTCCTGAACCCGCCCCAGCCCGAACTCGCCTGGAACGCGGTCCTCCAGGCCGTCCGCGAGGGCGAGTTGACCGAGGCCCGCATCGACGAGTCGGTCCTGCGGATCCTCCGGCTGAAGCGGAAACTGGGCCTGTTCGAGCAGCCGTACGCCGCCGCCCCGGACGACGTGGACGCCCTCGTCGGCAGCACCGACCACCTCGCCGCCGCCGACCGCATCGCCGAGCGCACCACGACGCTGCTCCGCAACGAGGGCGGGCTGCTCCCGCTGTCCCCCGCCGCGCACGGCCGCGTCCTGGTCCTGGGCGCCGACCCGGTCTCCCCGTCCGGCACCACGGGCCCGCCGACCACCGTCCTCGCCGCCGCCCTGACCGAACTCGGCTTCACGGCAACGGCGTTGAGCACCGGCACCGAGCCGTCCCCGGAGGCCGTGGACAAGGCCCTCGCCGAGGCGGCCTCCGGGCACGACGCGGTGATCGTCACGACGTACGACGTCACGGAGGGCGACCCCCAGCACGCCCTCGTCACCGCCCTCACCGCCGCCCCGGAGGGACCGCCCGTCATCACCATCTCCGTCCGCACCCCGCACGACGTGACCCGGCTGCCCGGCGTGGCCGCCGCGCTCGCCGCGTACTCCTGGACGGACGTCGAACTCCGCGCCGCCGCCCGCGTCATCGCGGGCCGCGCCCGCCCGGTCGGCCGCCTGCCCGTGCCGGTGCCGAGCCCGGACGATCCCGCGCAGGTGCTGTACCCCATCGGCTACGGACTTTCGTACGAGCCGTACGCAGCCGCCGACTGACGGGCGTACCCCGCGTACGCAGCCCGCCCCGGCCGCCGCGGCCAAGGTGCGCAAAGCCTCCTGAGCACCTGGCGTGCGCCCGCCGCCGGGGGTCACGCTGGGTGTCCCCGGCGTGCGTGTCGGGGGGGTCGGGGGCGGCCATGCGGGTGTTCGGGGTGGGGATGGCGTGCGGGGGCGGGCTGCTCGCCGTCGTGCTGGCGCTCACGGGCTGTCAGCTGCCGGGGGGTTCGGGGCGGGCGGGTGGCACCACGTCCGCCGGGTCCGCCGCGTCCGGGGGCGGGGCGGTGTTCCTCGGCGCGGGCGAGTGCAGTTCGTGGGGGCGGGAGTTCTTCACGGAGGTGCCGTGCGGCAGTGAGCGGGCCGCCGCGCGGGTCGTCGCCCGGCACGGCGGGCGGAGCGGGGACGGGCCGCTGTGTCCCCCGCGTACCGACTTCGTCCTGCACGTCAGCGAGTCCCGGCCGGCCGTCGACGAGGACGGCGACGGGGAGGTTCCGCAGGGGTACGCCTGCATGCGCAATCTCGAACCGCCGCATCCCGGGGATCCCGGGGCGGGAGGTGGGCCTCGGACCGTGGTGGGGGACTGTGTGTACGGGGCGGGGCGGGGGGAGGTGCGGGAAACCGCCTGCGACGGCTCGGGCCGCCGGGCCCCGCAGCATCGCGTCATCGCGTCCGCCGCGGAGCGCTCCCTGTGTCCTTCGGGCACGGATCTGTACGTGGCCCTGGGCGGGGCCCGGCCGGTGGGGTGCGCGGTGCGGGTGTGACCCTGCCGGGGGCCTCCCCAACCCCGCCCCTTCCCGAAACTGGGGGCTCTGCCCCAGCGGGGGTCCAGGGGGCGGAGCCCCCTGGTTACGGCTACGGCCTCAGGGTGTTGTGGCGGTCCCGGTCCTTCCGGTCCAGCTTCGCGTCATAGGGCGCGGCCTGCGCGGTCGGCACCCCGGCCCAGGCGAGGATCCGCTCCGTGGCCTTCGCCTTGTCGTCGCCGACGAGCCCGGCGACGTTCGCGCCGTGGTTGGCGCCGGGCGCGGTCATGACGTAGGAGTCGTGCTTGGCCCCCCGGGCCGGACGGAACGGCTCCGCGCCCCACGGGTCGTTCTCGCCGTACACGAACAGCATCCGGTGCGAGTTGTGCCGCACCCACCGGTCGACGTCCTTCATCGCGTGCTTCTGGAACTTCATCGAGATGTCGCGCGGGACGAAGTTCCGGGGTGGCTGGTAGCCGTAGCGGCTCAGGTCGGCGATCCAGGGCTGCTTGATGTCGGGCGAACCGAGCTGCGTACCGGCCTGGTAGTAGTACGGCGTGTAGTACTCGAGCCCCTGGTCGGTGTAGGACGACCAGCCGCCGACCTCGTCGATCCAGTCGAACAGCGCCTGGTCGCCGGCGGTCTTGGCGTCCGGCACCTGCGCGCAGGCGGTGGCGGACGGCTGGTACTGCCAGAAGCCCCAGTTCACGTCGAGCACGACGGCCTCGAATGCCTTGTCGAGGTTGCCGATGGTCTTGAAGGTGTTGCGGTTGTCGGCGGCGTACTTGGCGTACAGCTTCTCCATCGGGGCGCGCCGCAGCAGCGCCTGCCGCTGCACCGCTTCGATCTTGCTGCGGCACTCCTTGGTGCCGACGTTCTCGAAGAAGCGGTCGTACGCGGAGTCCTCGCGGTTGTTGACGTCGTTCGGCGCGACGTAGGCCACGACGCCGTCCATGTCACGCGGGTAGAAGCGCTCGAAGTACGTGGCGGTCATGCCGCCCTTGGAGGCGCCCGTGGACAGCCACTTCTTGCCGTAGATCGGCTTGAGGGCCTTGAAGATGCGGTGCTGGTCGGTCGCGGCCTGCCAGATGTCGAGCTTGGACCAGTCGGCGGGCTCGGGGCGCGAGGGAGTGAAGAAGCGGTACTCCATGGCGACCTGGTTGCCGTCGATGATGCGGGTCGGCTCCGCGCGGCCCGGGTTCGTGTTCAGGCCGTAGCCCGAGGTCGAGAAGACGGTGGGCCGGGCGGTGTCCTTGTGCAGCACGGTGATGCGCTGCTTGAAGGTGCCCTTGGAGGGATGCCGGTGGTCGACCGGCTGGGTGTAGTCGAGGACGAAGAAGCGGTAGCCGTCGTACGGCTTCTCCTCGATCAGGCTCATGCCCTTGATGGCGAGGAGCCGGTCCTTGATGTCCTTCGCGGCGGCGTTCGTGCCGCGGTCGGCGTCGGTGGCCGCCGTGGCCGTCACTCCGGTGAACCCCGCGGTGCCTATGAGCACCACGAGTGACAACACCCATCTGAGGGTCCTGCGCATGCGTCCTCCCCTGTCGGTGCAGCGATTCCCCGGAACCTAACCGAGCAACTCCCCGCACACCAGGGCACATTGAGGACATAGGGGACTCAGGGAAATTCACTGAGAGGACGGGAGCGTCCGCTGACCGGACATGCCGGACCTGACATGAAGGGGCCACGGCGGCCCGGCGTCAGCAGAGGATCCAGCCGGAGCTGATGCTGCCCGCGCCCACGGACCCCTTCACCCACACGCAGCGGTGCCCCGAGTGCACCTTCACCGGGCCCGCGAGGCGGGTGTAGCGGCCCTTGTCCCGCACGGGGCGGCTGCCGCGCGCCTGGACGCTGACCGACATCGTCTTGCGGGCGCCGGGGCGCTTGGCGTACGTCACGGCGCAGACGTAGCCGCGCTTCTTGTAGAGGACGATCTTGCCGGTGCTGAAGGCCAGGGTGCGGACCTTGTGTCCTGGGCACGGCGCCGCCGCGGCCGCGGTGCCGACGCCCGGTCCGGCGAGCGCCAGCAGCACGGCGGCCACGAGCGCGGCGGCGCCTGCGGCCAGGCTCCGCCGTATCCGAGCATTACTCACGTCTGCCCCTCCCGACACCCCCGCATCAGCGTACTGACGTACGGACGCCGGACAGCCACCCGACGGTTGCGGAACCCGGCCTACCATTTCTGCGCGGGCGAGAACTCCCCGCCTACGCCCCCACCGGCTCCCCCACGAAGGTCCGCCACAGCTCCGCGTACCGCCCGTCGCGGGCGAGCAGTTCCTCGTGCGTGCCGTCCTCGGCGACCTGCCCGTGGTCCATCACGATCACGCGGTCCGCGCGGGCGGCCGTGGTGAGGCGGTGGGCGACGACCAGCGTCGTGCGCTTGCCCGCGATGCGGTCCGTGGCCTGGTTGACCTGGGCCTCGGTGGCGAGGTCGAGGGCGGCGGTGGCCTCGTCGAGGAGCAGGATGTCGGGGTCGACGAGCTCGGCGCGGGCCAGGGCGATGAGCTGGCGCTGTCCTGCGGAGAGGTTGCGGCCGCGCTCGGAGACCTCGTGCAGATAGCCGCCGTCGAGGGTGGCGATCATCTCGTGCGCGCCGACGGCCCGCGCGGCCGCCTCGACCTGCGCGTCGGTGGCGTCGGGCCGGCCGTAGGCGATGGCGTCGCGGACGGTGCCCGCGAACAGATACGCCTCCTGCGGCACGACGCCGAGCCGGTGGCGGTACGAGGTGAGGTCCAGGGCGCGCACGTCGGTGCCGTCGACCGTGACCCGGCCCGAGGTCGGGTCGTAGAACCGGGCCACGAGCTTGACGAGCGTGGACTTGCCCGCGCCGGTCTCGCCGACGAAGGCGACGGTCTGCCCCGCGGGAATCCGCAGCCGCACCCCGCTCAGCGCGGCCTCGGCGTTCCCGGTGTTCTCGGTGTTCGCGGTGTTCTCGGTGTTCTCGGTGTTCGCGGTGTTCTCGGCGGCGCCGTCGGAGCCGTCGGAGCCGTACGCGAAGTCGACGTCCTCGAACGCGATCTCGCCGCGCAGGGAGAGCACGTCGAGCGGTTCGTCGGCGGACTTCGTGGACGTGGGCTCCTGGAGCAGCTCCTGGATGCGGCCGAGCGAGACGGTGGCCTGCTGATAGCCGTCGAAGACCTGGGAGAGCTGCTGCACGGGGGCGAAGAACAGATCGATGTAGAGGAGGTACGCGACAAGGGCGCCGGTGGTGAGCGTGCCCGCCTCGACCCGGTTCGCGCCCACGATCAGGACGGCCACCACGGCCACCGACGACAGGAACTGCACGAACGGGAAGTACACGGAGATCAGCCACTGGCCGCGGATGCGGGCGGCGCGGTACTCCGTGCTGCGCGCCGCGAACCGCTCGCTGCCCGTCCGCTCGCGCCGGAACGCCTGCACGATCCGCAGCCCGGACACCATCTCCTGAAGGTCGGCGTTGACCACCGACACCCGCTCACGGGCCAGCTCGTACGCCTTCACGCTCGACCTGCGGAAGAAGAACGTACCGATGACGAGCAGCGGCAGCGTCGCGAAGACGACGAGGGCGAGCTGTACGTCGATGACGAGCAGCGCGACCATGATGCCGAAGAAGGTGACGACGGAGACGAACGCGGTGACCAGGCCGGTCTGGAGGAACGTGGACAGCGCGTCCACGTCGGTGGTCATCCGGGTCATGATGCGCCCGGTGAGTTCCCGCTCGTAGTAGTCGAGGCCGAGCCGCTGGAGCTGCGCGAAGATCTTCAGACGCAGGGCGTAGAGGACGCGTTCGCCGGTGCGTCCCGTCTTGCGGATCTCGCCGGTCTGGGCGGCCCACTGCACGACGACGGCGGCGAGGGCCAGCGCGGACGCGGCCCACACGGCGCCGAGCGCGGCCTGCGTGACGCCCTCGTCGATGCCGTGCCGGATGAGGACGGGCAGGAGCAGGCCCATTCCGGCGTCGACGGCGACGAGCGACAGGCTGACCAGGAGGGGCGCGCCGAAGCCGCGCAGCAGCCTGCGCAGTCCGTACGACTCCTCGGGCGTGACGGCGCGCGCCTCGTCGACGGCGGGGGTGTCGGTGGCGGGCGGCAGCGCGTCGACCTGGGCGAGGAGTTCGGGGGTCGCCGGGGTCCCGGCGAGGGCGATGTCCTGCGGCTCCCGGTCGCCCACCCACAGACGCGGGGTGATGCCGCGCTCGGCGTCGAACTCGGCGTCCAGCTCGTCGCGTACGGAGGTGTCCTCGACGGCCTCGGCGGCCGGGGCGGGGGCGACGTGGCCGGGCGAGACGCCGCCCAGCTCGTCGGGGTCGGTGAGCAGGCGCCGGTACAGCGGCGAGCGGCGCTCAAGGTCCTCGTGGGTGCCGAGGTCGGCGAGGCGGCCGCCGTCGAGGACGGCGATGCGGTCGGCGAGGTTCAGGGTGGAGCGGCGGTGCGCGATGAGGAGGGTCGTGCGACCCTCCATGACGTGCTTGAGGGCCTCGTGGATCTCGTGCTCGACGCGGGCGTCCACGGCGGAGGTGGCGTCGTCGAGGACGAGCAGGCGCGGGTCGGTGAGGATGGCGCGGGCCAGGGCGACGCGCTGGCGCTGGCCGCCGGAGAGGGTCAGGCCGTGCTCGCCGACCTTGGTGTCGTAGCCGTCGGGCAGCTCGGCGATGAAGCGGTCGGCCTGGGCGGCGCGGGCGGCGCGCTCGATCTCCTCGTCGGTGGCGCCGGGGTGGCCGTAGGCGATGTTGGCGCGCACGGTGTCGGAGAAGAGGAAGGAGTCCTCGGGGACCAGGCCGATGGCGGCGCGCAGCGACTCGTGGGTCAGCTCGCGCACGTCGTGGCCGCCGACGAGGACGGCGCCGTGCGTCACGTCGTAGAACCGGGGCAGGAGCAGCGACACCGTCGACTTGCCGCTGCCGGAGGAGCCGACGACGGCGAGGGTCTCGCCGGGCCGTATCTCGAAGCTGAGCCCTTCCAGGACCGGGCGCCCGTCGTCGTACGCGAACGACACGTCGTCGAACTCGACGGTCGCCGGGGCGTCGGCGGGCAGCTCCTTCGTGCCGTCCTTCATGGTCGGCTCGGTGTCGATGAGCTCCAGGACGCGCTCGACGCCGGCGCGGGCCTGCTGGGCCACGGTCAGGACCATGGCGAGCATGCGCACGGGCCCGACGAGCTGGGCGAGATAGGTGGAGAACGCGACGAACGTACCGAGCGTGATCTCGCCCTTGACCGCGAGCCAGCCGCCGAGCGCGAGCATCGCGACCTGCCCGAGCATGGGCACGGACTGCAGGGCGGGGGTGTAGCGCGAGTTCAGGCGGATGGTGCGCAGGCGGCCCGCGAACAGCCTGCGGCCGACCTCGCGCAGCTTCCCGGTCTCCTGCTCCTCCTGCCCGAAGCCCTTCACCACGCGTACGCCGCCGACGGCACCGTCGACGACGCCCGCGACGGCGGCCGCCTGGGCCTGCGCGTACCAGGTGGCGGGGTGCAGCTTGGTGCGGCTGCGGCGGGCGATCCAGAGCAGGGCGGGGGCGACGGCGAGCGCGACCAGGGTCAGCGGCAGCGACAGCCACGCCATGATCACCAGGGACATCACGAACAGCAGGACGTTGCCGATGGTCATCGGCAGCATGAAGAGCAGGCCCTGGATGAGCTGGAGGTCGCTGGTGGCGCGGCCGACGACCTGTCCGGTGGACAGCTCGTCCTGACGCCGTCCGTCGAGGCGGGTGACCGTGTCGTACATCTCCGTGCGCAGGTCGTGCTGCACGTCGAGGGCGAGGCGGCCGCCGTAGTAGCGGCGGATGTACGTGAAGACGTAGACCAGGACCGCGGCGCCTATGAGGGCGGCGGCCCAGGGGCCCATGGAGCGGCTGTGATCCCCGATGACGTCATCGATGATCACCTTGGTGAGCAGCGGGACGAGGGCCATGACGGCCATGCCGCCCAGGGAGGAGCCGAGGGCGAGCACGACGTCCTTGGGGTAGCGCCAGGCATAGCCCCAGAGTCGTTTCGCCCAGCCCCGTTGCTCCGCCACCGTGTGCCTCCCGTCGACCTGCTCTGCCGAGAGCACCAACGCGGTGGTCTACCGATTTCATCCCGCCGCAACAAACCATGGGGGCTGCGCCCCCTCTCCCCCACCATGGGGGCTGCGCCCCCTCTCCCCCGCTTTTTCGGGCCTTCGGCCCTCGTCCTCAAACGCCGGACGGGCTTGTTCTCCCCGCCCGGCGCTTGAGTGCTACCGAGGCGCCGGGACCGTTGCTTCCTTGGGGGTGTCCGTCGGAGTGAAGCGGGTCGGGGCCTGGGTGAGGGGGGTCAGGTCCTTGTGGATGGCTCTGGAGACCTTCTGGATGGTGTCCACGCCGTACTGCATGCTGCTGTTGCCGTGGGTGAGCACGGAGATCGTGTAGTCGTGGCCGCGGCCCTTGAAGGCGCCGATGCTGTGCACGCGCCAGCCGTGCGTGGCGCGGGGCAGCCAGCCGTTCTTGACGTGGATGGCGGTGCCGGAGGGGGCGCCCGCGGGCGTGCCCCAGCGCTGGTCGCGGACGACCTTGCCCATGAGCTTGAGGATGTAGGCGCGGGCGTTGTCGCTGAGCACGGCGTTCTTGCCGGTGATCAGGGCGAGCAGCTTCTGCTCGTCGGTGACGTTGACGCGGGTGAGGCCCCAGTAGCCGCCGGAGCCCGGCACCGTCTTGGTCATCTTGGCCGCGGCCAGGAACTTCTTCACCTTGGTGGCGCCGAGCTGCCGCCACAGGGTGCTGGTGGCGTTGTTGTCCGACTTGGTGATCATGGCGGTGGCGAGGTCGGACTCGCGCGTCGTCAGATACCGGTCCGACTTCTTGGCGTCCCACAGGAGCGTGGCGAGGACGGTCACCTTCACGACGCTCGCCGAGTCGAACGCGGTCGTGCCGCGCAGCGTGCAGGTCGTCTTCGTGGCCTTGTCGTGCAGGCCGACGGCGATGGTGCCCTTGCGGTTCTTGAGCGCGGCGGCGATGTCCTTCTTGAGCTTCTTCGCCAGCTCCGGCTGCTGCGAGGTGCACGTGACCTGCGGTGTCGCGGCGGCGGCCGGGGTGGCGGCGGCCATCCCTGCGACCGGCACGAGGACAGCGGCAGCGACGCCTGCGCTCAGCAGGCGGGCAGGCCGGGATATTCGGTGCGTCATGGAGATTCCCCCCGTAGTCGGACACGCGTGCGCCCCCAGCGCACGCGTTTCACATGACTCGCCGACCCCCGTGAAGGTTGCACGGGGAAGGCGATGAACCGAGAAGAACCTCAGCTCAGATGCGTCGGCGCGAACATCCGCAGCACCGCAGGAAGCACGACCACGCTCGGCCCCGGCTGGGCGAGCGCCTTCGCGAGGTCGCCCCTGAGCGCCTCGGGGGACGTCCGGACGCCCGGCACCCCGAAGGACTCCGCGAGCGCCACGAAGTCCGGCCGGGCCAGCTCGGTGCCGGTCGCCTCGCCGAAGGCGTCCGCCATGTACTCGCGGAGGATTCCGTAGCCGCCGTCGTCGACGATCAGCCAGGTCACGTCGAGGTTGTACTGGCGGGCGGTGGCCAGCTCCGCGATCGAGTACATCGCGCCGCCGTCGCCGGAGACGGCGAGCACGGGCCGCGTCGGATCGGCGGCGGCCGCTCCGAGGGCGGCCGGGAAGCCGTAACCGAGGCCGCCCGCGCCCTGCGCGGAGTGCATGGTGTTGGGCCGCCGCGCGTCGAAGGCGGACCAGGCCCAGTACGCCAGGATCGTCATGTCCCAGAAGGACGGGGAGCCGTCGGGCAGGGCGGCGCGCACGGCGGCGAGGACGTCCTGTTCGAGGGTCAGCCCCTGTCCGTCGATGCGCTCGCGGACCGCCGCGAGGGCCCCCCGAACCCGCTCCGGGGCCGCCGGGTCGGGCCGCTCGGCGCCGGTCTCCAGGAGAGTCTCCAGGAGGGCGGAGAGCGCGAGCCGGGCGTCCGCGTGGATGCCGAGCGCCGGGTGGTTGGACTCCAGCTTGCCGAGGTCCGCCTCGATCTGGATGACGCGGCCGCGCGGCTCGAACGTGTGGTAGTTGGAGGAGAGTTCACCGAGGCCGGACCCCACGACAAGGAGGACGTCGGCGTCCTCCAGGAAGTCGGTGGTGTGCCGGTCCTCCAGCCAGGACTGGAGGGAGAGCGGGTGCTCCCAGGGGAAGGCGCCCTTGCCGCCGAAGGTGGTGACGACGGGCGCGTTCAGGCGCTCGGCGAGCGCGAGCAGCTTCCCCGAGGCGTCGGAACGTACGACACCGCCGCCCGCGATGATCGCGGGACGCTCGGCACGTACCAGCAAGTCGGCTGCCACGGCGGTGAGTTCGGGCCGCGGCACGACCTCGTCGGGCGTCGCGTCGACGGCCGTGACGACCGGCAGCGAGGTCTCGGCGAGCAGCACGTCCTGCGGGATCTCCACCCACACCGGGCCGTGCGGCGCGGTGAGGGCCGACTCCCAGGCCGCGGCGATCGCGGACGGGATCTGCGACTGCGTACGCACGGTGTGGACGGACTTCACCACGTCCCGGAACGACGCCTGCTGGTCGCGGAGTTCGTGCAGATAGCCGTGGCGCCCGCCGCCGAGCCCGGCGACCGGGACCTGGCTGCCGATGGCGAGCACCGGCGAGGACCCGGCGGCGGCCTCCTGGAGCGCGGCCAGCGAGGTGAGCGCGCCGGGCCCCGTGGACAGGAGCAGCGGCGCGACCTCGCCGGTGATCCGCCCGTAGGCGTCGGCGGCGAAGCCGGTGTTGTTCTCGACCCGCAGCCCGACGTACGTCAGCGAGGAGCGCCGCAGCGCGTCGAACATGCCGAGCGCGTGCTGCCCCGGCAGGCCGAACACGGTGGTGGCGCCGAGCCCTTGCAGGGTCTCGACGACGAGGTCGCCGCCGTTGCGGCCCGGCGGGGGGTTCAGCGCGGCCGTGGTCTGCGCGGCGGTGGGCCGCAGCACGATGTCGTGGTCATGGGTCATGTCGGTCATCCTTCCGTCGCGCGCCCGCGCGCGGCGCCCTTCACCGGCGTACGAGAGCCGCGGGGCCGCCGCGCAGTGTCGGCGGCGGCCCCGCGGGCTCGGGTCAGTTCGCGGCGCGGCCCGCGGCGATCTGCCGGGACATGATCGTCGTCAGTTCGTACGCGGTGTGGGAGGCGGCCACGGCCGTGATCTCGGCGTGGTCGTAGGCGGGGGCGACCTCCACGACGTCGGCGGAGACGAGGTTGCAGGAGGAGAGCCCGCGCAGGATCTCCAGGAGCTCGCGGGAGGTCATGCCACCGGCCTCCGGCGTGCCCGTGCCCGGCGCGTGGGCCGGGTCCAGGCAGTCGATGTCGATGGAGATGTACAGCGGGCGGTCGCCGATGCGCTGGCGGAGCTGGTCGGCGACCTCGTCCGCGCCGCGGCGGTAGATGTCCGCCGAGGTGACGATGCCGAAGCCCATCTTCTCGTCGTCGGTGAGGTCCTGGCGGCCGTACAGCGGGCCGCGCGTGCCGACGTGCGAGAGCGCCTCGGTGTCGAGGATGCCCTCCTCCACGGCCCGGCGGAACGGGGTGCCGTGTGTGTACTCCGCCCCGAAGTACGTGTCCCACGTGTCCAGGTGCGCGTCGAAGTGCAGCAGCGCGACCGGGCCGTGCTTCTTCGCCATCGACCGCAGCAGCGGCAGCGCGATGGTGTGGTCGCCGCCCAGCGTCATCATCCGGGCGCCGGTCGCGAGCAGGTCGTCGGCCGCCGCCTCGATCGTCTCCACGGCCTCGTTGATGTTGAACGGGTTCGCGGCGATGTCGCCGGCGTCGGCGACCTGGGCCAGCGCGAAGGGGGAGGCGTCCTGGGCCGGGTTGTACGGGCGCAGCAGCCGGGACGCCTCGCGGATCGCGTTGCCGCCGAAGCGGGCGCCCGGGCGGTACGACACGCCCGTGTCGAAGGGGACCCCGACGACGGCGATGTCCGTCCTGCCCACCTCGTCGAGGCGGGGGAGCCGGGCGAACGTCGCGGGGCCCGCGTAGCGCGGGACGCGCGAGGAGTCGACGGGGCCGCGGGGCTCGTTCGGGACGGTGGTCATGGTCGGGTTCCTCCTGGTGGTGCATGTCTTACGTGGTCGGGTGTGGCGCGATGGCGGGCCCTGCCGGGGGCTCCCCAAGCCCGCCCCTTCCCGAAACTGGGGCTCCGGCGGAGCGGCGATCAGCGGGGGTCCAGGGGGCGGCAGCCCCCGGTTTCTGGGAAGGGGTGGTTCGGGGACTCTTCATGCGGCCACCGAAGCCTCCGGTGCCGTCGGCTCGGGGCTGCGGCCAGCGACCCGCTCGCGCCAAGCGGAAAGCACGACCGGATCCGTCGGCGGCGTGGCCAGCGACACGGCCACGTACACCACGAGCGAGGTCAACAGCCCATAATAGATGGGCTCGTTGGCGAGGATGCCGTACCACCACATGAGCCCGATGACCGAACCCCCGCCCGCCACGACCGCGGAGAGCGCCCCCGCGGCGGTCCCCCGCCGCCACAGCAACCCGCCCAGAATGGGCACAAGGAGCCCGCCCACCAGCAGGTTGTACGCGACGGTCAGCGCCTGGACGACGTCATTGAGGGCGATGGACACGCCGATGACGGCGACGCCCATGACGAGGATGAAGAGGCGGTTGCCCTTCACCTCGTCGTGCGGCTCCCCCGCGTCGGCGCCCGCGCGCACAGCGCCCCGCACCCGCGCCCAGATGTCGTTGTTGGCCACCGTCGCGCAGGCGATGAGCGCCCCGGACGAGGTGGACATCACGGCGGCAAGGGCGGCGGCGAGCACCAACCCCCGTACGCCCATGGGCAGTTCGTCCTTGACGATGGTGGCGAAGGCGGCGTCCGCGCTGGGCAGCTTGGGGTACATGACCTTGGCGGCGGTGCCGATGACGGCACCGGCGAGCGCGTACACGAGGCAGTACGTACCGGCGACGGTCCCCCCGTACCGCGCGACCTTGTCGCTGCGCGCGGTGAAGACGCGCTGCCAGATGTCCTGCCCGATGAGCATGCCGAACGTATAGATCAGGACGTACGTGAAGATCGTCTCGCCGCCGATGCCGAGCGGCGCGAAGTACTCGTCGGGCAGCTTGTCGCGCATCTCGCCGAAGCCGCCGGCCTTGACGACGGCGATGGGCAGGAGAAGGAGCAGCACGCCGACCGTCTTGACGACGAACTGCACCATGTCGGTGAGCGTGATGGACCACATGCCGCCGAGCGTGGAGTAGGCGACGACGATGGAGCCGCCGATGACGATGGCGAGCGTGCGGTTCATGTCGAAGAGGACGTCGAAGATGGTGGCGTACGCGATGGTCGAAGTGACCGCGAGCATCAGCGTGTACGCCCACATGACGACGCCGGAGAGGACGCCCGCGCGGCCGCCGTAGCGCAGGTCGAGCATCTCGGAGACCGTGTACACCTTCAGGCGGGCGATGCGGGCCGAGAAGAAGACCGACAGGGCGAGCAGGCCGAGGCCGATCGTGAACACCATCCACGCGCCGGACAGGCCGTGGGTGTAGCCGAGGCCGACGCCGCCGATGGTGGAGGCGCCGCCGAGGACGATCGCGGCCATCGTGCCGGAGTACATCCAGGGACCGAGGCGGCGGCCCGCGACGAGGAACTCACTCTTGGACTTGGCGCGGCGCATGCCCCACCAGCCCATGGCCAGCATCCCGGCGAGATAGACCACGATCACTGTGTAGTCGACGGCCATAAAGGGGCCTCCTTGCGCGCTCGGTCAGTGGCGTGTCGTGCGGGTGGAGTGCTGCGATGACCGGCCGCGGGGACATCCGCCCGTACCCGAGGCGCCGGTCGGCACGACCCTAGGTGGCCGGAAAGCGACGCTGAAGTGTACGTTTCCTACACTCTCCGAGCCGCGGATGGAGGAAGTGTCCATGGTCCCGCACCGCGACGCCCCAGCGGCCGCACCGCCCACCCCGCCCGTCCCGCTGACCGCCCTCCTTGCCCGTGAGGAGCTCGGCCTGCGGCAGATCGCGGGCCCGGACGCGGCGGGGACCGGCGCCGTCGTGCACTGGGTGCACACCTCGGAGATGGCCGATCCGTATCCGTATCTGCTGGGCGGCGAGCTGCTGCTCACGGCCGGGGTGCACGTCCCGGCGACGGACGCGGACGCCCACCTGGACGGCTATGTGGCCCGCATCGTCGCAGCGGGCGGTGCCGCCCTGGGCTTCGGCGTGGCCCCGGTGCACGACACGGTGCCGCGGGCGCTGGCCGACGCCTGCGACCGGCACGGCCTCCCCCTCCTCGAAGTGCCGCCGCGCACCACGTTCAGCGGGATCGCCCGCGCGGTGTGGCAGCTCATGGCCGAGGCCCGGCACGCCGAACTCCGCCGCGTCACCCAGGCCCAGCAGGGCCTCGCGGCCGCGGCGGCCCGCCCGGACCCGGTCCCGGCCCTGCTCCGGCAGCTGGCGTCACGGCTGGGCGGGTACGCGGCGCTGTACGGGCCCGACGGCAACCCCGCCCAGTCGGCGGGGGCGGAGCCGGGGCAGGAGGCCCTGGCGGGGCTGGTCCGGCTGGCCGGGGTGGTGAACCCGGCCGGGCGCGGCGCCGGAGGAGGCGCGGAGGGCCACTCCCCGCGCCCCGCCCCCGCCTCCGCCACCGACACCGTCTCCGGGACCCACCTCGCGGCCTACGCCCTCGCCGGGGCGCACGGGCTCGCGCTCGGGGTCGCCACCCGGCAGCGGGAGGCCTGCGCCTCCTGCTCGGCGCCGCCCCCGCGGACGTGGCCCCGCTGCTCGGCGCCGACCGGTGGACCGTGGTGCACGCGCGCGTGCGCCACGGCGACCGCGACCGGGCGCCGTCCACCCCGGC
>NZ_AOPZ01000233.1 GCF_000414115.1 Streptomyces aurantiacus JA 4570
GAACCGCCGCGGAGCGGCGGGGCCGGGGGCGCAGGGGGCGAGGATGTGTCCGGTGCCCGATTCCGGTGGCACCGGTGGGTGGGCGACCGGATTGTGGGCGTCGCCGACCGGGGCCGTCCCGTGCTGCTCGTACTCGACGACTTGCAGTGGGCCGGCGCCGAGACCCTGGACCTGTTCGCCGACTTGATAGAGCGTTCGTTCCAGCGCGCGGTGCTGGTCGTGGGAACGTACCGGGATGTCGAAGTGCCCTCCCGGCTGCGGGAGTTGCTCGGCCGGGTCGCACGGGCCGAACCCGTACGGGTGCGGCTCGGCGGGCTGCCGGAGGAGGCGGTCGGCGAGCTGGTGCGCGCCGTGGCCCACCGCCCCGTGACCGCCGAGACCGCCCGCGCGGTCCGGCAGCGCAGCGGC
The DNA here is from genome assembly GCF_000414115.1 of Streptomyces aurantiacus JA 4570. Taxonomy (GTDB): domain Bacteria; phylum Actinomycetota; class Actinomycetes; order Streptomycetales; family Streptomycetaceae; genus Streptomyces; species Streptomyces aurantiacus_A. The sequence goes on from NZ_AOPZ01000233.1 coordinate 409, forward strand.
GGCAACCCCTTCTTCGTACGGGAGATCGCCCGCCTGTACGCGGCCGACGGCACCGCAGCGCTGTCCCAGGTCCCCGACGGCGTACGGGACATCGTCCGGCGCAGGCTCGCCGCCCTGCCGCCCGGGGCCCGGACGGTGCTGCGGCAGGCGGCGGTGCTCGGGCCCGTCGTCGACCTGGACGCCCTCGCCGCGCTGACCGGGGACGAGGACGCGGTGCTCGACGCGGTGGAGGCCGGTGCCGGGGCGGGGTTCCTGGCCGTGGACCAACGCCGCCCCGAACGCGTGGAGTTCGCCCACGATCTCGTCCACGAGACCCTGTACGGCGACCTCTCCGCGCTCCGCCGCGCCCGCCTGCACGCCGCCCTCGGCGAGATCCTGGAGCGGCTGCGGCCGGACGCCGTCGAAGCGATCGCGCACCACCTGGTCAGCGCCGGTACCCGCGCCCCGGCCGCCCGCACCGCCGACTTCGCGACCCGCGCCGCCCGGCGCGCCGAGGCGAGGGGAGCACCGCACGAGGCCGCCCGGCTGTGGGGTGCGGCACTCGACGCGTACGACCGGGGAAGGACCGAGGCGGACGACGCGGCCGGGGCCAGGACCGACGCGTACGACACCGCCGGGACCGGCGCCCGTACCCGCGAGCGCCTCACCCTCCTCATGGGACTCGTACGGAACCTCGCCGTCACCGGCGCGCTCGCCGAGGCCCGCCGGCACCGCGCCGACGCGCTCGTCGCCGCCGAGGCCACCGGCGACCCCGAGCTGACCGCCCGCGTCATCGGCGCCTTCGACGTACCCGGCATCTGGGCCCGCAACGACGACGAGCCCCTCTCCCGGCGCATCGTCGCGGCGGCCCTGCGCACCCTCGACGCCCTCCCGGACGACGCGAGTCCGGGACGGCGGGCCGTGCGGTGCCGCCTGCTCAGCACCGTCGCGATGGAGACACGCGGCTCGCGTACGGGCATCGGAGCCGACGCGGCCCGGGAGGCCGAGACGCTCGCCCGCGCGGCGATGGAGGAGGCCCCGGGCGCGGAAGAGCCCGCCGCGCTGCTCGCCTTCGCCCTCAACGGGCGCTACCTGCACACCTTCCACCGCGCCGGACTCGCCCCCGAACGCGCCCGCGTCGGCGCCGAGTTGACCGACCTCGCCGCCCGTCACGGACTTGTCCCCTTCGAGGTACTCGGCCACCTGATGCTGCTCCAGGCCCACTCCGCGCTCGCGGAGTTCGACCGCGCCGACGCGCACGCAGCCGCCGTCGACCGGCTCGCCGAGCGGCACGGGCTGCCCCTGGTGGGGGTGTTCACACAGTGGTACGGGGCGCTGCGCGCGGCGGTCGCGGGGCGGATGGAGGAGGCGGAGACCGCGAGCCGGGCGGCGGCGCGGCGGATGCGGGGGAGCGGGATGTCCGGGATGGACGGGTTGCTGGAGGCGGCCCTGGAGTGCCTGGCGGTGCAGGGCGGCGGCGGAGAGAGCGGCTGGGGGAGCGACGGGGAGAGCGGCGCGGGCGCCGACCCGAGGCAGGCCGTCCCCCGGGACCAGTTGCTGGAGGCCCGGCTGTGCCTGCGGGCCCGGGCCGCGCTACGAGGCACCGACGTCCCGCGAGACGTACTCGACGCCCTCTATCGTGACCTGCTTCCCGCCGCCGGGGAATTGGCCGGTGCCGGAAGCGGCGTACTGACCCTGGAACCCGTGGCCCAGTACCTGGGCGACCTGGCACTGGCCCTCGGCCGCCCGGCCACCGCGGCGACGCACTACCGCCAGGCACTCGCCCTCGCCGAACGGGCCGGCGCACCTCACTGGGAACGCACCCTGCTCCGCCGCTCCGCGACCCTCGACAGTCAGAAGCCGTAGGGCTTCGCCGTGTTCCAGTTGGTGACGTCGGCGCTGGTCCACGTGAACTTCGACGGCACGCCCTTGGCGTCGAACGCCTCCGTCTCGACACCGGGCCCGGTGTCGCCCGTGTGGTCCTGCATGGCGATGCTGAGGTTCGAGGAGGCGTGCGTCTTCGCGCTGTCGGTGAAGAGGTTCACGGCCGCGTAGACCTTGCCGCCGGGCTGCACCACGAGCGCCTTGCCGCCGCCCGGGGTGTCCTTGCCCGAGTGCGGCAGGACACCCACGGTGTCGCCGAGCATCACCGAGGGGTACGAAGTGACGTAGCACGGCTTGGAGTCGGCGTTCGTGGCCGTGATCAGCAGGTGCTCGCCACGCTGCTTCGCGAAGCGGTGCAGTACGGAGTACGACATCTCCTGGCCGTCGCAGGCCCGGACCCCGGCGGCGGAGGTCTTCGCGCCCTGGCCCGCGGTGGTGGCTTCCTTGCCGACGGTGGACGTCTTGCCCGAGCCCGCGGCCGAGCCGTTGCCCGAGCCGTTGCCCGAGCCCTTGGCCGTGCTCGCGGCCGACTCCTTGCCCGCGCCGACCGTCGAGCCCTTGGCGGAACCAGCGGATCCGGCGGAGCTGGTGGGACCGGCCGAACCGGAGCCGCCGGAAGTGCCCGCGCCGCTGTTGTCGTCCGAGCTGCCGCAGGCAGTCAGGGCGAGGCCGAGTGCGGCGGTGGTGGCGGCGAGTGCGGCGGTGCGGATCCGGGACGTACGCATGATGGTGTTCCCCCTGGGGCGGTGTGGTCGTGGCGGTCGTTCCCGCCGATGTGACCAGCCTGGGCGCACCCGCTGCCGTCCCGCTCACGCGCCACTGCCGTCCCGCTCACGTCCCCTCGGGGGACTCCGCCGTCGCCGCCATCCGCCCCACCGCCGCCGCGTACCGCTCCCGGAACCCCTCGTCGCCCGACACCCGCAGCAGCGCCCCCAGCGCCCGCACCGCGCCCTCGTCGAACCCCGTCGTCTCCGCCTCGTGGGCCGCGTGGTCGAGGCGGCGGATGCCCTCCGGCTCGTCGCCGAGGCCGAGCAGGGCCTCACCGGCCGCCATGGTGAGCAGGACCCGGGCGGCGCTCGGGGTGTCCGCCGGCTCCTGGGCGGTCAGGGCCAGCGCCTCCGTCGCCGTGTCGAGGGCCGACTGCCAGTCACGGGCGGCGAGTTGGTGGCGCGCCAGATGGTGCAGGGCAAGGCGTTCGGTGTGGCCGTCGCCCGCTCCGCGGGCCAGCTCCACCGCCCGTACACAGCCGTGCACCGCCTCCTCCGTGCCGCCGAGCGCCGCCTGCGCGAGCGACAGGTTGACCAGCGCCGTCGCCTCCCCGCGCGGATCGCCCGCCCGCGCCGCCAGCGGCACCGCCGCCTCCAGGCACGCCAGCGCCTCGGCCGTCCGGCCCTCCTCGGTCAGCACCCAGCCGAGGAGCGCGAGCACCCGCGCCTCGGCGTACGCGTCACCGCAGGCCCGCGCCGCGCGCAGCGCCGTCTCCAGGAGCGGCGCCCAGCCGTCCCGTACCCGCCACACGATCAGCGGCCACAGCGCGAGCACGATCCGCCACGTCCGGTCGTGCAGCCCGGCCGCGGCCGCCGCGGCCGCCGCGAGCGCCAGGTCCTCCCGTTCGGCCGCGTACCAGTCCATGGCCGCCGCGCGGTCGCCGAACTCCCGTACCGCGCACGGCTCGCGGAAGTCGGCGGGAAGCGTGAAGCACGCCTCGTCGCCGGGCTCCGCCGCCCCCGCCGCGGCGAGCGCGGTGGCCACGCAGTGGTCGAGGACGCGCGGCAGCGCCTCGGGGTCGGCGTCCAGGCCGCGGGCGTACAGGCGGACCAGGTCGTGCGGGGTCCAGCGGTCCGGCGCGGTCCGGGTCAGCAGGTGCGCGGCGGTCATCCGGTCGAGCGCGGCCTCGGCGGCCACCGGGTCCGTGCCCGCCAGGGCCGCCGCCGTGTACCGGTCCACATGGGTGCCGGGATGGCGGCCGAGCTGCGCGAACTGGTGCCCGACGGCCGCGGGGAGCTGCCGCAGCGTCAGCCGCAGCGCCGCCCGCACCCCGGTGTCCTCCACGTCGAGCAGCACCGCACGCCGTGACTCGTCGGACAGCTCGGCGGCCATCGCGGCCAGCGTGCCGCGCGGCTGGTCCGCGAGGCGCGCCGCGACCACCCGCAGCGCCAGCGGCAGCCCGCCGCACAGCTCCGCGAGTCGCCGCGCCGCCACCGGCTCCGCGAGCACCCGCTCCTTGCCGAGCACCCCGGCGAGCAGCGCCGTGCCGTCGTCCGGTTCGAGGACGTCCACGGGCAGCGGCCGGGCCGCGTCGGTGGCGATCAGACCACGCAGCCGGTACCGGCTCGTGACGACGGTGACACAGCGGGCCCCGCCCGGCAGCAGCGGCCTGACCTGCTCGGATTCTCGTACGTTGTCCAGTACGAGGAGGAGTTGACGGTCGGCGGCCAGAGACCGGAACAGCGCGGCCGCGCCGTTCGCCGACTCGGGTATCCGCCGCGGCGGCACCCCGAGCGCCAGCAGGAACTCGCGCAGCACGTCGAGCAGGGGCGGCTCGCCCGTGTCGGCGAAGCCGCGCAGATCGGCGTAGAGGCGGCCGTCGGGGAAGGCCGCGCGGTTGCGGTGCGCCCACTGCACCACCAGCGCCGTCTTGCCGACGCCCGCGGGCCCGGTGACCAGGCACACCGGCGCCTCGCCCGCCGCCGCCCGGGACAGCGCCGTGAACTCGGCCGCCCGCCCGTGGAAACCACGCGGTGCACGGGGCAGCAGGTCGGCCGTCGGGGGATGCGGGGCCGAGGGGGGCTGGGGGGTCGGCTGGGGGGCGAGGGACGGCGCGGGCTGCCTCGTTGTGGCCGGGGGAGCCGCCCGGGGGGCCGTCGCCGCCCCCGCCTGCTGCCCGGCCTCCTCCGCCTCCCCCTCCCCACGCAGCGCGAGCGCGTACGCGTCGGCCAGTTCGGGCCCCGGGTCGAGGCCCAGCTCGTCCGCGAGCAGCCGCCGCGTGCGGTGGAACCAGTCCAGCGCCTCCGAGCGGCGTCCCGCCCGCCGCAGCGCCGTCACCAGCGCCGCCGACAGCGACTCGCGCAGCGGGTGCGCCGTCACCTCCGCGCGCAGCAGCGCCGCCGCCCGCGCGTGCTCGCCCAACTGTCCGTACCCGGCCGCGAGGCGCTCCACCGACGCGAGCCGGGTCTCCTCCAGCGCCTGCGCCGCCGCCTGGAGGGCCGGTCCTGTGTGCACCCCGGTCAGCGCCGGGCCCTGCCACAGCGCCAGCGCCTCCTCGTACATCGCCACCGCGTCGGCCACCGCGCGCTGCCCGCGGGCCAGCGACACCAGCTCCTCGAAGCGGTGCGCGTCGAGGAGCGTCTCCGGCATCCGCAGCAGATACGCCGTGCCCCGGGTGACCAGCTCGACGCCGTACATCTCGGCGTCGGCGGCCACCAGCAGGGTGCGCAGCCGCGACACATGCCCCTGGATGACGCCGCGGGCCCGGGGCGGCGGCTCGTCGTCCCACAGGGCTTCCATCAACCGCTCCACCGGGACGGGGTAGTTGGGCCGCAGCAGCAGGGTGGCGAGCAGGCCCCGGCGCTTCGCGGGGCCGAGCGGGAGTTCACCGGCCTCGGTGGCGACGGACACCGCTCCGAGCAGCCGGAACTCCACTGGTCCTGCACCTCCTGAGGCGAAAGATCCCAGAATAACCGGCGGGTAACAACGGCGGGTCGGCCCACCCGCCGAGGGCCGCCGCGCGAGTTGTGTGATTCCTGTCAGGGCGTCCTCGCGACGGCCGTGGACCGCCGAGGTCCACTTATGCTCGGGCGCATGTGCGCTTTTGTCCTGGTCGCGGAGGACGACGAGAAACAGGCCGAGCTGATCCGCCGCTACCTGGAGCGCGAGGGCCACACCGTCGGCGTCGTCCACGACGGCCGCGCCGCCCTGGAACAGGTGCGGCGGCACGAGCCCGACCTGCTCATCCTCGACGTGATGATGCCCGAGGTGGACGGCCTCGGGGTGACCCGCGTGCTGCGCGCCGGACCCCGGCCGGGGGAGCACCCGGGCCCCGGGGCGCCCCCGGGCGCGAGCGCGCTGCCCATCCTCATGCTCACCGCCCGCTCCACCGAGGACGACCTGCTGCTCGGCCTCGACCTGGGCGCCGACGACTACCTCACCAAGCCGTACAGCCCCCGCGAGCTGATGGCCCGCGTCCGCACCCTGCTGCGCCGGGCCGGCGGCGGCGCCCACCAGCCCCCGCCGGATCCGGACGCCCGCGTGCTGCGGGCCGGCGGCCTCGTCGTGGACGAGCGGCGGCACGAGGTGACCGTGGACGGCGGCCGGGTCGAGTGCACGCCCGGCGAGTTCGAACTGCTCGCCGCCATGGCCGCCGAACCGGAGCGGGTGTTCACCCGGCCGCAGCTCCTGGACCGCATCCACGGCTCGTCGGGGTACATATCCGCCCGCACCGTCGACGTCCACGTACTGAATCTGCGCAAGAAGATCGAGGCCGATCCGCGCAAGCCGCGCCGCCTCGTGACCGTCTTCGGCGTCGGGTACAAGCTCGTCGCCCAGCCCGAGCCGGGCGAGCGGCACACCGGGGCGGCGGCCCGCCATGGCGCGTGAGCGGCCCCGTCCGGCGCGTGAGAAACCCGGTTCGCCGCGCGGGCGGGTGCCCGTCCGCAAGAGTCTGCTGACCCGGCTCCTCGTCGTCTCCGTCCTCGTCTCCGTCATGTCGATCGCCGCCACCGCGTGGCTCGCCGCGCAGACCACCTCCGGGGCGATCCGGCAGGAGCAGGGGCAGGTACTCGCCGACGACGCCCGCATCTACGACAAGCTCCTCGGCCTCGCCGCGACCCGCCCCAGCTGGCGCGGCGCCGACCGCACGGTGCGCGAACTCGCCGCCGGCACCGGCCGCCGTATCGCCCTGACCACCCAGGACCGCAAGGTCATCGCCGACTCCGCCGGGCGCGACCCGGAGCACGCCGCCCGGCTCCCGGCCCGGCCGTCCGCCGTCGTGGACCCGCTGTCCGTCGACACGACGCTGGCCGCCGCGCGCGGTGACACGACCGGATCGGGCGCGGGGCTCGGTACCGGTACCGGCGCCGTCGACCGCATCGACCCGCGCGCCGTCGGCCCCTTCCGGCTGCCCGCCCGTGAACGCCGCGACCTCCGGGCCGTCGCGGAGAAGTACGCCGAGTGCCTGCGCCAACGGGGCATCGACGCCAAGGTCGTCGTCGGGCCGAGCGGCCGCCCGTCCCTGGAGACGCCCGACGACCCCGGAGTGAAGGTCACCGACTACAGCTGCGGCACCCAGGAACTGGACGTCTTCACGGCGACCGAGCGAAAGGCGCTCGACAAGGTCAACAAGCTCGCCGAGGCGTGCATGCGGCGCAAGGGCTCCGAGCCGGTGAAGCTCGGCCTGACCATCAGCCGGGGCGGCGCCCCCCGGCTCTACCCCGCGAGCGTTCCGCCCGACTACCCGGAGCCGGTCCCATCCCCCGCCCCGGGCGCGGAGGGCCTCGCGGACGGCGAGGCCACGCGGCCCACCGAGCAACCCCGCGAGCCCTCCCTGAGCACGCCGCCCGCCGGCGCGGCGGACCGCCCCGCCGAGGAGTCGGCCCGCCGCGCCGACGCCCAGCGCAAGGACGAGGCCGTGAACGCCGCCGAGGCGCTCGCCGCCAACTGCGTGGACAGCGCCCGCCGTGAGCAGCTCGGGCCGTACGTGTCCTCCGGCGCGCTGTTGTTCATCACCAGCCCGGACGGCTCCCGCCCCTCCGAGAGCGGCTTCCGGCTCTCCGGCGCCAACACCACGCGCCTGGTCGGGCTCGCCGCCGCGGTCCTCGCCGTCACCGTGGCCGCGACCGCGTTCGCCGCGACCCGGCTGACCCGGCCGCTGCGCGCCCTGACCACGGCGACGCAGCGCATGAAGACCGGCGAGGAGACCGAGCCCGTGCCCGCCCGGTCGGCGGGGGAGATCAGCCAGCTCGCCGCCGCGTTCAACGACATGGCCGCGCACCGCAAGGCGCTGGAGGAGCAGCGCAAGGCGATGGTCAGCGACGTCGCGCACGAGTTGCGGACGCCGCTGTCCAACATCCGCGGGTGGCTGGAGGCGGCGGAGGACGGCGTCGTCGCCACCGACCCCGAACTCGTCACCTCCCTCCTGGAGGAGGCCCTGCTCCTCCAGCACATCGTCAACGACCTCCAGGACCTCGCCGCCGCGGACGCCGGTACGTTGCGGCTGCACCGTGAGCCCGTACGCGCCGTCGAGCTCGCCGAGCAGGTCGTCGCCGCGCACCAGGCCCGGGCGGACGCGGCCGGCGTCCGCCTCACCGCCGCCGCGGAGGGTGACCCGTGGCTCACGGCCGACCCGCTGCGCCTGCGCCAGGCCATCGGCAACCTCGTCTCCAACGCGATCCGGCACACGCCGGAGGGCGGGCGGGTGACGGTGGTGTGCCGCTGCGCGGACGCGGGGCCCGACGGGCCGGGCGTGGTCGTCGAGGTCGCGGACACGGGGACCGGTATCTCGGCGAAGGATCTGCCACACGTCTTCGACCGCTTCTGGAGAGCGGACAAGTCCCGCACCCGCGCGACGGGAGGCAGCGGCCTCGGCCTCGCGATCGTCCGCAACCTGGTGCACGCGCACGGGGGCACGGTGTCCGTGCGGAGCGAGAGGGGCAAGGGTTCCGTGTTCACGGTCCACTTGCCGGTGACGGGCTGAAAAATCCCCGTCCGGCGGGGGGAAACACGCAGTGGGCCAGAGGCCAGTTTGGGCGGACCCGGCCGCGGCGGCGACACTCCCCCGAGCCACGCGTCGATACGCGCGCACCGGCGGGGCCAGGTCCGATGTAGTGATCACATCAGGCCACGCCAACAGATGGCTAACATGTGGCCAACGGTCTCCCGGAACGGGGCGGGTGGCCGGAACCGTACGACCGGCGGGACGGCGCGGGTGGCCGCCCCGGCGGGAAGGGGGAGTTGGGCGCGCATGGCGGAAGAGCTGCGGTTCGGGCTCCTGGGCGTGCCCGCCGTGTTCGACGCCGACGGCGAACCCCAGGCCGTCCAGGGCCCCAAGGGCCGCGCCCTGCTCGTCGCGCTGCTGCTGGAACCCGACCGTGTGGTTTCGGCCGACGCCCTCAAGGAGGCGCTGTGGCCCGGCGGCCCGCCCGCCTCCGCGCACGCCTCCCTGCAGAACCACGTGACCCGGCTGCGCCGCCTGCTCGACGACCCGGACCGGCTGCGCGCGGTGCCGCCCGGCTACCGGCTGCGCGTCGGCGACGACGAACTCGACGTGAGCGTCTTCGACCGCCGCAACGCGGCCGCCCGCGCGGCCCTCGCCCTCTGGCGTGGCACCCCGCTGTCCGGCCTTTCGGCGGCGACGGCGGGCCACGCCCTCGTACAACGCCTGGAAGAGGCGCGGCTGTTGCTCCTGGAGTGCCGGTACGACGCGCTCCTCGAGTCGGCGGCGACGGGCACCCCGCTCGCCGAACCCGCCGCCTTCCTCCCGGAGCTGACCGCCCTGGTCACGGAACATCCGCTCCGTGAGCCCTTCCATCGCCAGCTCATGCTGCTGCTCCACCGCACCGGCCGCCAGGCGGAGGCCCTCGCCGTCCACCGCGCCCTGCGCCGCCGCCTGGTCGACGAACTGGGCGTGGAACCCGGCGAGGCGATACGCGAGGCCCACGGCCACATCCTCCGCGCGGACACGCCCGCCCCGACCACCGCGGCGCCCGCGGCCCCGGCACCCCGCTCCGTCCTCGCCGGCGGGCGCCAGACCACCTCCTCGCCCACCCGGCTGCCCCGGCCCGCCCAACTCCCGCCAAAGCCCCAGCACTTCACCGGGCGTGCGGCCGAGACCGAGCGGCTGCGCGCCCTGCTCACCGGTGCCGGCCGCGACGGCACCCCGCCCGTCGCCGTGCTCTCCGGCATGGCCGGGGTCGGCAAGAGCGCGCTCGCCGTGCACGCCGCGCACGCGCTGCGGGACGAGTTCCCCGACGGGCAGCTCCACCTCAACCTGCACGGCGCCACCCCGGGCATGACCCCGCTCACCCCCGGCCAGGCCCTCGCCGCCCTCCTGCGCGACCTCGGCACCGAGGCCCGGCACGCCCCCGATGCCGCCGACGACACCGACGCGGCGGCCGCGTTGCTGCGGTCCCTGCTCGCGCCCACCCGCACCCTGCTCGTCCTCGACGACGCCGCGAGCGCCGCGCAGGTACGGCCGCTGCTGCCCGGCGGCCCCGGCTGCGCCGTCATCGTGACCAGCCGCTCCCCGCTCACCGCGCTCGACGGCGCCGCCCGCTTCCCGCTGCGGCCGCTGTCCGACGCCGACAGCGCCGCGCTGCTGCGCGCCGCGTCCGGG
>NZ_AOPZ01000234.1 GCF_000414115.1 Streptomyces aurantiacus JA 4570
GCACCGGGAGCACCGGGAGCCTACGGTGCCGCGCCGGTCGCGCGAGCCCCGCAGGCATTGCGGTCCCCGCAGCCCGCGGAGTCCCCGCAACACCCGCACGGCCCGCAGTCCCCGTACGCCCAACAAGCTCCGTACGCCGAGCAAGATCCGCATGCCCCGCACTCCGCAGGTGACCCACAAGCCCCACCGGCTCCGGACGCCCCGCACTCCCCCGAGGCGCCCGTCGTGCCGCAGCAAGGTGGAGCGCCCGAGATGGAGCGGCAGCGGGTGGGGACGCCGCCGCGGGGGACCACCGTGCCGCGGGGGCTGCGCAAGCGCGGGGGGCTTTCCGCGTGGGCGCGGCGGCTGGCTGGCGGGCGGAGCGAGGACGCGGAGCGGGAGCACACCGCGTACGACGAGACGTACGACGGGCCCCGCGACGACGAGGCGCACGAGGGCGGACAGGACAGTGCGCCGGGCGGGGCCGAGGACGCGGGCGCGCGCGTGCCCGAGGCGTGGCCGGACGCCGCCGCGCTGCTCCTGACGGCGCTCGGGCCGGGGACGCGGCTCTGGGAGCGCGGCCCGGGGCACCCGGAGGCGCTGGCCGTGCGGCTCGGCACGGTGGACCGGGCCGCTCCGGACGCGGCCGGGCTGCTGCCCGCCGTGCCCGTGACGGTGAGCCTGCGGGAGGCGGGGGCGCTCGGGCTCGCCGGTCCCCGCGAACGGCTGGCGGGCCTGGCGAGGTCGGTGCTCGCGCAGTTGGCCGCGCTGCACTCCCCCGCCGCCCTGGAGATCGTCCTGATCAGCACGGACCGTACGCGCACGCCGCGGGAACGGGCCGACGAGTGGACCTGGCTCGGCTGGCTGCCGCACGTCAGGCCCGGCCACGGCCAGGACTGCCGCCTGCTGCTCGCGTACGACCGCGAGCAGGCGGCGGCCCGCACGGGTGAGCTGCTGCGCCGCCTGGACGAGCCGGATTCCGGTGAACGGGGCTTCTCCGTAGAGCGGTTGGACGGTTCGGCGGAGGGCGTGGCGGTGGGCGGGCCGCGGACGGTCGTCGTAGTGGACGGCGACCCCGGTTCGGCCGGGCTGCGGGAAGCGGCCGTGCGGCTCGCGCGTGAGGGGGCGCGGGCCGGGATCCATGTGGTGTGCCTCGCCGAGACGGCGGCGGCCTCGCCCGCCTCGCCGGTGACGGACACGTACGAGGCGGCGTGCGAGGTGTCGCCCGCGTTCCGCGCGTGCGGGGCGGCGGCGCTGCTCAGCGGGGACGTGGCGACGGCGCTGCGGGTGCTGCGCACGGCGGACGGACGGCCCGCGGGGCACGGCACGGTCGCGGTGGTGGACGCCGTGTCGGCGGCGTGGGCGCAGCGGCGCGGCTCT
>NZ_AOPZ01000235.1 GCF_000414115.1 Streptomyces aurantiacus JA 4570
AGCCGGGCCGGCGCAGCGCGAGCGCCGGGACGCCGGTGGCGTTCGCGGCCCGCGCCGCGTGGGCGCTGATGGTGGCCGCGAAGGGGTGGGTGGCGTCGACCAGGGCGGTCACGCGGTGCTCGCGCAGCCAGTCCGCGAGGCCGTCCGGGCCGCCGAAACCTCCGACGCGTACGTCGCCGTCGAGCGCCGCGGGACGGCTGACCCGGCCCGCGAGCGACGTCGTCACGCGTACGCCCGGCCGCGCGGCGAGGGCGGCGGCGAGGCGGCGGGCCTCGGTGGTGCCGCCGAGGACGAGCACGTGGGGCAGGTCGGGCATGCGCCGAGCGTACGTGGGGTCTCGGCCCCGGCGGCCGGGGCCCCGCCTCAGCGCAGCAGGAGCTGGAGGCCGCCGAGAACGGTCGCGCCGATGACGAGCTGCTCGAAGAGCCGCTGGTTGATGCGGTTCACACACACCTTGCCGAGGAGCGCGCCCGGAATCACGAACAGCGCGAGGGCCGCGTCGAGCAGCAGCGAGGGTCCGTCGATGAGGCCGAGCCCGACGCTGAAGGGCACCTTGGAGGTGTTGACGATAAGGAAGAACCACGCCGAAGTGCCGAGGAAACTCAGCTTCTTGAAGCCCGCCGAGAGCAGATACATCGACATCACCGGGCCGCCCGCGTTGGCGACCATGGTGGTGAAGCCGCCGAGCACACCGTAGGAGGGCGCGGCGAGCCGTGTGACCCCGGCGGGCGCCCGCTCCTCTGCCTCCGCCCGCTCGGCCGCGCGCCGGCGCCACACCGTCACGGCCGCCATGAGCAGCAGGATCGCCCCGATCGACGTACGCACCGTCCCGTCGTCGGCGAACATCAGGAACACCGTGCCGACGGCGACGCCCGCGCCGACCGCGGGGAACAGCCGCCACAGCGTGGGCCAGTGGGCGTGCCTGCGGTACGTGAGGACGGCGAGGACGTCGCCGACGATCAGGATCGGCAGCAGTACGCCCGTCGACGCGCGGGCGGGCAGGACCGCGGCGAAGACGGCGAGGCTGATCGTGTTCGCACCGCTGACGGCGGTCTTGGAGAAGCCGACGACCCCGGCGGCCAGGGCCAGCGCGCCGAACTCCCAGAAGGTGAGGGCGGATATGGCGGAGGTGGCGGATGCGGCGTCCATGCTGGGAACCGATGGTATGCCCAAGCACTTTGTGGCGGGGCCGGGGGCCGGTCTCCTTCACCGGCCGGGAGCCGGTCCCGCCGCACCGGCCCGGCTCAGTCCCGTTCGACCAGGAGCGCGCTCCCCTGGCCCACGCCCACGCACATCGTGGCGAGGCCCCGGGTGGTGCCCGTGCGGCGCATGCGGTGCAGGAGGGTGGTGAGGATGCGGGCGCCGGAGCAGCCGAGGGGGTGGCCGAGCGCGATGGCGCCACCGTCGGCGTTGACCAGCTCCGGGTCGATGCCGAGCGCGTCCACGCAGGCCAGCGCCTGGGCGGCGAACGCCTCGTTGAACTCGGCCTCCTGGACGTCGGCGACGGTCCAGCCGAGCCGGGCCAGGGCCTTCCGGGTGGCAGGCACGGGACCGATGCCCATCACGTCCGGGTGCACACCGGCGGAGGCGCCCGCGGCGTACCGGCCGAGGGACTCCAGGCCCAGGTCGTTCAGGGCCTCCTCGCCGACCAGGAGCAGCCCGGCCGCGCCGTCGTTCATCGGCGAGGCGTTGCCCGCCGTGACCGTGCCGTCCTTGCGGAACACCGGCCGCAGCCCGCTGAGCTTCTCGTACGAGGTGTCCTCGCGGACACATTCGTCCACGGTGACGACCGTGCCGTCGGGGGTGGTCACGGGCAGCAGTTCGTCGTCGAAGTGGCCGTTCTTCCGGGCGGCGGCGGCGCGTTGGTGGCTGCGCAGGGCGAACGCGTCCTGGCGTTCGCGGGAGACGTCGTACCGGGCCGCCACCTCCTCGGCCGTCTCGCCCATCGACAGGAGCCCGTGCAGCTCCTTCATCCTCGGGTTGACCAGGCGCCAGCCGAGACGGGTGTCGGCGGTCTCCATGCGGTGCGGCTGGGCCTCGTCGGGGCGCGGCAGCACGAAGGGGGCGCGGCTCATCGACTCGGAGCCGCCCGCGAGCACGATGTCGGCGTCGCCCGCGGCGATGGTGCGGGCCGCCGTGGTGACCGCCTCCAGGCCCGAGGCACACAGACGGTTCACCGTGGCTCCGGGCACGGACTCCGGGAGCCCCGCGAGCAGGACGGCCATGCGGGCGACGTTGCGGTTGTCCTCGCCCGCCTGGTTGGCGGCGCCCCAGTAGACGTCGTCGATCCGGGCCGGGTCGAGCCCCGGCAGGTCGTCGAGCAGCCCGCGCACGACGGTGGCGGCGAGATCGTCCGGGCGGACGGCGGACAGGGCGCCGCGGAGCTTGCCGATCGGGGTGCGTCGGGCGGCGACGAAGTGAACGGTGCGCACGGGGCTACTCCGGGGCGTGAGCGGTTTAATTAGCGCTGCTAGTTTCGGAGTGTACCCGCTCCGC
>NZ_AOPZ01000236.1 GCF_000414115.1 Streptomyces aurantiacus JA 4570
GCGCGGGCCCGGCCGCCGCGTCGGGCAGCGGCGGCATCACGCCGGTCTCGATGTACGCGCGCAGCAACCGCTCCGCGCCCGCCGCGTCCAGGCGGCGCCGCGGATCGCGTTCCAGGAGGCCGAGGACGACCGGAGCGAGCGGCTCCGCGGCCGGTGGCGGGCGGATCTCGTCGAAGACGACGGCGTGCAGCACCCCGCCGATCGAGTCGCGGCGGAACGGCGACTCCCCGCTGACCGCCGTCACGAGCAGCGCGCCGAGGGACCACAGGTCGGACTCCGGCCCGGTGCGCTCGCCGGACATCCGCTCGGGCGCGGTGTACTCCGGCGAGCCGACGAACGAACCGACCTCCGTGAGCGTCGTCGCGCCCGACACCTGAGCGATGCCGAAGTCCGTCAGGACCACCCGGCCGGTGGCCTCTTCCAGGAGTACGTTGCCGGGCTTGAGGTCGCGGTGCAGGATACCGGCGGCGTGCGCGGTGCCCAGCGCGCCGAGCAGGTCCAGGCCGACGCGGGCGGCGGCCCCCGGGCCGAGCGGCCCCGACCTGCTGATCCGCCCGGCCAGCGAGCCGCCCTCGATCAACTCCATGACGATGCAGGGGCGTTCGTCGTGCACCACGACGTCGTGAACCACGACGATGTGCGGATGCCGCAACTGCGCGACCGCGCGCGCCTCGCGCAGGGTGCGCTCGCGCTGCTGCGCCGCCTCCTCCTCGGAGAGCGTCTCGTCCAGGGGCAGTTCCTTGACGGCGACGCGGCGGCCGAGGAGCTGGTCGGTCGCGCGCCACACGACGCCCATGCCGCCCCGGCCCAGCCGCGCCTCCAGGCGGTAACGGCCGGCGATCACACGGGCGTTGTCACCCAGGCTCCCCATGCGGCCATCATGCCCCACAGGTGTGGCCACGGATCCTCTCGGATCGGGAAAGGGGCCAGTTCAGGCCCGTATACGCCGGGCGGGCGCCCCTGTGCGCCGTGGCCGCCGGTGCCGCCGGTGCCGTCAGTCGCGCCAGCCGCGCAGCACCGCGTCGAACTGTTTCCGGGTCTTGGTCCAGTCCCCCTCGGGCGCGGACATGTAGATCGCGTACTCGACGTTCGCCCCGCTGATGTAGGTCTGCGATATGGCGCGCCGCGGGCCCTTGGTGGTGTCGTTGGCGCCTGCCTTCCAGCTGAACTCCCAGAGCGAGCCGGGCCCGTCGCGGAAGGTGTTGGAGTTCAGGTGCAGGCGCCGGTACTGGGGCAGCCTGGTGACCTTCTTCTCCAGGGCGAGCTGGTGCAGGTACGGGTTGTCGTAGTCGGGGCTCCGGTCGACACCGATGCGCACGAAGTGGCGGCCGCCGTCCGGGGTGTAGTCGATCTGGCTGCCGTCCACGCGCCGCTCCCAGCCCTTGGGCAGCATGAGGCTGAAGCCCTCCACGTCGTGCACGCGCACCCAGTCCTTGGGAATCCCGCCGACAACGTTGCCCGTCCCCTTGCCGTCCTTGTCCTGACCACTGCCGGACTCCGCGCGGGTGCCCCCGTCGTCACGGAGTTGCAGATAGCCGAACACCGCGCCCCCGCCGAGCAGCGCGGCCGCGGCACACAGGGCGACGACCCGGGGCCAGCGGCGGCGCCCGGTGTGCGGGCCGGTCTGCGTGGCGGTGGCACCCGCGTGGTGCGGGGCGGGTGTGGCGTACGAGGCTGAAGCGCCGTACGAAGGGGAGGTGCCGTACGACGGGGAGGTGCCGTACGGGGTGGCCGGTGTGGCGTGGCCGGGCCGACCGGAGCCGGGCCGACCGGAGGCCGGGCCGGGGGCCTGGCCTGGTGTCCCGCCCTCGCCATGGCCGGAAAGGGGCGTGGGCGCCGTCCGGGTCGGCCCCTCGTGCAGCGTCGTCGGCACATACGCCTGCGCCGCGCCGGGCCGCCGCCCCTCCGCGGCCTCCGCCAGCATCTGCTCCGCCTCGGCCGCCTCGGGCCGTGCCTGTGGATCCTTGTGCAGGAGCGCCGAGATGACGGGCCCGAGGGCGCCCGCGTACGCGGCCGGAGCGGGCTCCTCCGTCACCACGGCCTGCATCGTGCCGAGCGGTGACGTACGCCGGAACGGCGACGTGCCCTCGACCGCCGTGTACAGCGTGGCGCCCAGCGCCCACAGGTCGGCGGCCGGGCCCGGGTTCGCGCCGCTGACCCGCTCGGGCGCCAAGTAGTCCACGGAACCGACCACTTCGCCGGTGCGGGTGATCGTCGAGTCGCCCTCGATCGAGGCGATGCCGAAGTCGGTGAGCAGCACCCGGCCGTCCTCGGAGAGCAGGACGTTGCCCGGCTTGATGTCGCGGTGCAGCACCCCGGCGCCGTGCGCGGCGCTCAGGGCGCGCAGCACCCACAGGCCGATGCGGGCGGCCTCGCGCGGCTCGATGCGCCCCTGGTCGCGGACGGCGTCCGCGAGCGAGTGGCCCTCGACGAGCTCCATCACGATCCACGGCCGGTCGTCGTACTCGACCACGTCATGGACCGTGACGACGGCGGAGTGGTTGATCTGGGCCTGGGCGCGCGCCTCCGTCTGCGTGCGGGTGAGCAGCACCTCGCGGTCGGCCTGCTGCACCCACTGTGCGGCCGTCAGTTCCTTGACGGCGACGGCGCGGTGCAGCACCTCGTCACGCGCGCGCCACACCCGGCCCATGCCGCCGCTGCCGATCGTCTCACCGAGCCGGTAGCGGCCGGCGAGGAGCAGGCCCTGCATCTGATTCACGTTCCCCCGCAGTTGGTCTTGACAGGGCCAGGTTCTTGAGGTTTGCCAGAGCCAGGTTAAGGAGGGCGGCGCGCGCAGGGAACGGGAGGGGGTGATCGGAGACCGCACTGTGACGCGCCGGGCGGCGGCCGGGGCGGATCCGGAACCGGTGGGAGGCGGTCAGTTCCCGGCCCGGTACGACGCCGACGCCTGCTCGAACAGCCGCGTCACCTCGTCCCGTTCGGCCTCCGGGCCGCGCACCTGCACCACGTGGTACTTCCCGTCCACGACCATCGCGAGGTTGCGTACGAAGACCTCGGCGCCGTCGGTGCCCTGCCAGGTGAACTGCCCCTCGGCCATGGACCGTCCGCCCACGTCGACGCGGCGCAGCCCGCTGGACGTGGCCCAGGAGGAGTCGCGGAACGGCTGGAGTTCGCGCTCGTCCTCCTTCTGGTACTTCATCGGGTCCGTGCCGTAGTCGCCGGTGCTGTCGCGGCCCGGGACCACGAGCAGTTCGAAGCTGCCGTGCGTGTACAGGACCTGGCCGCGGCCGTTCTTGGGCTGCCGGTCCCAGCCGTTGGCCACCGCGACGCGGAAGCCCTCGGCGTCCTTGCGCACGGTGAAACCGGCCGCGACGTCGGGGTCGGCGGTCTGCGGCTCCTGCGAACCCGGCGTGTTCTCCGAGGCCGGCGGGTCGCCGTCGTCCCCGTCGTCCTCGCCGGACCCGCCGCTGCCGCCGGGCTTGCCGTCCTGACTCGGGCGGTTGCCGTCCTCCGGCGCCCGGCTGACCTCTCCGGCGTTGCCCGTGCGGCCGGTGCCCGCCTTATCCTCGGACTTGGGCATGAACAGCATCGCGTACGCGACGGCCGCCACCAGCCCGGCGAGGATCACGACGAGCAGGACCCGGCCCAGCGAACGCGGCGTCCCCGCGGGGCGTGGGGCCCGCTCGGGGCGCGGCGCCTTCACCGGCCTGGTGTCCGGGCCGCGTTCGCGGCCGCGCTTGTGCTTGTGCCGGCCGTGGCCGTGGCCGGTGGGGACCGGCGCGGGCGGGCGGCGCTTGCGGACGACCTCGCCGCGGCGGCGTACGACGGGCAGCTTGCCGCCGTCGTACGGCGGGGCGGGCACCACGTGCGTGCCCGCGTCCGGTTCCGGCGCCGACCGGACCAGCGAGCGCAGCCAGCCGCTCAGCTCCTCGAAGTCGATGCGCTCGGTCGGGTCCTGACGCAGCAACGACTCGACGACGGGCCGCAGCGGCCCGCACTCCTCCGCGAACGCGGGCGGCTCCGCGCACACCAGCTGCACCAGCTCGGCGGTGCTGTCCTCCGGATACGGGGCGTGGCCCTGGACCGCGCGGAACAGCAGCGCGCCGAGGCCCCACAGGTCGGTGGCGGGCCCGATGGGCGCGGCGAGCTGCCAGTTCTCGTGCACAGGACCGGCCTGCTCCGGCGCCCACCGCTCGGTGACGGGGCCGACGACGGTCATCCGCGCGTGCCGGGCCCGCTCGGCGGCCAGCGCGGTGGTGGGCCCGCGCCGCGCCCTGGGCTCCCCGGCGGGGTCGCCCCAGCCGCCTTCGCGGGGGCGGGTGTTGGCGTCGGGGGCGGCGGCGTGCCCGGGGGCGGTGCCCTTGGCGAGGTCGTGTGCGGCGTGGCCGCCGGGTGCGGGGTGACTCGGCGAAGGGCGGCCCGGCGCGGGCGGGTTCGCATGCTGCCGGGCGGGCGGGACCTGCTGGGCAAGAGGGTCCGGGGGCGCGCCTCGGCCGCCCCGCTCGCCCGCTGTCGTCCGGGCGCTCTGCGTGGCCCAGGGGTTCGGCGGCGTGGTGCGGGTGTTGGGCGGGGTCTGGGAGTTGGGCGGGGCCTGGGGGTTCGGCGGGGCCTGGGTGACTGGGGCGTTCTCCGTGCCATGGGCGGGCGCTCCCCCGCCCCTCGGCACGGCCCCGTGCCACGGCGTCTTCTGCCGCTCCCGTACGCCGTACGGATCCGGGATGTGCCCTACGGGGCCACCGGGGCCGGAACCACCCGTTCCGTCAGCGTCTTCGGGGCCGTAGGCAGCGTGGCCCCCGCCACGCGCCGCTTCGCCGTGCTCGGCCTCACTCACCCGGGCCGCGGCGCGCGCCGCGCCCGCCCGGTACGCGGCGATGGCCCCGGCCCGCGCGGCTCGCAGGTCTCGGTCAGCCGTGTCGTATCCCGCCGACGTGCCGTACGCCTCGGACGTGCCGTACGCCTCGGTCCCGCCGTCGTCCGCGCTCCGTGCCGCCTCGATCGCGGCGCGCCCACGCGATCCGTTGCCGCCACCGGTTTCCACGGCCTCGCCGTGCTCTCCGTACGCGTCGTACTCACCGCGAGCGGAGCGTTCACCGTAGGCGGAGCCTTCACCATAGGCGGAGCCTTCGTCGTACGCGGAGCCCTCGCCGTACTCGTCGTCCGCCCCGTACTCCGCGCCGCCGTACGTGGAATCCTCGTACTCAGCGTTCCCGTACTCGGCGTCCCCGTACTCGGAACCAGGCTCCTCGGACGCCCCGGGCCCCAAGGCGCCCGCGACACCCGTCTGTTCGATCTGGTCGACCCGGCCGGCCGGGTCGACCCCCGCGGGCTCGGTGAAGCCCGCGAAGTCGTCCTCCTCGGGCCGCGGGTCGTACCCGCACAACGCCTCTTCCGCGGCGCCCGCCGCGAGCCCCGTGAGCATCACGCGCCCGTCGTCGCAGACGAGCACCGTGCGCGCGGTGATGTTCCGGTGCACCCAGCCGTGCGCGTGCAGCACCCGCAGGGCCGTGACGACGTCCGCCGCGACCTCCGCCGCGCGGAACGGGTTCAGCGGGCGGTCGGCGAGTAACGCCGCGAGCGGCCGGGCCGCCACCAGTTCGCTCACTATCCACAGCGAGCCGTCTTCCGCGAACACGTCGAAGACCTGGTCGAGCCGCGGGTGGTCGGGGATGCGCGCGGCGGCCTGCGCGGCCTCGATGGCGCGCAGGACGGCCGGGTCGCTCGGCCTGCGCGTGGCGCGCGACCCCGCGCGCCGGGCGCCCCCACGGCCCGCGCTCCCGCGCGCGCTCCGGAACCCGTCGGGCAGCCCGCCGGGCAGCACATCGCTCAGATCGCCGTCGCCGTACGCCTCGTCGCCGAGTACTCCCTCGCCGAGCACCTCCGCCTCGACGATCTCCGGCAGCGGCACCTGCCGGACCAGGACTTCCTGCCCGGAGTAGGTGTCGAACGCGCGGGTCTCGGCGAGTTCGTACTCGTCGGCCGGGGGCAGCGGCAGGCGGTAGCGGTCGGCGAGTACCCGTCCCGCATAGTCGTCCACGATGCCTCCCCCATCCGCCCGGTGGTCAATTCCGTTCGTCTTACGGCTCGTTGCGGCTGCTTACCCTCCGCAAGCACTCACGATACGTGCCACAACCGAACCGTATTGAGGGGATGCGAGATCTCACTTCTTCGGCTCGAAGGTCCGTGTGAACGTCCGCCAGGCCGTACGACGCTGCTCGCTGTCCCAGTCGTCCGCTTTCGCGGTGTACATCATTCCGTAGCCCAGGCCGCCGTTGACGACGAAGCCCCGGTCCACCGAGCGGTACTTGGTGCCGCCGTCCACGTAGGTGAACTCCCAGTCCGCCGTGTTCCAGCCGCGGAAGCCGACCTTCTCGATGCGGATCCGGTCGTACTGCGCCCGGCGCATGCCGAGCTCCTGGTTCTTCCAGTCGGCCACCGGGTTGTCCTTGGGCGTGGTGGTCCAGCCGATGAGCAGCTTCTGCCCGTTCGGCCCGGTGAAGCGGGCGCCCGCGCGGTCGGTCGAGCTGAACTTCCAGCCCTTGGGCAGGCCGATCGAGAAGCCCTGGGAGTGTTTGTACGTCTCCTCGGCGCCGTCGCCCTTGTCGCCGCCGCCGATGGACGAGCCCTGCCCGGCGTCGTCGTCCTTGCCGGAGCCCGAACCGGAGCTGTCGTCCTGCTCCTTGCCCTTGCCGTCGCCGGAGCCCGAGCCTGAGTTGTCGTCCTTGCCGGAACCGCCGGAGTCCTTCTCCTTCGCGGCGTCCTTCTCCCTGCCGTCGCCGCCCGCGGTCGCGCCGCTGGACGAGGATGTGTCGCCGCCGCTCTTGCCGCCCTTGTCGGCCTCGTCGCCGTTGAGCGCGAACGCGAGGACCGTACCGAGCACGGCGAGGACGACGACCACCGCGATGATCACCAGCGTGCGCCGCGGCACCACATCCGTGAGCGGTGCCCGGGCGGGCGGTCTCGGCGCCGGGGGCGGCCCGTCGGGCCGCGCGGGGATCCGCGCCCCGCCGTGCGAACCCGTCCCCGCGGCACCGGAGTTCATCCCGGCTCCGGAGCCCGCTCCGGCACCGGCGGCCACCCCGGCGCCCACGCCGCCGGAAGCCGCGCCCGCACCCGAGGCCGCACCCGCACCCGAGGCCGAGCCCGTACCCGAGCCGGACCCACCGGCCCGCCCCGCGACACCGCCACCAGCACCAGCACCAGCCGCACGCCCGCCCGCCCCGGCGGTGCGGTCACCCGCGCCGACCGCACCGGACGCAGCCGCGCCCGAAGCCGCCGTGCCAGAAGCAGCCGCACCGGACGCAGTCGGGCCAGAAGCGACAGCCCCGCTCGCCGCTCCGGAGGCAGCACCCCCGGAGCCACCGGTTCCACCGGCACCGCGCTCACTCACCCCGGCGCCGGAGCCGACTCCGGTCCCGCTCCCGGCGGCCCCGGTACCAGTGCCGGTGCCGGTGCCGGTCGAAGCCCCTTGCGCGCTCCCGCCGTTCCCGGC
>NZ_AOPZ01000237.1 GCF_000414115.1 Streptomyces aurantiacus JA 4570
TGGGGGAAGACTTACTGCTCCGCCAGCGCGCGCAAGCGGCTGAGCGCCCGGTGCTGGGCCACCCGGACCGCGCCGGGGGACATGCCGAGCATCTGCCCGGTCTCCTCGGCCGTGAGGCCGACGGCGACGCGCAGCAGCAGCAGCTCCCGCTGATTCTCCGGCAGGTTGGCGAGCAGCTTCTTGGCCCACTCGGCGTCACTGCTGAGCAGCGCCCGCTCCTCGGGCCCGAGCGAGTCGTCCGGCCGCTCGGGCATCTCGTCCGAGGGCACGGCGGTCGACCCGGGATGCCGCATCGCGGCCCGCTGCAGATCGGCGACCTTGTGCGCGGCGATCGCGAAGACGAAGGCTTCGAAGGGCCGCCCCGTGTCCCGATAGCGCGGCAGCGCGAGCAGCACGGCGACGCAGACTTCCTGCGCGAGGTCCTCGACGAAGTGCCGCGCGTCCCCGGGAAGTCGGGAGAGCCGGGTGCGGCAGTACCGCAGCGCGAGCGGGTGGACGTGGGCCAACAGGTCGTGTGTGGCCTGCTCGTCCCCCTCGACGGCGCGTAGGACGAGGGCACCGATCACCGTCGTCTTGTCATCGCGCATCGGTCCATGGTGCCTTGGCGCCGACGGATCCGTGGCACCGCGTCCGTTGTTGTGCACTGAAGCGTTATGAGCGGGTGCGCTGGAACTCATCTCCCGCACCCTCCCCTCCCGCTCGGCCGACTCGTCCCCAAGGAACTCCACACCTCAAGGATGCGGCATCGGCGGCGAAGCGCCACAAGCCGCTCCCGAGGAGGGCGCTGACGGGCCTCCATGGCCCCGCCCGCCGCACGGCGGGCGGGAAACACCATGCCCCCGCCAGAGCCCGCTCAGCGAACCAGACCCCAACGGAAGCCGAGCGCCACCGCGTGCGCCCGGTCCGAGGCGCCGAGCTTCTTGAACAGGCGCCTGGCGTGCGTCTTCACCGTGTCCTCGGAGAGGAAGAGCTCGCGGCCGATCTCGGCGTTCGACCGGCCGTGGCTCATCCCTTCGAGGACCTGGATCTCACGCGCGGTGAGCGTGGGCGCGGCGCCCATCTCGGCCGAGCGCAGCCGGCGCGGGGCAAGCCGCCAGGTCGGGTCGGCGAGGGCCTGTGTGACGGTCGCGCGCAGCTCGGCGCGCGAGGCGTCCTTGTGCAGATAGCCGCGGGCCCCGGCGGCGACCGCGAGGGCGACCCCGTCCAGGTCCTCGGCGACCGTGAGCATGATGATGCGCGCTCCGGGGTCGGCGGAGAGCAACCGCCGCACGGTCTCCACGCCGCCCAGTCCGGGCATGCGTACGTCCATCAGAATCAGGTCCGAGCGGTCGGCGCCCCAGCGGCGGAGGACTTCCTCGCCGTTGGCCGCTGTCGTCACGCGCTCGACGCCGGGCACGGTCGCGACCGCGCGGCGCAGCGCCTCTCGGGCGAGCGGGGAGTCGTCGCAGACGAGGACGGATGTCATGGCCGTCCTCCGCAGCTGATGCGCGTCACCTTGAGCCTCCAGGCTGGTACAAGTCGTCACCTGTGCGGTTGACGCACTCGGACACCTGCCCGAGCGCTTGTTCTTTCAACCGCCTCCGCACTCTCAACGACGGTCACTCGAAAGAGTTACGGGGTCAGACAGCCACCTTCGGCACTCTACGTGAGGGCGCGGACACGGCACAGAAGGCGCGGACGGATGCGTCCGCCCACCGGGCTCCGACCGGCTCCCGACCGGCACCCGACCGGCTCAGTCAAGAGCTATGCCCCATTTAGCGGCTTTTCTTCCCTTTTCCTGGTGTCTGTGGCTAGATTCGCAATGAGTCATATTTTCATCTCCTTAGACAGTAGATGTACGGTCATGGGCACCGTATCGGCGTCAGAACGGCAACCAGGAGACACGCAATGGCAGATTTCTCCCGCCTTCCCGGACCGAACGCAGATCTGTGGGACTGGCAGCTCCTCGCGGCCTGCCGCGGGGTGGACAGCTCGCTCTTCTTCCACCCGGAGGGCGAGCGCGGCGCGGCACGGAGCGCGCGCGAGAACTCGGCCAAGGAGGTCTGCATGCGGTGCCCGGTGCGCGCGGAGTGCGCCGCGCACGCGCTCGCGGTGCGCGAGCCGTACGGCGTGTGGGGCGGACTGACCGAGGACGAGCGCGAGGAACTGATGGGCCGGGCCCGCAACCGCCTGGTCACCACCGCGGGCGGCGGCGCCGCCCCCTGAAGGAACGTTTCTGCACAGGCGGGCCAAGCCCCGCACGACTCCGCTACGCACCGGCGGGCTCAGCCCCGCACGGCCGCGCTCAGCGCGCCGCGGCCCGCGCCAGCTCGTCGAGCGTGGCCGCGACCGCCGGCACCTGCGCCAGGTCCGGCAGAGTGAGCGCGACGATCTCCCGCCGCACGGCCGGCTCCACCGTCACCGCGCGGGCCCCCTTCGGACGTACCGACTCGATCGCCAGCTCGGGCAGCACCGCGACGCCAAGCCCCGCCCCGACCAGGCCGACCACGGCCGGATAGTCGTCCGTGGCGAAGTCGATGCGGGGGACGAAGCCCGCGCTCTCGCAAACCTCCACCAACTGCCGCCGGCAGCGCGGACAGCCCGCGATCCACGACTCGTCGGCCAGCTCACCGATCGTCACGCTCCGCGCCTTCGCCAGGCGGTGCTCCTCCGGTACGAGGCCGACGAGCCGGTCGGCGAGCAGGGGCCGCACGACCAGGTCCTCCCACTCCTCCGCCCCCGCGGCTCCCGCGTACCGAAAGGCGAGCGCCACGTCGCAGTCGCCCTCGCGCAGCATCTCCACCGAGCGCGGCGGCTCGGCCTCCTCCAGGGAGACGCGAGTGCCGGGGTGCGCGGCGCGCAGGGCGGCGAGCGCGCCGGGCACGAGGCTGGACGAACCGCTCGGGAAGGAGACGAGGCGGACGCGGCCCGCGCGCAGCCCCGCGATGGCGGCGACCTCCTCCTCGGCCGCGGTGAGCCCGGCGAGGATGCCCGCGGCGTGCCGGACCAGGGCCTCGCCCGCCTGCGTGAGGCGCATCTCGCGGCCGGTGCGGATCAGCAGCGGCGTGCCCGCCGACGCCTCGAGGGCCTTCATCTGCTGGCTGACGGCGGGCTGGGTGCAGCCGAGCTCGCGGGCCGCCGCCGAGAAGGAGCCGGTGGCGGCCACGGCGCGCAGGACACGGAGATGACGGGCCTCGATCATGAGGCGAGCATAAGCGACGCTTGGGCCTGCCGCCCAATATTGCGTGGCGGCTTTGAGGAGCGCTCGCTTAGCCTTTGCGGCATGAAGCTTCTCTCCGTGAACGTGGGCCGCGCCAAGTCCGTCGACTACACCGATACCCCCGGCGGAAGAACAGGGATCGACAAGGAACCCGTCGACGGGGCCGTCCGGGTGACGGCGCCAGGGCCGAAGGGCACCGGCGGCAGCGGCCTCAGCGGCGACACCATCTGCGACCTGAGCCACCACGGCGGCAACGACCAGGCGGTGTACGCCTTCGCGCGCGAGGACCTCGACGAGTGGGAGCGGCTGCTCGGCCGGACGCTGCGCAACGGCGGCTTCGGCGAGAACCTCACGACGTCCGGGGTGGACGTGAACGGTGCGCGGATAGGCGAGCGTTGGCGCGTCGGCCCGGACCTGCTCCTCGAGGTGACCTCCTCGCGCATCCCGTGCCGTACGTTCCAGGGCCACGTGGGCGAGAAGGGCTGGGTGCGGCGGTTCACGCAGACCGTGCTGCCGGGCGCCTATCTGCGGGTCCTCGAGCCCGGCGAGATCCGGGCGGGCGACCAGGTCGAGATCGTGCACCGCCCGGACCACGAGATCACCGTCGCCCTGCAGTTCCGGGCGGTGACGACGGAGCGGACGCTGCTGCCGCGCCTCCTCGACGCCGGGGACGCGCTGCACCCCGAGTCGACGGCGAGGGCACTCAAGTACCTCAAGACCACTGGGCAGCAAGGAAGCTGACGCCGGGTCGGTGCCGCGCCGGGCGCCCGGGGCCGGGCTCGTGGCGCGGGGACGGTCCGGTCCTCACTAGCCTTGGTCCATGACTACGGCTCTCATCACGGGTTCGACCGCGGGCATCGGCGCGGCCTTCGCGCGGCGCCTGGCCGCCGACGGCCACAACCTCGTCCTGGTGGCGCGCGACACGAAACGGCTGCGGGAGCAGGCGACCGAGCTGCACGACCGGCATGGCATCGAGGCGGAGGTGCTGACCGCCGACCTCTCCACGGAGGACGGCATCGCGGCCGTCGAGGAGCGCCTCGCCCGCCGTCGTGACGGGGTCGACCTGCTGGTCAACAACGCCGGCTTCGGCAACAAGGGCCGCTATCTGGAGGTCCCGCTCGCCGACGAGCTGACGATGCTGAAGGTGCACTGCGAGGCGGTGCTCCGGCTGACGTCGGCGGCGACGGAGGCCATGCGCGAGCGGGGCCGCGGCGGCGTGGTCAACGTCGCCTCGGTCGCGGCGTTCGTGCCGCGCGGGACGTACGGCGCGTCCAAGGCGTGGGTCGTGCAGTTCACGCAGGGCGCGGCGCGGGACCTGGAGGGCTCCGGGGTGCGGTTGATGGCGCTGTGCCCGGGCCTGGTCCGTACGGAGTTCCACGAGCGGGCCGGCATGGGCACCGACAACATCCCCAAGTGGATGTGGCTCGACGCGGACAAGCTGGTCAAGGCGGCCCTGGCCGACCTGGCCCGCGGCAAGTCCCTGTCCGTTCCGGACCCGAGGTACAAGGCCATGATGGGCTTGGTGAAGGTGACGCCGAGGGCACTCATCGGCGGCGTGACGTCACGGACGGGCCGGAAGTACGGCCCGAAGTAGGAACGCGCCCCAATAGGCACGCGCCCCAAAGGGGCGCGGGGAACTGCGCGAGGACGGACCACGCCCCGCAGTCGGCAACGCGACAGCACCAGGCAGACGCGAAGCCGCGAGACGGAAACCGGAACGACCGAGGCCCGACCCCCCGCGACGGGGAGTCGGGCCTCAGCGACCGCTCAGGTCAGCCGACGGCTCGGGTCAGTGCGAGTGACCGTGACCGTGGCCCGCCTCGGGCTCCTCCTCGGCCGGCTTCTCGACGACCAGCGTCTCGGTCGTGAGCAGCAGGGAGGCGATGGACGCGGCGTTCTCCAGCGCGGAGCGCGTCACCTTGACCGGGTCGATGACGCCGGCCTTGACCAGGTCGACGTACTCGCCGGTCGCGGCGTTGAAGCCGAAGCCCTTGTCCAGCTCCGCCACCTTGGTGGTGATGACGTAGCCCTCGAGGCCGGCGTTCTCGGCGATCCAGCGCAGCGGCTCGACGACGGCGCGGCGGACGACGGCGACACCGGTGGCCTCGTCGCCGGTCAGGTCGAGGTTGCCCTCGAGCACCTTCGCGGCGTGCACCAGCGCGGAGCCACCACCGGAGACGATGCCCTCCTCGACCGCGGCGCGGGTCGCGGAGATGGCGTCCTCCAGACGGTGCTTCTTCTCCTTCAGCTCCACCTCGGTGGCGGCGCCGACCTTGATGACGCACACGCCGCCGGCCAGCTTCGCGAGGCGCTCCTGGAGCTTCTCGCGGTCCCAGTCGGAGTCCGTGGCCTCGATCTCGGCCTTGATCTGCGCGATGCGGCCCTCGACGTCACCGGAGTTGCCCCCGCCGTCGACGATGGTCGTGTCGTCCTTGGTGATCGTCACGCGGCGGGCGGTGCCGAGCACGTCCAGGCCGACCTGGTCGAGCTTGAGGCCGACCTCCTCGGCGACGACGGTGCCGCCGGTGAGGGTGGCCATGTCGCCGAGCATCGCCTTGCGGCGGTCGCCGAAGCCGGGGGCCTTCACCGCGACGGCGTTGAAGGTGCCGCGGATCTTGTTCACGACCAGGGTCGACAGGGCCTCGCCCTCGACGTCCTCGGCGATGATCAGCAGCGGCTTGGAGGAGCCGGCCTGGATGACCTTCTCCAGGAGCGGCAGCAGGTCCTGGATGGAGGAGATCTTGCCCTGGTGGATGAGGATGTACGGGTCCTCGAGGACGGCCTCCATGCGCTCCTGGTCCGTCACGAAGTACGGCGACAGGTAGCCCTTGTCGAAGGCCATGCCCTCGGTGAAGTCCAGCTCCAGACCGAAGGTGTTGGACTCCTCGACGGTGATGACACCGTCCTTGCCGACCTTGTCCATCGCCTCGGCGATGAGCTCGCCGACCTGCTGGTCCTGGGCGGAGAGCCCGGCCACGGCGGCGATGTCGGACTTGTCGTCGATCGGACGGGCGGTGGCGAGGAGGTCCTCGGAGACCGCCTTGACCGCGGCGTCGATGCCCTTCTTCAGGGCGGCCGGGGAGGCACCGGCGGCGACGTTGCGCAGGCCCTCCTTGACCAGGGCCTGGGCGAGCACGGTGGCGGTGGTGGTGCCGTCACCCGCGATGTCGTTGGTCTTGGTCGCCACCTCCTTCACCAGCTGGGCGCCGAGGTTCTCGTACGGGTCCTCGACCTCGACCTCGCGGGCGATGGTGACACCGTCGTTGGTGATGGTGGGGGCGCCGAACTTCTTGTCGATGACGACGTTGCGACCCTTGGGGCCGATCGTCACCTTGACCGTGTCGGCAAGCTTGTTGACGCCGCGCTCGAGGGCGCGACGGGCGTCCTCGTCGAACTTCAGGATCTTCGCCATGGGAGCGGTTCAGCCCTCTCGGAAACTCGGGGGGTCCGGGGGGAACCCCCGGGAAACATGCAGCAAACGCATCGCGCCCCTCGCCGCCCGGCAATCAGCGGGGTGACCAGGGGCGCAGCGCAAGCAAAAAATCTGCAGATGAAGCAGGTACGACTACTTCTCGATTACTTCTCGATGATCGCGAGCACGTCGCGGGCCGAGAGGACGAGGTACTCGTCGCCGTTGTACTTCACCTCGGTGCCGCCGTACTTGCTGTAGAGCACGACGTCGCCGACCTTCACGTCGAGCGGCAGGCGCTCGCCGTTCTCGAAGCGGCCCGGACCGACGGCGAGGACAGCACCCTCCTGGGGCTTCTCCTTCGCGGTGTCCGGGATGACCAGGCCAGAGGCCGTGGTCTGCTCGGCGTCGAGCGGCTGGACCACAATGCGGTCCTCAAGCGGCTTGATGGCAACCTTGGAGCTGGCGGTCGTCACGATCCGACCTCCCCCTTCGGAGATCTCGCGGGGTTAACTGATCTGAGGTGGCGACCAGGTCGATCCGTCGTCGCGGGTGCCGGACCTGCCCGTCGCTGTTGGCACTCTCCAGTGGGGAGTGCCAGGCCCGAGACTAGGACGACGATTAGCACTCGGTCAAGCGGAGTGCCAATGCGGCGGCTTTACGGGGGGTCGGCGCGGGGCGCCGGGGCCGGGGCCGCGGGTCCCGCGCCCGGACAACGTCCGGGCCGCGCGCCGGGTTCCGCCCGCGTGTCGGGTCCCACCCGCCCGCCTGGTTCCGCTCCCGCGCGGGCACCGGCTTCCGGGTGTGCGCCGGCTTCCGCGTGGGGCGAGGCCGCGCCGGGGCTCCGCCCGCTTCCGGGGCGCTCGGCCCGCGCGTCCGTGCCCGGCCGCACGCAGCCCGGTGAGGGCCCGGCCTTCTTCGAGGGCATCTTTTCGGCCGCCTTGCGTCCGAGCCGTTCGATCGGGTCGACGGACTGCGCGCAGCCGGTGAGCAGGAACAGCGCCGCGGCCGCGGCCGCCATCCGGGCCCGCGCGGGCCCGCGGCCCCGCGCGGGCCGGTTCACAGGTAGTCCTCGAGGCGCGCCACGGCGTACCCCTTGGCCGTGACCGTCTTCAGGACCGTGCGGACCATGTCCGGCATCGTGCCCTTCCAGTCCTCGCGGCCGCGGAAGTGCGTGAGGATGATGTCGCCCGGGTGCAGGTCCTTGTCCCATTCGCGCCACTCCATGTGGTCGGCGAAGCCCTCGGACGCCCACAGCGGCACCGCCCTGACGCCGCAGGTCTTCGCGGCGCGCAGGGTGTCGCGGTTGTAGTTCCCGTACGGCGGCCGGAACAGCTCGGGCCGCTTGCCGTACCGCTTCTGGATCAAGTCCTGCATCCCACAGATCTCCCGCCGCTGCCCCTCGTAGGAGAGCCCCGGCAGATAGCGGTGGTTGAGCGTGTGGTTGTTCAGTACGACGCCACGCTTCTGCATCCGCTTGAAGTACCCGTAGTCCTCCTTGACCAGGTAGTCGCTGAGGAACGCGGTGTACGGGATCTTCAGGTCGGTCATCATCCGCAGGAACGCCGGGTCCTTCTCGGCGCCGTCGTCGACCGTCAGGAAGACGACCTTGTCCTTGGTGGGGATGGTGGTGAACACCGGCGGCAACTGCGCCTGCCCCTCGACCTCGAAGCCCTTGCGGGTGGTGAGGCGCGGCTTGACGGCGGGCGCGGGCGGCGCGGCCAGCGGGGTGCTCGTGAGCCCCCAGCGCTTGGCCGCGGCGGCCCGCGCGGCCTGCTTCGCCCGGAGGTCGTCGGCGTACTCCCGCATCGCGTCGGCGGGCGGGCCGTGGGCGCCGGCGCGCCCGTCGGCGTCGGAGGCGCAGCCGGAGGCGATGGCGGTGGCGACGACGGCGGCGCTGAGGGCCCCGGCGGCGAGCTTGCCCTTCGCCGGCCTCTTCCCCGGCCTCCGCGCGGATTGTTCGTTTTGTCGTACTAGTCGCATGGCGCCGGATCCTCGCAGTCCGGCTGTCGCGCGCCGGGCCGACACCGCCGCCGTACGCGCACCTTCCACCGACTGGCCCACAATGGGCGGCGTGAACGATCCGCTTGCCTCCTTCGCCGCGCTCCGCACCGACGAGGGCCGCGCCCTCCTCGAAGCCGTACGGGACGTCGAACCGAGCCAGGAGCTGGCGGCCGCCACCCGGCTGCGCCGCGATCACCCCGCCGAGCTGGTGTCCGCCGCGCTCGCGCAGGCGCGGTTGCGGCAGCGGGCGGTCGCGAAGTTCGGCGCCGCGGACGCCGCCCGCATGTTCTTCACGCCGAACGGCGTCGAGCAGTCCACGCGCACGTCCGTGGCGACGTACCGCGCGCGGCGCTTCAAGGCCCTCGGCGTGCGCTCCGTCGCCGACCTCTGCTGCGGCATCGGCGGCGACGCGATCGCGCTCGCGCGCGCCGGGGTCGCCGTCCTGGCCGTCGACCGTGACCCGCTGACCTGCGCGGTCGCCCGCGCCAACGCCGAAGCCCTGGGCCTGGCCGACCTCATCGACGTCCGCGAGGCGGACGTCACGGACATCGACACGTCCTCGCACGACGCCGTGTTCGTGGACCCCGCCCGGCGCGGCGGGCGCGGCCGCATCTTCGACCCCGAGGCGTATTCGCCGCCGCTCTCCTGGGCCGTCGAGGCCGCCCGGAAGGCGCCGCGCGCCGCCCTGAAGATCGCCCCCGGCATTCCGCACGACGCCGTGCCCGCCGAGGCGGAGGCCGAGTGGATCTCGGACGGCGGTGACGTGAAGGAGGCCGTCCTCTGGTTCGGCGGCGGCGCGCCCGCCTCGCACCGGGCCACGCTGCTGCCCGCCGGGGACACCCTGGTCTCCCCGCTCGCCACGATGCTCCCCGACCCGGGTGTCCGGGCCGTCGGGCGCTATCTGTACGAGCCCGACGGGGCCGTCATCCGCGCCCACCTCGTCGCCGAGGTCGCCGCACGCGTCGGCGGCGGGCTCATCGACGAGACCATCGCGTACGTCACGTCCGACGCGGCCGTCGCCACGCCGTACGCCACCGCCTACGAGATCACCGACCAACTGCCGTTCAACGTCAAGAAGTTGAAGGCGTTGCTGCGGGAGCGGGGGGTCGGTGTCCTCACCGTGAAGAAGCGCGGCTCGGCGGTCGAACCGGAGGAACTCCGCCGCAAGGTGAAGCCCCAGGGGCCTGGGTCCGCCACGGTGTTCCTCACCCGGGTCGGGGGCGCCCCCACGATGCTGGTGGGGCGCCCGGCCGCGTAACCCGAACTGGGGGCTCCGCCCCC
>NZ_AOPZ01000238.1 GCF_000414115.1 Streptomyces aurantiacus JA 4570
CCGGGGTCGGGGGCCGGGCCGGGGCCGGGTGCTGGTCCGGGGCCGGGGCCCGGGTGCGGGCCCGGGGTGGGGCCGGGCGGTACGGGGTCGGGGAACGGGTGGGTCATTGGTTCCTCCAGCGGGTCGGAGGCGGATCGTGGCCGGGGCCGGCGGAGGGCCGGGCCCGGCCGGTTCCACTCTCTCCCGCCTCGCGTGCCCACGCCCGGCGAGTCCACGCGTCCACTGCTCCGAAGGCGTGGACGCGGGGGGCCCGCGCGGCGCGGGTGGCCGAGGTCAGCCCTGGGTGCGGCTGAGACGCACGACGGGGATGTCGCGGCTGGTCTTGCGGCGGTAGTCGGCGTAGGGGGCGAAGACGTCGACGAGATGCGGCCAGACGCGTTCCTTGTCCTGAGCCGAAAGGGTCTCGGCGCGGGCGTCGAACCGCTCGGTGCCCACGCGCAGCCGGACGTCCGGCTCGTCGCGCAGGTTGAGGTACCACAGCGGGTGCTCGTCGGCGCCGCCGTTGGACGCCACGATCAGGTAGTCGTCGCCGTCGCGGCCGTAGATGAGGACGGTGCGCCGCCACTGCCCGGTGCGGCGCCCGCGATAGTCGAGCAGGAGGCAGGGGGCTCCCTGGACGGTGGTGCCCTTGGTGCCGCCCGACTCCTCGTACACACGGGCCTGTTGGGCCACCCAGCCCGTCGGACTGATCACGGCTTCTTCGGATGAGGTCATGGTCGAACCCTAGGGCGGACGACCGGCTGCCGCCTCATGCCTGGGGTTGATCCACCGCCGGTTCCGGCCTCCGCGGCCCGCACAGCCGGGCGGCCGCGCGCAGGCCCGTGCGGGGGCTGGCGAGCACGGGCACGGCCGTGGTCGCGCGGTCGGCGGCGTCGGCCATGGACGCCTGCGCGAGGACGACGGCGTCGACCGATCCGGCGATCCCCTCGACTGCGTCGGCGACGAGCCGCAGGAACCTCTCCCGGTCCCCCGCCTCGAACCGCTCCCAAGCGCCGTCCACCAGGGCGGTGCGTACGTCGACGGGGCGGCCGGCGCGGGCGGCCTCCTCCGCCACCAGGGCGGACGTCGGCTCAAGCGTCGAGGCGACCGTGGCGACGACAGCGACGGACGAGCCCGCCCGCACCGCCGCGGCGGCCATCGGGCGGTCGACGCGGAGCACGGGCACGCCCACGGCGGCGGCGTGGGACTCGGCGACGCCGCCGATGGTCGAGCAGGTGCACAGCACGGCGTCCGCTCCCCCGGCGGCGGCTTCGACGAGCGCCGCCCGGACGGCGTCCGCGACGGCGTCCGGGCCCTCGGCGCGGGCGCGGGCGAGCAGGTCCTCGTGGACGAAGTGGCGCAGCGCGAGCCCCGGGTGGTCCGCGTCGCGCAGCGCGTCGAAGACGGGGACGTGCGCGGTCGAGGTGTGCAGCAGGGCCAGCGTCACCATGCCGAGGGGTCCTCCTTGGCCTTGGCGAGGGCGGCCTCGACGAGCGGGGCGGGCGGGACCGGGGCGGCGGCCGGGTGGCGTTCGGCCCACTTGGCGACGTACGGGCACAGCGGCACGACGGCGAGGCCCTCGCGGGCGGCCGTCGCGTACAGCTCCCGGGCGAGGGCGCCCGCGATGCCCCGGCCCGCGTGGGCGGGCGGCACCTCGGTGTGCACGGGCACCAGCGCGGGCTCGGGCGTGCTGAGCGTGAAGTACGCGATCTGCCCGACGGTCTCGCCGTCCTGCTCCGCGTTCAGGGCGCCCGCGGCCCGGTCGTCGCGGATGTCGAAGTCCCTGCCGGTGTCACTGCCCGTCATCGCCGCTCCCTCCACCCTTCTCCACTCTCCACCCACGCTTCTCCATGGGCCGAGCGCCTCCACGGGCCGAGCGCCTCCGCGGGCCGGGCGCCCCCAAGGGCCCGCCCGGGCCGCCCGGTTCCGTTACGAGGTGACCCAGCCCCGCGCCCGCGCCAGGTCGACGACGCAGGCCCGCACCTGCTTGATCTGATCGCCCGTCAGCGAGCCGACCGAGTCGAGCAGGGCCTCCGTGAGGTCCCGGGTGAACGCGTCGGCCGCCGGGGCGGCCCGCTCGCCGGCCGGGGCGGGCACGGACCGCGCCGCCAGACCGCCGCGCGGCAGTTGGTGCGAGTTCGACTGGTGGACCAGGCGGATGCGGGACGCCTTGGGTCCCTTGTCCCCCATCTCCAGGAAGAACTCGACCTCGCTGCCCTCCTGGTAGAGGTACTTCTCGTCCACCAGGTCGTTCGCGTGCATGAAGACGTCCTCGTCGCCCACCTCGGGGGCGATGAATCCGTACCCGCGGACCTCGTCGAACCGCAGGACCTTTCCCGCCGTCAGCCCGGACATGCCACCACACCTCACCCACACCACACGGCGGCGCCACCCTGTGTGAGACCGCCACAACCGAATGAATCCGTGTACCGGGAATCGGTAGACGGATGAACCTCTATCCCGAATCTACCGTGCGGTACGCGCCGGCGGCGACGGTGGTCGATCACACCCCCCAGCGCTCCGCGAGCACCGCTTCCGCACCGGCGACGACCCCCTCGACCGAGCCGGGATCGGGCGTCCAGCAGTCGCTGACGATGTGCACCGCCTCGCCGGGCAGCGGGGTGCGGACGCGGGGTGCGACGGTGCCGGGGTCGTGCCCCGGCCGCCACACGTGCCACGCGCCGTCGTGCGGCGCGCTGTTCCAGTCCTGGGCGAGGGCGGACAGCGGGGGCTCCAGGTGCGGCAGGCCGTGCATCCGCGCGAGGAGGCGGTGGGCGTGCTCGGCCTTGGCGCCGGGCGCGCGCAGGGCGTCCCACGTCCTGGTGGCGGGGCCGCTCGGGTAGGCGGCGAGCAGCAGCGCCGGTCCTTCGGCGCGGGCGGGGCCGGGCGGCGGGCAGGTGCCGCCGTACCAGAGCTGCCGCAGCGGCAGGTCCGTCGTGCCGCGCCCGCGGGTGATGCCGAGCCGCTGCCACCAGGCCGTCCGGTACAGCAGGAAGAGCTTGTGCGCGGGCACGGCCTCGACGGCCGCCAGGTCCGCGCGCAGCCGGGGGGTGAAGGGCAGCCCGTCCTGGTCGAGCCGGAGCAGTGGGCCCTGCGGGAGAGCGAGGACGACGGTGCGTGCGTGGACGTGGCTGTGTTGCCCGGTGACGCGGCCTTCGGGGTCCTCCAGGGCGAAGGTGAGGCGGTAGCGGACGGGGCCGGAGGGCGCGGTGCCGTCCGGCGGGGCGTGGCCCGGGTCGCCCGGCGTCACGCGGTCGACGCGCAGGAGGCGGTGCCCGAGGCGGAGGCCGCCGCCCGCCGCCGTGAACCGGTCGCACAGGGCACGCGGCAGGCTCTGCATGCCATGACGCAGCGTCACATATTCGGCGTGCGGCGGGGTGCGGAAGAGGATGCCGAGCTGTTCGGCGGCGTTCTCGCCGCTGGAGCCGATGTCGTATCCGCCCGTGTCGTGGAGGAGCGCGACGGCCTCCGCGCCGAGCACCGCCCGCAGCGCTTCGGCGTACGCGGACTGCCTCAACGGGACACCTCCGACGACTGCTTGGTCGCACCGCCGCCGGAATTCGGTCGCCGCCCGCGCGGCCCGGTGCGCGTCGCCCCGCTCCAGCGCCTCGTGGTGGGAACGGCGCAGCTCGGTGAAGCCCGGGACGAGCGTGTTCGCCGCGCGCAGGACCAGGTCGCCGGGGCTCAGGCCGCGCTCGTCGTCGGCCAGGTCGTACGGAAGTCCCACGGGGTCGGTCAACTGGCGCAGGCGCAGGCTCACTCCGCGTACGTGGACCGGGTTCTCGGGGCGTCCGAAGTCGAAGGGCACGAGGTCGGGCGTGAGGCCCGCCTCGTGGACGACGTCGAGGACCTGCCGCAGCCCGCGGTGCAGGCGCATCGCCCCGAGGTCGGCGTGGAGCCCGTCCGCCATCGGCACCGACCACAGCCGGCCGCCCACGCGGTGCGTGCGCTCGAAGAGCGCCACCCGCTCGGGGCGGAATTCTCCCGCGCGTTCCCTGCGGCGTGCCAGGCGATACGCCAGGAGGCAGCCGCCGATTCCGGCTCCTACTATCGCGGTATCGAGCCACGGAACGGCCGGAAATTGACGGTGAGTTCGCGTGCTCGCAGGCGCCTCCGTGTTTGCCACTGCATGGTTTACCGCACTTTTCTGGTGATCTACAGTCGCGTTCACGTACATGTCTTAGCACGCCGGAGAGAAACCATGATCTTCCGCAAAGATGTCGTCGCCGAAACCGCGGGCGCCTATGACACGTTGTCCGCCTACTTCCAGGACGTACGGTCGTTCTTCGAAGTCCTCAGCGTGCGTTTCAGCCTGCCCGAGTACGGGGTGCGGCTGCGCCCGATAGCCGGGAACGAACTGTTCTCGAATGCCAACAGCTATCTACTCTCCGACGACAGCTCGTACCCGTACTACCTGTGGCTGCCGAGCTGGCTCGGGCGGTTCTACATAGACGCCGACCGGATCCCCGAAGGACACCGGGCCGACGACGTGCGCACCGCGCACGCCCGCCACATCGCCTTCGTCTGGCCGTGGCTCGGCTTCAACGACGCCTACGTCAAGGACGCCGGGGAGCCCGAGTGCTGGTTCGGCGTGGCCGACCCGATGCCGCTGGACCCGGGCGAGACGGTGCGCGCCACCGCGCAGAGCCTCTTCAACCACTTCCGTCTTGAGCACACCCTCGACGGCGAGCACCACGGCTGGACGACCGGCCACTTCACGCCCAACCCGGCCATCGGCTGCGACCTGGCGGGCCGGTGGCACCTGCGCCGGGTGCCGCTGTCGGCGCTCACGAGCTACTACGAGGTCGAGAAGAACGTCATCCAGCCCCTCGGGGAGAAGTTCAGCGAGCTCGCGGGCGGTTCGGCCGACACCCGGATCCCGAGCCATGAGCTGTGCGACCGTGAACAAGTTCGGGTCGCCACCTCCTAGGAGCGGCAGGGCGATAGGGGTTGTTGAGGGGTGCCGCGGGGCTATCGGAACGCCTTGTGACCGCAGAACAATCTCACACGTCCGAGGTGCCAAGACGAGAGGTGACCCATGCGAGGAATCGACAACAGCATCTCCGCCATCACAGTGAACTCCGTCCACCTCGAAGGCGGTCCGAGCACGCTTTCCGGAACTGTCGTCCTCGCCGATCTCAATGAAGTGATCTGCTCCGCTGAGAAGATCAAGATTCGGCTCGGAAACGGTTATGAGCACTATGAGTTCATCGACGCACCGGTCCCCTTCGACGCGTCCGCGCATGACGGTGAATCCGGTGCGTCCGGTCCGTTGAAGCTGCGGTGGGTCGGCCGCACGAAAATCGCCGAGTAGGCGGAGCAGAAGAGAGCGCGACTTCGGATCCCCCCACATCCCCCACAAGAATCGGGCCCCGCCGCTTTTCGCGGTGGGGCCCGATTCTTGTGGGGGGTCGGTTGGTCAGTCGCGCCGGCCGCGCGGGGCGTACGGGGCACGGCCGCCCTGGGCCGGAACCGGCTGCTGGTGGTGGCCGGCGTACGGGGGCCCACCGTGCTGCGGCTGCTCCGGCCTGATGCGGCGCGGCCACCACGCGGCCCGCCCGAACAGGGCGGTGAGCGCGGGCGTGAAGAACATCGCCATCACGAACGCCCCGATGACGATGCCGAAGGCGACCGCGAACCCGATCTGGGCGAGCGAGACATCGCTGGCGAGCAGCATCGACGCGAACGTGCCCGCGAGGATCACGCCGGCCGCGGCCACCGTCGGACCCGCGTGCTGGATGCTCTTGGCGGTGGCCTCACGCGGGCCGAGTCCTTCCTTCGCCTCTTCCCGCAGGCGCGCCACCATCAGGATGTTGTAGTCGGTCCCGATGGCGACCACGAACAGATACATGATGACGGGCAGGAAGAAGGTCAGGCCCGACTGGCCCTGGATCTGCTGGAAGAGGAGCACGCTGGCGCCGAGCGTGGCACCGAAGCCGAGCGCCACCGACACCATCAGATAGATCGGCGCGACGATGCTGCGCAGCAGCAGGCCGAGGATGAGCATGATGAGCGCGGCCGCCGTCGGGAAGACCACGGAGAAGTCCCGGTTGACGGCCTTGTTGATGTCGACGAACACCGACGTGACGCCGCCCACCTTCGTCTCGATGCCCGGCGGGGCCGCCTCGTGCGCCGTGCTGCGCAGCGGGCCGCGTACGACGTCCATCGCCTTGCGGCCGTTGGGGTCCATCGTCAGGACGGCGTTGAACTCGGCGGTCGTGCCGTCCTTGCTGACCTGGGTGCGCGAGGCGCTGCCCACGCCCTTGACCTGCTTGAGGTCGGCGACGAACGCCTTCATGTCCGCGTCGCGGAGCTTCTCGCCGTTCGTGGAGCGCATCAGGACGGTGCTCGGGTTCGTGCTGCCCGCCGGCAGGTCCTTGCTCATGGTGTGCAGCGCGACCTGCGACTCCTTCTTGGAGTTCTCGTCCTCCTGGCTCGCGAACGTCGGCTTGTAGCCGAACGAGCCGAGCGCGAGGACGATCATCAGGAGGCCGGAGCCGATCACGAACAGGCCGGGGCGGCGGGCCACCGACTTGCCCACGGCCTCGAAGCGAGCCGCGCGCGGCTCCCGCTGCCAGGACTTGGAGGGCCAGAACACCTTGGTGCCCATCAGCGAGATGATCGCCGGGATCAGGGTGAGACTGGCGAGCAGGGTCACGCCGATGGCGATGGCCAGGGCCGGGCCCATCGAGACCAGGAAGCTGAGCGAGGAGAGCAGCAGCGCCAGGAAACAGACGATGACGGCTCCGGCGGCCGAGGCGATGGCCTCGCCGACCCGGCCGACGGCGGAGATCATCGCGGTCTTCGGGTCCTCACCGAGCCGCAGCCGTTCCCGGTAACGGAACATCAGGAACAGGATGTAGTCGGTGCCGACGCCGAAGAGCACCACGATCAGCAGCGACGACACCGAGCTGTCGGCCTTGAGGTGGAACTCCTTGGCGGAGATCGCGATGAGGCCGTTGGCGATCTGGGAGACCAGGGTGATGCCGACGATGGTGAGGACGGTGATCGTCGGACTGCGGAAGATGATCGTCATCAGGACGACGATCAGGACGATGGTGCCGATGAAGATCAGCCCGTCGGCCTTCTTGGACGCCTCCTCGTTGTCGAGCTGAGTGGCCGCGTCACCGGTGACGCCCACCTTCAGACCCGAATCCGCGACCAGCGGCTTGAGGTCGTCGCGCATGTCCTCGACCGCGTGCTGCTGGCCCTTGTCGCCCGCCTTCACGTCGGCCATCGACACCATCACCGTCTGCACCTTCTTGTGCGGCGACGGCGGCGCGGTGACGACCTGCTCGACCTTCTCGTACTTCTTGGCCTCGATGGCCTTGCCGACCTTGGTGACCTCGGCCGAGTCGGCCTTGTCCAGGGGCTTGCCGTCCTCGCGCGTGAACACCACGATCGCCGACGGGCTGAAGCCCTTCGGGAACGCCTTCTCCTGGATCTTCTGCGCCTGGATCGACTCGTAGTGCTTGGGAAGGAACTCTGCCTGATCGGATGTGGTGGTCAGCGACGGGGCGTAGCCGATCACGGCCGCCCCGGCGATGAGCCAGCCGATGATCACCAACCACCGGTGGCCGACGACGAAACGTCCTAGTGCTTTGAACACGGTTCCTTCCTCCACTCCGGAACACACCGGAGTACTTGGGCTTCCAGGGCTTTTTGTGCGGGCTCGGGTCGGGTGGTTCTAGTGGTCCTCGGCCGACGGCGGGTCGCAGAACGGTCTGAGGAGGCCCGGCAGCGCCGCGTCCGCGAGACCGAGACCTTCGGCGATGCCGACATCGCGGATCCGGACGGCGCCCTTGCCCGCGGCGGTGGTGGCGGTCAGCGTGCACAGCCCGGCACGCCGCTGCGGGTACGACTGCCTGCCGGTCCAGCCGACGATCCGGTCCCGCCGGAGCACCACCGTGCGGCGGACGAACGTGCCCTGCCGTACGACGAGGTAGTCCCCGTGCAGCGCGTGTCCGAGGCCGCGGTAGGCGTCCCACGCGAGCGGGGCGCCGCAGGCGGCGGTGAGCAGCGCGGCCGCGGCGACGGTCCACCAGGGCAGCGGGCCGATCGCCGCGCCGGCCCCGGCCAGGGCGGCTGCCACGGCCGGGGCCAGCAGGCATCCGCGCACCAGGCGGCGGCGCAGGGCGGGCCGGGGGTGACCGCGCAGCGCTGCCTGGGTGATCGGCGAGGACGTCTCGTCGAGGACGTCCGCCGTGATCCGGTGCGCGGAGTCGAGGGGCGCGGCGGGCATCAGCTGCGCCGGGTTGGAGAAGCGGGCGCTGTGCCCGCCGAGCCCCGTGGCCAGGAGGTTGAGGCGGGCCGCGGAGAGCAGGCGCAGCGGCAGCGGCCGGGTGAGCTCGACGCCGCAGATCCGCCGCTCGGCCACCGACACCGACCGGGACGTGAGCAGCCCGCGGACGAGGTGCAGGGAGCCTTCCGGTTCGCGTTCGAGGCGGTATCCGTACCATGCCTCGGCGAAGGTCACCAGGGAGCCCGCGACGCCGATGGCGAGCAGCGCCGCCGTGACGACGGCGACGGCCAGGGCGAGCGGCACGGAGGACAGCCAGTCCCAGACGTCCCGCGCGGTGCCGCTGTCGGCGAGGTCGAGGCCGAGGGTGTCGAGGAGCTTGGAGCCACCGGTGACCACGGCGAGCACCCCGGCGAAGGTGGTGACGGTCAGCGGCGCGTACCTGGCCCAGGACCAGCGCATGCGCGCGAGCGGCACGGGCAGCGCCGGGCTCGCGGCGGAGCCGTCGGGGTTCGTGGCCCCGCTCCGGCTCAGGAGCAGCGCCCGGAACTGGAGGGCCTGCTCGCGCGAGATCCCGTCGAGCACCAGCTCGTCGTCCTCGCTGCGGGCGGTGTGCTCACCGGTGCCGACCTTGACGGCCGCGAGGCCGAAAAGGCGGTGCACGGGGTTCGCGGTCAGGTCGGCGCTGCGGACGCGGTCGCGGGGAATCGACTTGTCGGTACGGAAGAACAGCCCGGAGTGCAGCTCGACCTTGCCGTCGGTGATGCGGAAGCGGGTGGTGCGGTAGCGCACCCACTCGTGGCCGGCCTGCACGCCGGCCACCACGATGTAGGAGCCGAGCACGATCAGGCCGTGCGCGTTGAGCAGGTCACGGGCCGCGAAGATGGCGCCGAGCAGCGGCACCGCCGGGCCCACGAGCCAGCTCACGCTGACCACGATCATGCGGGGGTGCAGCCGCTGCCACGCCTGTTCGGCGGGCGACGGCGGCATGTCGGGCCCTCCGGGCGCGTCGAGCAGCGGCGTACGTGTGCTCACGTGCCGTCCTCGTGCAGGGCGCGGACGCGCTCGGTGAGGTCCCGGACCAGGGCGACGGCGAGGTCCTTGTCCAGGCCGTCGATGGTGACCGGGCCCGCCGCCGAGGCGGTCGTCACGGTCACCGCGGACAGGCCGAACAGCTGCATCAGCGGGCCGCGCTTGGTGTCCAGGGTCTGGATGCGTGTGAACGGCACGACGCGCCACTCACGGATGAACCGGCCGGACGTGGCGCACACGGCCTCGGTGCTCGCCTCCCACCGGTGCACGCGGTAGCGGTACCAGGGGGTGAGCAGCGCGTACGCCACGCCCAGCGGGCACAGGACGGCGAAGGCGGGCCACAGCCAGGACGGGGTGTCCGGCACCAGCGCGAGGGCGGCGGCGATCCCGGCGAGGACCGGCACGACGACCAGGAGGTTCTGCGTCAGCCACCAGTGGACGGCACGGCGGTCCGGGCGGCGGCCGGGCGCCGGCGCCGAGAGCAGGCGCGGCGCGGCGGCGTCGGGGACCGCCTCCGGCCTGTCTCGTGGTGACTGCCGCGTCTGGTGTGGCACTGCTCCTCCGGGCCCCTTGGCTGTTCGTTCCGGAACAGCCAAACAAGCCGGGCGGCCAGGCAGGCAGAGCGGTTCGGGTGGAGTGGAAGCGACCAAGGTTGCAACTTCGGCGGCGCGCTACCCACTTTCGTACGCTCCGCTGTTTCGTAGGGACCAGGTCTGCTTCCGGGGCGCGCGGGCGACAGTAGGGTGACCGCGTGATAGGGCCGATTCGATGGTTGGGCCGCAGCGCCGTTCAGGACGCCATCCTCGTCGCCACACTCATCTCCCTCAATGTCTTCGTCGCCTTCTGGAGCGGCTTTCCCCGGGAAGAGGACCCGCGGTTTGGGCCGTGGGC
>NZ_AOPZ01000239.1 GCF_000414115.1 Streptomyces aurantiacus JA 4570
CGGCGGCCCGCCTGGCCCGCGGCCTGCGGGTCGCGGCGAGCGCCGCGGCCGTGGCGAACCACAGCCGCCCGTGGTTCGCGGCGTGGCTGAGCCGGGGCAGCAGCCGGTCGGCGCCGGGCCAGTGGCGCGTCGCGACCACGTCGAAGACCCGGTAGTCCAGCGCGGTCAGCCGGTTCCCTGGCGCACGGGCCAGGGTCAGGGGAAGATCGGCGTCAGAGGTCATGCGGGGCGGGTACCCCCGGGCCGCCGCCTCCAACGGGCCGGTGGGCTCGGCCCCCCGGGCAAACCGTTTGCCGATGTCGGACGCCCGCACGGACAATCGCCCCCATGGGACATCTGGAAGCCGCGCACATCGAGTACTACCTGCCGGACGGGCGAGCGCTGCTCGGTGATGTCTCGTTCCGCGTGGGCGAGGGCTCGTCGGTGGCGCTGGTGGGGGCGAACGGCGCGGGCAAGACGACGCTGCTCAAGCTCATCGCGGGGGAGATCCAGCCGCACGGCGGGACCGTCACGGTGTCCGGCGGCCTCGGGGTGATGCCCCAGTTCGTCGGCTCCGTACGCGACACCACCACCGTGCGCGACCTGCTGGTCTCGGTGGCCCAGCCCCGCATCCGCGAGGCGGCGGGGGCCGTCGACCGCGCCGAGCACGCCCTCATGACCGTCGACGACGAAAAGGCCCAGCTCCAGTACGCGCAGGCCCTGTCCGACTGGGCGGAGGCCCGGGGGTACGAGGCCGAGACGCTCTGGGACATGTGCACGACGGCCGCGCTCGGCGTCCCGTACGACAAGGCCCAGTGGCGCGAGGTGCGCACGCTCTCCGGCGGCGAGCAGAAGCGTCTGGTCCTGGAGGCCCTGCTGCGCGGCACCGACGAGGTGCTGCTCCTGGACGAACCGGACAACTACCTGGACGTCCCCGGCAAGCGCTGGCTGGAGGAGCGCCTCAAGGAGACCCGCAAGACCGTCCTGTTCGTCAGCCACGACCGGGAACTCCTCGCCCGCTCCGCCGAGAAGATCGTCAGCGTCGAGCCGAGCCCCGGCGGCTCGGAGGTGTGGGTGCACGGCGCGGGCTTCGCGACGTACCACGAGGCGCGCCAGGAGCGCTTCGCGCGCTTCGAGGAGCTGCGCCGCCGCTGGGACGAGAAGCACGCCCAGCTCAAGAAGCTCGTCCTGGACATGCAGCAGTACGCCAAGCGCAGCGACGAGATGGCCTCGCGCTACCAGGCGGCGAAGACAAGGCTGCGCAAGTTCGAGGAGGCCGGACCGCCGCCCGAGCCGCCGCGCAAGCAGGACATCACCATGCGCCTGCACGGCGGCCGCACCGGCGTGCGCGCCGTCACCTGCAAGAACCTCGAACTGACCGGCCTGATGAAACCCTTCGACCTGGAAGTCTTCTACGGCGAGCGGGTCGCCGTCCTCGGCTCCAACGGCTCGGGCAAGTCGCACTTCCTGCGCCTCCTCGCGGGAGACCCCGGCAAGCACGACAACCCGGTGGCGCACACGGGCGAGTGGAAGCTCGGCGCCCGCGTCGTGCCCGGCCACTTCGCGCAGACCCACGCCCACCCCGAGCTCTTCGGCCGCACCCTGCTCGACATCCTGTGGCGCGAGCACGCGAAGGACCGGGGCGCGGCGATGTCCCGGCTGCGCCGCTACGAACTCACCGCGCAGGCCGAGCAGCGCTTCGAGAAGCTGTCCGGCGGCCAGCAGGCCCGCTTCCAGATCCTGCTGCTCGAACTTGAGGGCGCCACCGCCCTGTTGCTCGACGAACCCACCGACAACCTCGACCTGGAGTCGGCCGAGGCACTCCAGGAGGGCCTGGAGGCGTACGAGGGCACCGTGCTCGCGGTCACCCACGACCGCTGGTTCGCCCGGTCGTTCGACCGCTTTCTCGTGTTCGGCGCCGACGGCCGGGTCCGCGAGACCCCCGCGCCCGTATGGGACGAGCGAAGAGTGGAGCGGGCTCGGTAGCGACGACGGTAGCGTGGCCGAAACCACGCCGTACGCAGCGCAGTTGGAGAGACCGTGGCTGTGAGGACGTCCTTCGGGACCAGTGATGTGGACGAGGCCAGGCAGCTGCTCGAGGCCGCGTACTACAGCAATTTCCTGGATGTGCTCGACGGGCCGCGGCCGTTCCGGGCGGACTTCACCATCGGGCAGTTCGGCGCGCTGACCGTAGGAAAACTGACCTGCGGCGCGGATCTGCGGGCGCGGGTCGGGGAACTCGGGGCGTACCACGTGAACATCCCGCTGAGCGGCCACATGAGCTGGCGCCAGGGCTCCGCCGCGTCGACGCTCACCCTGCCCGACAGCGCCGCCGTCTACCAGCCGGTCGGCGAGACCGCGGTCGACCGGTGGTCGGGCGACTGCCGGTTGCTCGCCGTGAAGCTGGACCGGGTGGCCCTTGAGGAGAGCCTGGAGCGGCTGCTCGGCAGGCCGGTCCGCGGTCCGGTGACCTTCGAGCCGGGCTTCGACACCAGCCGGGGGCCCGGGCGGGGCTGGACGCGGCTCGTGCGCGCGGTCGCCGAGGATCTGCTCGACGAGTCCCCGATGCTGA
Organism: Streptomyces aurantiacus JA 4570; assembly: GCF_000414115.1. Taxonomy (GTDB): domain Bacteria; phylum Actinomycetota; class Actinomycetes; order Streptomycetales; family Streptomycetaceae; genus Streptomyces; species Streptomyces aurantiacus_A. The sequence continues at coordinate 2,552 of NZ_AOPZ01000239.1, forward strand.
GCGGGTCCCTGGTCGCGGCGCCCCTTCAGGAGGCGATCCTGAACGGGCTCCTGCTCTGCGCCGGACACCGCTACCGCGACCAGCTCACCGACCCCGTGCGCCAGCTGCGGCCCGCCCCGGTCAAGCGCGCCATGGACGCCGTGCTGCAGCGGCCCGAGCACCCCTTCACCACCGCCGCGCTCGCCGCCGAGGCACGCGTCGGCGTGCGCTGGCTGCAGGAGGCGTTCCGGCGGTACGTGGGGATGTCCCCGATGGCGTACGTACGCGACGTACGCCTGCAGCGGGTGCGGGACGAACTGCGCGCGGCCGCTCCCGGCGAGCTCTGTGTGAGCGAGGTCGCCCACCGCTGGGGCTTCGCCCATCTGGGCCGGTTCGCGGAGCAGTACCGGGCGCGCTTCGGGGAGCTGCCGTCGCGGACGCTGCGGAGCTAGGTCCGGTCCCAGGGGGCGCCGGGCCGCTCACCGTCGGCCGGGGTCCGGTGCGCCGGGGCGCGGACGCGGTGCGTTCCGCGGACAGTCGCCGCGCCGAACGGATCGTGGGCGCCCGGGTGCCCGCCTAGGGTGAGGGCGGCACCGGGTGGGCCGGTCGCCGTCGCGGGAGCCCTAGCCTTCTCCCGGGGCGTCGGCCGCGGACGGATCTCCGGTGTTTCCGGCCCGGCGCAGCCCGCCGGGCCGGCTTTCGGACCGCGGGCCCGGTGATCCCCCCTCGTGCCATCGGGCCCGCCTCTTCCGGCCCCCCTCCCGCTGCCTCCCGGGCGCCGTGCGGCCACACTCGAAGGTGCGCGCGGCGACGCGCCACGCGCAGGCGAACGGAGGCGGCATGAGCGTGATGGACGGATCCCGGCTGCTGCGGCGGCACGGCCGGGCCCTCGACCTGTTCACCGAGCGGGTGCACACCGTGCGGGCGGGCCAGTGGGACGCGCCGACGCCCTGCGCCGAGTGGACGGTGCGCGACCTCGTCAACCACCTCGCCGTGGAACAGCTCTGGGTCCCGCCCCTGGTGCGCGACGGCGCCGCCATCGAGGACGTCGGCGACACCTTCGACGGCGACATGCTCGGCGCCGACCCGGTCGCCTCCTGGGACACCGCGGCCGAGGCGGCCCACGCCGCGTTCGACGAGCCGGGCGCCCTGGAGCGCACCGTGCACCTCTCGTACGGCGAGACGCCCGCGCGCGACTACTGCGCCCAGATGGTCACCGACCTCGTCGTGCACAGCTGGGACCTGGCGCGGGCCATCGGCGCCGACGAACGGCTGCCGGACGACCTCGTCGCCGCGGCGGTGCGCGAAGTGACGCCGTACGCCGCCGAGTTGACCAAGACCGGCCTGTTCGGCCCGGCCGTGCAGCCCCCGCCCGGGGCGGACGTCCAGACCAAACTCCTGTGCCTGCTCGGCCGCACTCCCTAGCGCCCGCCCGGCCGCCCCAAGTCGGCTACCGGCTCGCGGACCGGGCGAACTCCGTCATGAACGCCTCGCAGAAGGCTTTGAGATCGTCCGGCTTGCGGCTGGTGATCAGCGTCGCCGGGCCGCCGTCGCAGACCTTCACCTGCTCGTCCACCCAGGTGCCGCCCGCGTTGCGCAGGTCGGTGCGCAGGCTCGGCCACGACGTCAGCGTGCGGTCGCGCACCACGTCCGCCTCGATGAGCGTCCACGGGGCGTGACAGATCGCGGCGACCGGCCGGCCCAGCTCGAAGAACGCGCGTACGTACGCCACCGCGTTCTCGTCCATGCGCAGCAGGTCGGGGTTGGCGACGCCGCCCGGCAGCACCAGGCCGTCGAACTCGTCCGCGGCCACCTCGCCGACCACCTGGTCGACGGGGAACGTGTCGGCCTTGTCCAGATGGTGGAACGCCTGCACGGAGCCGGACTCGGTGGACACCAGGACGGGCTCGCCGCCCCCGTCCACCACGGCCTGCCAGGGGTCGGTCAGCTCGACCTGCTCGACGCCTTCGGGGGCGACAAGAAACGCGATACGCATACGTCAACGTCCCTTTCGGGGGATCTGTTCAGGATCTCGGTCTTCAGGGGGCAGGTCGCCCATGCTCACCATGCCGACGGGCCTGCCGTCCTCGACGACGGGCAGGCGGCGCACGGCGTGCTCCCGCATCAGGCCCACCGCGTCCGACACCGGGTCGTCGGGAGCGACCACCACCGGGTTGGGCGTGCACACGGCCTGTGCGCTGACGGTCAGGGGATCCGCGCCGTCGGCCACGGCGCGCAGCGTGATGTCCCGGTCGGTGAGCACGCCCAGGACCTGACCGCCGCCCGTGACTATGACATCACCGATGCCCTGGGCGCGCATCAGCTGCGCCGCCTCGACGAGTGAGGCGTCGGGGCGGACCGCGGCGACTCCCGGTGTCATGACTTCCCGCACGTACTCGGCCATGGTGCTGAGCCCTTCCCGCGTGGTGAGCGTGATGGTGTGGCACTCCGCCCGCAGTACCCCTTCGGGCCGGACCCATGCGTGGGGGCGTTTGTCCCGCGGAGCCCGGGGCAAGCGGAAGAGCAGTGCTTCGGACCGGAGGCACGTCCGTGGGAGCGGCTCCGCTTCTTCACCGGGTGTGCCCAGGTGATTCCGCGCGCGCCCCTTCCACGGTGACCGTCCAACCAGGCACCGGTACAAGGGAGTTGCCAAGCATCATGCGATCCGATGCAGCACGATTCCAAGAACGACTCCAGGACGACGCCCGCCCCCAGGGCACCGCACGTCCCGAACGCCCCCAGCGCGCACAGTGCACCCAGCGCCCCGAGCGCACCCAGCGCTCCCGGCCGAAGCGGCACCCGCACGACGACGCCCCCGACACCGCCGCGGCCTTCCGGCGGCTGTGCGAGATGCCGCACGGACCCGAACGGGACGCCCTGCGCGGGGAGATCGTGCAGGCGTGGCTGCCCATGGCCGAACGGCTCGCGGGACGCTTCCGCAACCGCGGCGAAGCGCTCGACGACCTGCGCCAGGTCGCGGCCCTCGGCCTGGTCAAGGCCGTCGACCGGTACGACCCCGAGCGCGGCAACGCCTTCGAGAGCTATGCCGTGCCGACCGTCACCGGCGAGATCAAGCGTCACTTCCGTGACCACATGTGGACGCTGCACGTGCCGCGCCGGGTGCAGGACCTGCGCAACCGCGTGCGGTTCGCCTGCCAGGACCTGTCCCAGGTGTCGGGGCGCGCGCCCACCATCGCCGAGATCGCCGACAAGGCCCGGATGAGCGAGGAGGACGCCGCGACCGGACTCGAGGCGCTCGACAGCTTCACCGCGCTCTCCCTGGACGCCGAACTCCCGGGCAGCGACGACGGCTACGCGCTGCGCGACACCCTCGGCGGCGCCGACCCCGCGCTCGACGTCGTCGTCGACCGCGAGGCCGTCAAACCGTGCCTTGCCCGGCTGCCCGAGCGCGAGCGGACCATCCTCTACATGCGGTTCTTCGGCGACATGACGCAGAGCCGGATCGCCGAGCACCTCGGCATCTCGCAGATGCACGTCTCGCGCCTGATCAGCCGCTGCTGCGGCCGGGTGCGCGACGAGGTCCTGCGGGAAGCGGCCCGCCACCCCGCCCCGGCCGGGCGCGAGGGGGCGGCCCGCGGCGACACCGAGGTCACCCGGGCCGCCGCATAGCCAGGGCGATGTGCCGGGCCATCACGTCCACGGCGCGCGCCTCCGCCATCGAGAAGGCGAGGCGCGCGCCGGTCCGGAACAGGCTGAGCACCCCCTGTACGGGACCGTCGGGCCCGTTCGTACGCGGCGCGAGCGGCACGCACAGCAGGGACGTGACGTTCGCGCGGACCAGGACCGGGGCGCCGCTCGCGTCCCGGCCGAAGCTGTCCGGGGGGTCCGGCCGCACCTGCAGCGTGGACGTCGCGCAGCGGGCCGTCTCCAGAACCAGCGGGCAGTCGGCCGGGTCCTGCGCGAGGACGTCCGCGACCGGACCGCCCTCGGGGCCGAGGACCGCGCGGCGCCGGGGGGCCGCCGTGCCCTCGTCGGCGATCACCCAGTCCGCGAACCGGCCGTGCAGCACCTCGGCCACGCGGGCCAGGACCGTCGCCGGATCCCCGGGCGCCCCCGTGAGCAGCGTGACCGTCATGGCGTCCGCCAGCTCCAGGAGTTCGGCGTGCCGGGTCGCCTCGGCGAGGTCCGGCGCCCGGCCCCGCACGCCGCGCGGCAGCGGATCCCGGGTGCCCGGGGGCTGCAGCACCACCAGGACCACCGTGCGGGGCTCGTCGCCCGGCCGCAGCCCGGTCAGGGTCGCCCGCACCGGCAGCCCCGGCCGGCGCTGCAGCCGCACCGTCATGCTCCGGTCGCCCTCCCCGCGGGCGACCGCCGCGGCCTGTGAGCGGAACGCGGAGCGGTCCGAGGGCGTCAGGAAGCCGGCGAGCGGCCGTCCCGTCGCGTACCCGCCGCGCACCCCGGTGAGGTCCGTCGCCGCGGTGTTCATGCGCCGCACCACCGTCTCGCCGTCGACGAGCGCGACCGGCAGCGGGAACCGCTGGAAGACGGTGCGCAGCAGCCGCTGCTCCTCCCGCGCGGCCCGCGCGCCCGCCGCCGGGCCGTCGTTGTTGACCAGCCGCTCCAGGCCCGGCCACAACCGCTCGGCCACGTGGTCCAGTTCGAAGAGCGCCGCGTCGAGCATGGTGCGCAGGTCACCGGAGGGGACGGCACGTGATGCCTTCAACTCCGCGACGCGGCGCACGAAATCCGCCAGATCCTCACTGAACCGTTCCGACTCCGCCATGGGGCGAACGTATCGGCTGCCACCGTTTTCCGGAGGCGTCAGCGGGAACCCGACCAGAACGAGGAACGAGGAGGCACCCCCCGATGCCGATGCCGATCGAAACGGAAGGACCGGAATCCGCGCTCCCGGCGCGCAGGCTCTCGGAACTGGCCGAGCAGGCGCTGCGCTGCACCCCGGCGTGCTGCGGCGCGGGCACCACCGTCAACGAGGGCGGCGAGGACCATCCGCCCGCCGTCACGCACCCCGACCTCGCGAACCTCGTCTCCATACAGCTCCGCTCCGGCGACGGTCCCATTCCGGCGGCCCAGGAGCGGGGCGCGCCGGTGGACGCGGAGGATCTGCTGCGCGACGACCGCTGGCCGGAGTACCGCGCGCTCGCCCTCGACTCCGGCGTCCGCGCCAGCGTCACGCTGCCCTTCCGGCGCTCCGGACTCACGCTCACCCTGAGCCTGTTCAGCTTCCGCTCCGGCACGCTGGACGAGGCGGGGTGCGGGCCCGCGCAGGCGCTCGGCGATCTCGCGGCGGCGGGCCTGGTGCGCGACCGCCGCTACCGCGCGGCGCTCGCGGAACTCGACCACCTGGGCGAGGCCCTGCGCACCCGGCCCGTCGTCGACCAGGCATGCGGCATCATCATGCACGTCGTCACCTGCGACGCCGACCGGGCCTTCACCCTGCTGCGCCGCATCTCCCAGCGGACCAACCACAAGCTCGCCGAGGTGGCCGCGTCCCTGGTGGAGACGCGGGGCAGGGGCCTGGAACGCGAACTCACGGCACTGGCCGACCAGGGGGGCACCCCCTAGGAACGGCTCACCCGGCCGGAGGCCACACCGCGCGGATGAGGCGTCCCCACGCTCGAATGACCTCATGCGCCTTTCCGCCCCGCCCCTCGCCCTGACCCTCACCACGGCCGCCCTCTGCACCCTCGCCGCCACCCCGTCCGCGTACGCGGGAGACGCCGCCACCGCCGAAGTCACCCCCAAGCACGCCGCCCCCGGCGAACAGGTCACGATCTCCGTCACCTGCCCCGCCACCGGCGGCAACCCGCCGCAGCACATGGACGCCGGCTCCCAGGCGTTCGAGCACGGCACCGTCCGGCTCCAGCGCGCACAGCACAGCCAGCACAACCAGCCGCCCCCGCACAACCAGCACTCCGAGAACAACGCCCCGTACAACGAGAGCAACGAGAACGGCCAGTACGACGAAGGCGGCGGCGGGGAGGACGAGACGGGCCAGTACGGTCGGCTCGACGAGTCGGAAGGGCTCGACGAGTCGGAAGGGCTCGACCCGGCGGAGGGGACCGGCGGGCTCGACCCGTCCGGCTCCACCGGCCTGCCGGGACCCCAGGCCGCCGACAGCGGCATCGCCTACCACGGCACGGCCCGCATCGCCGCCGCCGCGTCCTTCGAGGGCGGCGGCCCGAACGCAGTCGGCGCCGACTCGGAGTGGTCCGTCGACGGCACCTGCCACGGCGACGGCCAGTGGAAGGCGACGTTCACCGTCACCCGTACCGCCCACACCCCCACCCACCAGCCCACGCATCAGCCCACCCACACGGCCCCCGCCGCGGCGCGCGGTGTGCACGCGGGCCGCGAGGGCGGCTTCAGCGACTCCCCGGCGGCCCTGGCCGCGGGCGCCCTGCTCGTCGCCGGCGCACTCGGCGCCGCGGTGCACCGGCTGCGCCGCGACCGCGCGGCCGCGCGCTGACCGCCGGACAGGTCAACCCGACGGCCACCGGAAGATGGACCGGCGCCGCCGTGGGTACGCAGACAACCGATGGCACAGAGCTGGTCACGGGAGCGCACGGAGGTACCCATGCGGCGGACGGACCACGAGGACCGCGGCCGCGTCCGGTACGGCCCGCCCCTGCCGGAGCCCGGCCTTCCGGTGCTCCCCGAACTGTCCGCCGCGCTGGCCTCCGCCGCCGGCCACTCGCACGCGCAGCCGCCCGGCGGCGACCCGGCGCTTCTCGACGCGGCGAGCGGCTACTGGTCCCGGCGCGGCCTGCCCGCCGAGCGCGGTCATGTCGCCGCGGCCCACGGCGCCGCACCGCTGCTGCTCGCGCTCGCCGCCGCGACCGGCGGCGACGTCCTGCTGCCCCGTCCCTGCGCCGCCTGGTGGGAGCCGCAGGTCCGGCTGCTCGGCCGGTCGGTGTACCACGTGCCGACGCCCGCCGAGTGCGGCGGCGTCCCCGATCCGTACGCCCTCCTGGAAACGGTCCGCCGGGTCCGCGCCGAAGGCGGCGCGCCGCGGCTGCTCGTGCTGTCGGCGTGCACGAGGCCGTCGAGGCCGCGGCGGACGAGGGCCTGCACATCGTCAGCGACGAGACGTGGCGCGACACCCTGCACCACCCGCGCGAGACCGTCCTGATCGGCCCCGCCGAGATGGCTCCCGAACGCGTCACCGTCGTCTGCGACCTGTCCGGCGCCTTCCTGCCGCCCGCCCTGCCCGCCGCCGTCGCCGTTCCCG
>NZ_AOPZ01000240.1 GCF_000414115.1 Streptomyces aurantiacus JA 4570
CACCGGCGAGCGCCCCGCACAGCGCGACGACCGCGTCGGCCCGCCGCAGCCGCTCACGGCGCGCCTCGCGGGCCCGTCGCACCCGCCCCGCGAGGGGCACGCCGACCGCCCCCGCGACGAGTGGCAGGAAGGACTCCGCCAGCAGCGCCACGGCCGCCCCGGCCACCAGGAGCCAGATCTCGTGCCCCACACGCCCGCGCACCCGCGTGAGCACCCGCTGCCACCAGGGCGTCCGCGCCGTGCCGTCGGCCGCGAGGAGTGCCCGCGCCCGCCTCAGCCCCCGGGCGGACCTCGCCCGCCCGCCGAGCAGCCACACCGACCCGCCCGCGCAGAGGGCGGCGCCGCACGCCGTCATCCCGCTCACGTCTCCTCACCCCCGCTCCCGAGCAGGGCGCTCAGCCGCGGCCAGCCACGCTCCCGGACGAAGCCCCGCTCGCCCCAGCGCAGCGCGGGCACGGTCGTCACCAGGCCGGAAGGGCCGCGCTCCAGCACCTGCACCTCGGCGATCCTGCGCCGCCCCGCCCGGTCACGGTCGAGATGGAGCACCACCGACAGGGCGGCCGCGAGCTGGCTGTGCAGCGCCGCCCGGTCGAGCCCGGCGGCCGTGCCCAGCGCTTCCAGGCGGGCGGGCACGTCCGCGGCGGCGTTCGCGTGCACCGTGCCGCAGCCGCCCTCGTGGCCCGTGTTCAGCGCGGCCAGCAGGTGCACCACCTCGGCGCCGCGCACCTCGCCGACCACCAGCCGGTCGGGGCGCATCCGCAGTGCCTGGCGCACCAGGTCGTCGAGACCGACGAAGCCCACGCCTTCCTGGTTCGCGGGCCTGGCCTCCAGGCGCACCACGTGCGGGTGGTCGGGGCGCAGCTCGGCGGAGTCCTCGGCCAGGACGATCCGCTCCCTGGGCCCGACCAGGCCGAGCAGGGTGCTCAGGAGCGTCGTCTTGCCGCTGCCCGTGCCGCCGCTGATGAGGTACGAGAGGCGGGCGTCGAGCAGTCGGCGCAGCACCCGCTCGCCGCCGGGCGGCACCGTGCCCGCCGCGACCAGCTCCGCGAGCGTGAAGGCACGCGGCCGCACGACCCGCAGCGACAGATACGCGGAGCCGACGGCGACCGGGGGCAGCACCGCGTGCAGGCGGGTGCCGTCCGGCAGCCGGGCGTCCGCCCAGGGCCGCGCGTCGTCCAGGCGCCGGCCGGCCACGGCCGCGAGCCGCTGGGCGAGGCGCCGCACGGCCGCCGCGTCCCGGAACGAGACGCCCGTGAGTTCCAGGCCGCCGCCGCGGTCCACCCACACACGGTCCGGCGCGGACACCAGCACGTCGGTCACCGACGGATCGGCGAGCAGTGGCTCCAGCGGGCCCGCACCCACCAGTTCCGACCGCAACTGCTCGGCCGCGCCGAGGACTTCGGTGTCTCCCAGGACCCGGCCCTGCGCCCGCAGCGCCTCGGCGACGCGTGCCGGGGTGGGCTCCGTGCCGTTGGCCGCGAGCCACTGCCGCACTCCGTCGAGCATCCGGGCGCCCACGACCGCGCTCATACGCCCCCTCCGGCCTCGGCCGGAAGCCGCTCCCAGAAGGCGGTGCAGAAGCGGGCGAGCGGCCCGCGCGTCGAGCCGCCTGGCGGCCGTCCACCGCTCTGGGCCGTCAGGAGGCCGTGCTCCCAGGGCAGTTCGCCGACGAGCGGGAGCCCGAGCAGCCGGGCCACCTCGTCCGCGTCCAGCCTGTCGCCACCCGGTGAGCCGGGGCCGGGGGTGGCCACGATCCGCAGATCGCGCAGCACCATGCTCACGGCGGACGCGACCCGCCGTGCCCCGGCGACCGCGCGCAGCTCGGCCGGCACCACGAGCAGCCCGAGATCGAGCTGCGTCAGCGCCTCCGCCACCGCTTCGTCGACCCGGCGCGGCAAGTCCACGATCACGACGCCTCCGCGCCTGCGGGCGGCGGCGAGGACGGCCCGCACGGCCTCCGGCGCGATGGCCGGCGCGTCACCCCGGTCCCAGCTCAGGACGCGCAGGTCGTGCAGCGCCGGAAGGGATTCCTCCAGGGCGCCGCCGCCGACCCGGCCGCGCGACTGTGCGAAGGCGGGCCAGCGCAGTCCCTCGGCGGCCTCTCCGCCGAGCAGCACGTCAAGGCCGCCGCCCATCGGGTCGGCGTCGATCAGCATGGTGCGCCGCTGGGCGCGCGCCGCCGTCACGGCCAGCGCGCAGGCCAGCGTGGAAGCCCCGGCGCCGCCTCGGCCGCCGATGACGCCGATGGTGAGAGCGGGCCGCCCCACGCCCTCGGCGACGTCGGCGATGCGGTCCACCAGCCACTGCTCGCCGTCGGGAAGCATCAGCACGTCGTCCGCGCCGATCTCCACGGCCCGCCGCCAGACGCCCGAATCGTCCTGGTCCCGCCCCACGAGCACGATGCCGCGCCGCCGTGCGGCCCCGCGCACCCTGCCCGCCGCGTCGTCCCCGACGAGGACGAGCGGGGCGGACTCCCATCCTCCGCCGCGCTCCGGCACGCCGTGGTGCACCTCCGGCCGCGCCCCCGCCGCGGCGCACAGCCGCAGCAGGTCGTCCAGCAGGTCCACGTCCTCCGTGACGATCAGTGGTCCGCCGGCGCGTCCCTCGGACGGCGGCGGCGTGTCGCACGCAATGACTCCAGCCACGATCTCCGGCCCCTCTCGCTGCAAGTCCTTCGAATGCGCAGGTGCGCATCCCGATCCGCGTACGCGAAGACCGGCCAATGGAATCCGGCCATGAACTTCACGAGCGGAATCAAGCGTGCGGCGATCCCGGAAATCGTGTGGATCTTGGTCAATAACTGTGGAGAAGGCGCTGCCTGTGAATATCTCCTTCACCCATACCGGTGACGCCCCGAACGACTTCCAGAGCGCAGCCCTCCGGCTACACACAGTGACGAATCTTGGGCACGCCTCATCGGCACCATTCGGGCAGACGAAGGGCGCGAGCGATCAGAAAAGATCAGGAATGAGGAGCGAAAACCCACCCGGACATGCGACGACCCCCGCCGGGGGGGAGAGCGGGGGTCGTCCCCTCGGTCCGACTCGGGGGGGGAGGAGCCAGACCGGGTTAGCACGGTCGCGAACGATCCGTGACTTCCATGGTGTACCCGAGAGCCTTCTCAGGCAAACCCACGCGCCTCAGCTTACGCCGAATGGTGGGCGCCTATGCTCAAGCTCGTGGAAAACCACTCGTTGCCTCGCACAGCCGCGTTCTTTGACCTGGACAAGACGGTCATTGCGAAGTCGAGCACTCTGACGTTCAGCAAGTCGTTCTACCAAGGCGGGCTGATCAACCGCAGGGCGGTGCTGCGGACCGCCTACTCCCAGTTCGTGTTCCTCGCCGGCGGCGCCGACCACGACCAGATGGAGCGGATGCGCGCCTACCTGTCCTCGCTGTGCCGCGGCTGGAACGTGCAGCAGGTCAAGGAGATCGTCGCGGAGACGCTGCACGACCTGATCGACCCCATCATCTACGACGAGGCGGCCTCCCTCATCGAGGAGCACCACACCGCCGGCCGCGACGTCGTCATCGTCTCCACCTCGGGCGCCGAGGTGGTCGAGCCGATCGGCGAACTCCTGGGCGCGGACCGCGTGGTGGCCACGCGCATGGTCGTCGGCGACGACGGATGCTTCACCGGCGAGGTGGAGTACTACGCGTACGGACCCACCAAGGCGGAGGCCGTACGGGAGCTCGCCGAGTCGGAGGGGTACGACCTGGAGCGCTGCTTCGCGTACAGCGACTCGATCACGGACGTGCCGATGCTGGAGTCCGTCGGCCACCCCTATGCCGTCAATCCGGACCGGGCGCTGCGCCGCGAGTCCCTCGCGCGCGGGTGGCCGATTCTCGACTTCCACCGCCCCGTGCGGCTCAAGCAGCGGCTGCCCGCGCCACCCCGTCCGGCGCTCGTGGCGGTCGCCGCGGTCGGCGCCGCGGCGGCCACCGCGGGTCTCGTCTGGTTCGCCAGCCGCCGACGGGCGGCGGCCGGCTGACGTCCGGGACGCGACGATCGGCGACACCCGTGGGGCGGCCGGAAACCCGCGCCCGATTCACCCTTGTTTGAACCTAAAAGTAAAGAAGTACAGCCAGGGCTTCCGCTTCCCCCAGGACAGGAGTACAAAGGAGTCAACGGCCCGCGAGACCAAGGACATCCGAGAGGATTACCTTCAACCGCATGATTGGCCCCACGGACCGAAGCATGGCCATCGAGCACCCACGCGACGTCGACCCGTCGATTACGGGCCAGCCGCACCAGGTGACGGGCAAAGTTCCCGACCTGATGGGCACATATTCGAGGACGCTTGGTAACCCGGTGAACATGCCAGCGGCGGTACGAATTCTCGTACCGCCGCAACCCTGTTCAGGGCCTCTCCCGTCGACCGAGCACCCCCGTACGGCGCCCGGCCGCACCCCTCACGCCGCGCCGCGCTGCAGCGCCTCGCACACCGCCGTCGACTCCCTGGCACCCAGCTCAACCGCCTTGCCGCAGTGGGCGATCCAGGCGGCCATGCCCTCCGGCGTGCCGGAGGCATACCCCTCCAGGGCACCCGCGTAGGCCGCGCGCCCCAGCTCCGCGTGGCCCGCCTCGGCCGGGCAGATGGACTTCGGGTCGAGACCGCTGCCCACCAGGACGACGCGCTCGGCCGCGCGCGCCACCAGGCCGTTGTGCGACCCGAAGGGGCGCAGGGCCGCCAATTCGCCGTGCACCACGGCCGCCATCACCAGGGCCGGCGCCGCGCTCCCCGCGATGACGAGCTGCGCAAGCCCTTCGAGGCGCCCCGCCACCTCCTGCGCGTCCGGCAACTCCAGCTCGATCAAGGGCTCTTCGACCGGCTCGCCCGCGAGCCGCGGCCGCCCTGCGGCCTCGTCGGCCTCGGCCGCGGCGACCAGGTGCAGGCGCGCCAGGACCCGCAGCGGAGACTGCCGCCAGATGCTCAGGAACTGCCCCGCCTCGGCGGTCAGCCGCAACGCGGCACCCATCACACGCGCGTCGCCCTCGCCGCCGAAGTCGCTGCGCCTGCGGACCTCCTCCAGGGCCCACTCGGCGCCGGACAGCGCCGCGGAGCCACGCGCACCGCGCAGCGCCGCCTCGGCGGTGACCTCAGTGCTGCGGCGCCGCATGATCCGGTGGCCGTAGACCCGGTCGACGGCCTTGCGCACGGAGTCCACGGAGTCGGCGACGCCGGGCAAGGTGCCCAGGGCCATCAGCGGATCGGCTTTCGTACTCATGAGTACGACCCTACGCACCACCGGCACACACGCCACGAAGGAGTGGTCTTCTTCACGCGAACCGGCGCTCTCTTCTCCCGAACGGCGCCCCGCGAAAGAGGGCGCGGCTACGCTACATGAACATGAAGATCGCTTTCGTGGGGAAGGGCGGCAGCGGCAAGACCACGCTGTCCTCGCTCTTCATCCGACACCTCGCCGCCACCGGCTCCCCGGTCATCGCGGTGGACGCCGACATCAACCAGCACCTGGGCGCCGCGCTCGGACTCGACGAGGAGCAGGCCGCCGAGCTGCCCGCGATGGGCGGGCGGCTGCCGCTGATCAAGGACTATCTGCGCGGCACCAACCCGCGCATCGCCGGCGCCGACTCGATGATCAAGACGACCCCGCCCGGCGCGGGCTCGCGACTGCTGCGGGTCTGCGAGGACAACTTGGTGTACGAGACGTGTGCGCGAGCCGTGGAACTCGACGGCGGCGCCGTGCGTTTGATGGTCACCGGGCCGTTCACCGAAGCCGACCTCGGTGTCGCCTGCTACCACTCCAAGACAGGAGCGGTCGAACTGCTCCTGAACCACCTGGTCGACGGCCGCGACGAGTACGCGGTGGTCGACATGACCGCGGGCTCGGACTCCTTCGCCTCCGGGATGTTCACCCGCTTCGACATGACGTTCCTCGTCGCCGAGCCGACACGGAAGGGAGTCTCCGTCTATCGCCAGTACAAGGAATACGCACGCGACTTCGGCGTCGCCCTCAAGGTCGTGGGCAACAAGGTGCAGGGCCAGGACGACATCGACTTCCTGCGCGACCAGGTCGGCGACGACCTCCTGGTGACCGTCGGCCACTCCGACTGGGTGCGCTCCATGGAGAAGGGCCGTCCACCCCGGTTCGCGCTCCTGGAGGAGGGCAACCACCTCGCCCTGAAGACGCTCCAGGCGGCTGCCGACGCCACGTACGAAAGCCGCGACTGGGAGCGCTACACCCGCCAGATGGTCCACTTCCACCTGAAGAACGCGCAGAGTTGGGGCAACGAGCGGACCGGGGTCGACCTGGCCGCCCAGGTCGACCCCGACTTCGTCCTGCGCGAGTGCGCCGCTGCCGCTACGGCCTGATCACTGCTTGGCCGGCTCCGCGCCCGGGACTCCCTTGGGCGCCGGGGCGGGCCTGGCGGACAGGTAGGGGCGCCAGCCCTCCTTCGGTGCCTGGCCGACACCGAGCCGGGTCAGCCTGTCGAGGACCTGCGGGTCCTGCGCGTCCAGCCAGTCGGCGAGCTGCCGGAAGGACACACAGCGCACCTCGCGCTTGGTGCAGACGCGCTCGACGGTCTCCTCGATGGCGCGCATGTACGTGCCGCCGTTCCACGACTCGAAGTGGTTGCCGATGATCAGGGGGGCGCGGTTGCCGTTGTAGGCGCGCCGGAAGCCCTGGAGCAGGCCGTCACGCATCTGGTCGCCCCAGTACTCGTGGTTGTCCGGGTCGCCCTGGGAGGTCGAACCGGACTGGTTCACCATGAAGTTGTAGTCCATGGTGAGCGTCTCGAAGCCGCGGCCCGGGACCGGTACGAGCTGCATCGACAGGTCCCACAGGCCCTCCTTCTTCTTGGGCCAGAGCTGGTTGTTCACGCCGCTGGTGTCGTAACGGAAGCCGAGCTCGCGGGCCGCGCGCATGAAGTTGGTGCGGCCTTCGAGGCAGGGAGTGCGGGCGCCGATGAGTTCCCGGTCGTAGTCGAAGGGCAGCGGCGCGGCGTTCTTGAGGCCCGTGTTGGTCTTCCAAGCCTTCACGAAGGACTTGGCCTGACTGATCTCGCTCTTCCAGTCGTCGACCGACCACTCGCCGACACCCCGGCCCGTGCCGCAGAAGTGGCCGTTGAAATGGGTGCCGATCTCGTTGCCCTCGAGCCAGGCGCCGCGGAGCTGGTCCACGGTGTCCTTGATTCCCTCGCGGTCGTTGAAGCCGATGTCCGAGCTGCCCTCCAGGTGCTGCGGCGGCTTGTAGAGCCGGCGCTTCTCCTCGGGAAGCAGGTACACGCCGCTGAGGAAGTACGTCATCGTGGCGTTGTTCCGCTTGGCGACCTTGCGGAAGTGGGAGAACAGCTTCTGGCCGTCCTCACCCGCGCCGTCCCAGGAGAACACCACGAACTGCGGGGGTTTCTGGCCCGGTCTGAGGCGCTCGGGTCTGGGCAGCAGCGGCTGCTGACCGGTGAACGCGGTCGAGCCGTCCCCGATCATGCGGACCGCCGCCTTGGGCGCCGGAGCGCCGGCCGGCTTCTTCGCTCCCGCGCCCCCCTTGCCGCCCGGTGAGTCGTCGGCACACCCGGCCAGGGCCGCCGTGCAGACCATGAGTGCGGCGAGACCCGCGGTCGTCCGCCGCGCCCCCGCCCCAGTCCTTGGGTTGGCGGCCATCTTCCGCCCACCTTCTTCCGTTGCAAGTCGGGACAGAACGGCAGCAACTTCGCATGGCGGCACGGGGGGCGTATCACGACAAGCCGTTAAGCATTTTTATTCACCCCTTGGGGTGATCACTTGCACCATTTGCCGGGAAGGTCATGACACGGGCTTTACTCAGCATTACGATTCGTTTACCGAGCGTTGATACATCCCGCCGCTGCAACGCCGTGACCCACGGCCGCGACCCGCCCTCCGATGCCCATCGGAGGACCCCTTGTTCCGCGACCGCGCTGCCCCGGAGGAGACGGGAAACATGACTGCTTGCGTCCCCACCAGCGACACCGACTCGGCTCACGGCCCACGCGCCCAGCAGCCGCACGCGCCACCACCGCGCAAGAGATTCCGCATCGCCCGCGCCGACGTGTCCGCATCCGTCGCCGTCTTCCTGATCGCCCTGCCGCTGTCCCTCGGCATCGCCCTCGCCACCGGCGCGCCGCTCCAGGCGGGCCTGGTCGCCGCCGCCGTCGGCGGACTCGTCGCAGGCCGCCTCGGCGGCGCCCCGCTCCAGGTCAGCGGCCCCGCCGCCGGCCTCACGGTCGTCACCGCCGACCTCATCCAGCGGTACGGATGGCGGACGACCTGCGCCATCACCGTCCTGGCCGGGCTCGCCCAAGTCGGCCTCGGCTGCCTGCGCGTGGCGCGCACCGCGCTCGCCGTCAGTCCGGCCGTCGTCCACGGCATGCTCGCCGGCATCGGCGTCACCATCGCCGTCGCCCAACTGCACATCGTGCTCGGCGGCACACCGCAGAGCTCCGTGACCGCCAACCTCGGCGCGCTGCCCGCCCAGTTGGCCGACCTGCACCCGGCCGCGCTGTCGATCAGCCTCCTGACGCTGCTCGCCCTGGTCCTGTGGCCACGGCTTCCCGGGTGGGCCGGGCGGGTGGCCCGGACCGTCCCCGCGCCCCTGGTCGCGGTGACCGTGGCCACCGCGCTCGCCGGCTTCGCCCACCTGCGCCTGGACAAGGTCGAGTTGCCCTCATGGCGCAGCCACGCCCTCGTGGGCCTGCCCGAGGGGCCCGTGCTCGGGCTCGTCGCGGCCGTGCTCACCGTCACGCTGGTGTGCGGCGTGCAGTCGCTGCTGGGCGCCGTCGCCATCGACAAGCTCACGGTCGCCCGTCCGGATTCCGCGCCGGGCGTCGGCCGCTCCGACCTCGACCGTGAGCTGCGCGGCCAGGGCGCCGCGAACATCGTGTCCGGGGCGCTCGGCGGGCTGCCGATCGCCGGGGTCGCGGTCCGCAGCGTGGCGAACGTCCGCGCCGGCGCCGTCAGCCGGAACTCCACGATGCTGCACGGCGTTTGGGTAGTAGTAGCCGCCCTGCTGCTCGTGCCCGTCCTCGAACTGATCCCGCTGGCCGCGCTCGCCGCGCTGGTCATGGCCATCGGCATCCAGATGGTCAGCCTCAACCACATCCGCAGCGTCACACGCCACCGCGAAATCCTGGTGTACGTCGTCACCACCCTCGGCGTCTCCCTGTTCGGGGTCCTGGAAGGCGTGGCCATCGGCGTCGCCGTCGCCGTGGCCGTCGCCCTGCACCGCCTCGCCCGCACCCGGATCACCTGCGAGGAGGACTCGGAGGGCGTCCACCACGTCCATGTGCGCGGGCAGTTGACGTTCCTGGCGGTGCCCCGGCTGAGCCGCTGCCTGCACCACATCCCCCAGCGGGCGCACGCGGTCGTGGAGCTGGACGGCTCCTTCATGGACCACGCGGCGTACGAGACGCTGAACAGCTGGCTGGACGCGCATGCCGCGCAAGGGGGCAGCGCCGAGGTCACCGGCCGTGGCGGACAGCGCATCACCGAGCCTGCGGCCACGGCGCACTGCGGCTGCCGTCCCTGGACGCCCTGGCGCAACCACCAGTGCGACACCCCTCAGGAGGCCCCCCGGAGCGACGGCCGCGAGCCGCACCAACTGGCCAAGGGCATCAGCGCGTTCCAGCAGCACACCGCGCCGCGCGTGCGCGGCGAGCTGGCCCGGCTCGCGCGCGAGGGCCAGCAGCCCGTGCAGCTCTTCCTGACCTGCGCGGACTCCCGCGTCGTCACGTCGATGATCACGGCCAGCGGCCCGGGCGACCTGTTCGTCGTGCGCAACGTGGGCAATCTGGTGCCGCTGCCCGGCGCCGAGAGCGACGACTCGGTGGCGGCGGCGATCGAGTACGCGGTGGACGTACTGCAGGTCAAGTCCATCACCGTGTGCGGGCATTCGGGCTGCGGGGCCATGCAGGCGCTGCTCAATTCGCCGCCGACCGGGGCGTCGACGCCCCTCAAGCGGTGGCTGCGGCACGGGCTGCCCAGCCTGCAGCGGATGGCCGCGGGCCCCAAGCCCTGGCCCCGCATCGCCGGCCGTCCCCCCGCCGACGCCGTCGAGCAGCTCTGCCTCACCAACGTCGTGCAGCAGTTGGAGCACCTGCGGGCCCACGAGGCGGTCGCGCGGCGGCTCGCCGAGGGCTCCCTGGAGCTGCACGGGATGTACTTCCACGTGGGCGAGGCACAGGCATATCTGCTGGCCGAGAGCGCGGAAGGGGGTGCGGACGGGGGTGGGACGGCACTGGCTGGGCAGGCACCTGACGAGGTGTTCAGCCAGGTCACCCCCACCCGCTCGGTAGAGGTCTAAACCAATTTCCGGCAAGCCCTTGTCACCGGGGCCGGGTGTCTGATGAGCTGTGGCCTGGGACACAACGGACACCCTGGGAAAGGGAGATGTCGTGAGCAACGAAAGCCTGGCCAACCTGCTTCGTGAGGAGCGCAGGTTCGCGCCACCCGCCGAGCTGGCGGCGCACGCCAATGTCACGGCGGAGGCGTACGAGCAGGCCAAGGCTGACAGGCTCGGCTTCTGGGCCGAGCAGGCCCGCCGGCTGACCTGGGCCACCGAACCGACCGAGACGCTCGACTGGTCGAACCCGCCGTTCGCGAAGTGGTTCGCCGACGGCAAGCTCAACGTGGCGTACAACTGCGTGGACCGCCACGTCGAGGCCGGTAACGGCGACCGGGTGGCCATCCACTTCGAGGGTGAGCCCGGCGACAGCCGGGCCATCACCTACGCCGAGCTCAAGGACGAGGTCAGCCGCGCGGCCAACGCCCTGACCGAGCTGGGGATCACCGCGGGCGACCGGGTCGCCGTCTATCTGCCGATGATCCCCGAGGCGGTCGTGGCGATGCTGGCGTGCGCCCGCATCGGCGCCGCGCACTCGGTGGTCTTCGGCGGGTTCTCCGCCGACGCGATCGCCACGCGCATCCAGGACGCCGACGCCAAGCTCGTCATCACCGCCGACGGCGGCTACCGCCGGGGCAAGCCGTCCGCGCTCAAGCCCGCGGTCGACGAGGCCGTCGGCCGCGTACAGGGTGTCGAGAAGGTGCTCGTCGTCCAGCGCACCAAGCAGGAGGTGGCCTGGACCGAGGGCCGCGACCTGTGGTGGCACGACGTCGTCGGCCAGCAGTCCGCGGAGCACACGCCCGAGGCGTTCGAGGCCGAGCAGCCGCTGTTCATCCTCTACACCTCGGGGACGACGGGGAAGCCGAAGGGCATCCTGCACACCTCCGGCGGCTATCTGGCGCAGGCGTCGTACACCCACCACGCGGTCTTCGACCTCAAGCCGGAGACCGACGTCTACTGGTGCACGGCCGACATCGGCTGGGTCACCGGCCACTCGTACATCACGTACGGACCGCTGTCGAACGGCGCGACCCAGGTGATCTACGAGGGCACGCCGGACACCCCGCACCAAGGCCGGTTCTGGGAGATCGTGCAGAAGTACGGCGTCACGGTCCTGTACACGGCGCCGACGGCGATTCGTACGTTCATGAAGTGGGGCGACGACATCCCCGCGAAGTTCGACCTGTCCTCGCTGCGCGTCCTGGGCTCGGTCGGCGAGCCGATCAACCCCGAGGCGTGGATGTGGTATCGCAAGCACATCGGCGCCGACAAGTGCCCGATCGTGGACACCTGGTGGCAGACCGAGACCGGCGCGATGATGATCTCGCCGCTGCCCGGCGTGACCGAGACGAAGCCCGGCTCCGCGCAGCGCGCGCTGCCCGGGATCGCGGCGACGGTCGTGGACGACGAGGCGAACGAGGTGCCGGACGGCGGCGGTGGCTATCTGGTGCTGACCGAGCCGTGGCCGTCCATGCTGCGCACGATCTGGGGCGACGACCAGCGGTTCATCGACACGTACTGGTCCCGCTTCGAGGGCAAGTACTTCGCGGGTGACGGCGCGAAGAAGGACGAGGACGGGGACATCTGGCTGCTCGGCCGGGTGGACGACGTCATGCTCGTCTCCGGGCACAACATCTCGACCACGGAGGTCGAGTCGGCGCTCGTGTCGCACCCGTCCGTCGCCGAGGCCGCGGTCGTCGGTGCCGCCGACGAGACCACCGGGCAGGCCATCGTCGCCTTCGTGATCCTGCGGGGCACGGCGTCGGAGACCGCCGACCTGGTCGGCGAGCTGCGCGCCCACGTGGGGACGACGCTCGGACCGATCGCCAAGCCCCAGCGGATCCTGCCGGTGGCCGAGCTGCCGAAGACGCGCTCCGGGAAGATCATGCGGCGGCTCCTGCGGGACGTGGCCGAGAACCGCCAGCTCGGTGACGTGACCACACTCACGGACTCGTCCGTGATGGACCTGATCCAGTCCAAGCTTCCGGCTGCCGCCAGCGAGGACTGAGCCCTTGGGGCGCCGCCCCCCCCCCCCCCCCCCCCCCCCCCCCCCCCGAGAGGCACCCCGCGCCACCCGCGCCGGGTGCCTCTTTTGTGCTTAAAGTGAATTTCGCCGGATAAGTCCAGGCGCACGGTTAGGTAAGCTAAGGATCAACGTCAACAACGCGACAAGAAACACCTAGGTGCGCCGGGAAGTCTGGTCGGCATGTGCTCAGCCCTGCCTACCCGACGGAGGTCGACTCTCGTGGCCGCGCCCACCAGCAGCAACCGCAAAGTTCTCGGACGCCTCTCCCTGCCCGAGCGCAATTTCGTCGCGGAGGCGCTGCGGACCGAGACCGTCGGCGGCGTCCTGCTCCTCGTCGCCGCCATCGCGGCCCTGATCTGGGCGAACACCCCGATCAAGGAGAGCTACGAGAGCGTCAGGGACTTCCACATCGGGCCGGGCTCGCTCGGCCTCGACCTGTCCCTCCAGCACTGGGCGGCCGACGGCCTGCTCGCGATCTTCTTCTTCGTCGCCGGCATCGAGCTCAAGCGAGAACTCGTCGCCGGCGATCTGCGTGACCCCAAGGCCGCCGCGCTGCCCGTGATCGCCGCGCTCTGCGGCATGGCCGTACCCGCGCTCGTCTACACGCTGGTGAACACCGTCGGCGGCGGCTCGACGGACGGCTGGGCCGTGCCGACCGCGACCGACATCGCCTTCGCGCTCGCGGTCCTCGCGGTCATCGGCACCTCGCTCCCGTCCGCGCTGCGCGCCTTCCTGCTGACGCTCGCCGTCGTCGACGACCTCTTCGCGATCATGATCATCGCGATCTTCTTCACCAACGACCTGAACTTCGCGGCGCTCGGCGGCGCGGTCCTCGGCCTCGCGCGGCGGCGCGGTCCTCGGCCTCGCGGTCTTCTGGCTGCTGCTCCGCAAGGGAGTACGCGGCTGGTACATCTACGTTCCGCTGGCCCTGGCCATCTGGGGCCTGATGTACAACAGCGGCGTCCACGCCACCATCGCCGGTGTCGCCATGGGCCTGATGCTGCGCTGCCACAAGGAGGAGGGCGAGCCGCACTCCCCCGGTGAGCACATCGAGCATCTGGTACGTCCCCTCTCCGCGGGGCTCGCCGTGCCGCTGTTCGCGCTGCTCAGCGCCGGTGTCGCCGTCTCCGGCGGGGCGCTCGGCGATGTCTTCACCAAGCCGGAGACCCTCGGCGTGGTGCTCGGCCTCGTCGTCGGCAAGGCCGTCGGCATCTTCGGCGGCACCTGGCTCGCCGCCCGCTTCACCAAGGCGGAGCTGAACGACGACCTGGCCTGGCCGGACGTGTTCGCGGTCGCCTCGCTCGCCGGCATCGGCTTCACCGTCTCCCTGCTCATCGGCGAACTCGCCTTCAGCGAGGACCCGTTGCTCACCGACGAGATCAAGGCAGCCGTGCTGATCGGCTCGCTGATAGCGGCCGTCCTCTCGGGAATCCTGCTGAAGGTACGCAACGTCAAGTACCGCAAGCTGTGGGAGGACGAGGAGCGCGACGACGACCTGGACGGCATCCCGGACGTCTACGAGCAGGACAAACCCGATTACCACCTGCGGATGGCGGAGATCTACGAGAAGAAGGCCGCCGAGCACCGCAGACTTGCTGAACTGTCGGCCGGATCGAGCGACAGGGGCGACGGTCCGGCATGATCTGACCAGTCAGCGACAGTCAGTCAGAGAAACAGCGACAGTCAGTCAGAGAAATGAGGAGCAAGCGATGAGCGCACCCGACGGTCCCGTCGGCACCGAACGCAGCCTCGGCCAGCTCGTCTCCGCGGCGAGCAAAGAGATGTCGGAGCTGGTGCACGATGAGATCGCGCTGGTCAAGGCCCAGCTGACGCAGGACGTCAAGCGCGGTGCGATCGGCAGCGCCGCGTTCATCGCGGCGATCGCCGTCCTCATCTTCTCGCTGCCGATGCTGAGCTTCGCCCTGGCGTACGGCATCCGCACCTGGAGCGGCTGGAACCTGGCGATCTGCTTCGTGCTGTCCTTCGCCGCGAACGTCCTGGTGGCCGGGCTGCTCGCGCTGATCGGCGTGATCTTCGCGAAGAAGGCCGCGAAGGGCAAGGGCCCGCAGAAGGCCGCGGCCGCCGCCAAGGAGACCGCCGCCGTCCTGGCGCACGCCAAGCCGCACCCGCGCCGGGTGGCCCCCGCGGGTGCTCTCGAGCTGGAGTCCGGTGAGCGGGCGGGCGTTGTGGCACGCTCGTCTTCATGACGGAGCAAGTCCCACCCCCGGCCAAGTCCACGGCAGCGTTCCCTTCGTTCGCCGGAGCCCCCGTGTCCCCCGCGACCGTACGGATCGAGGGCCCCTGGACGCACCGGGACGTCGCCGCCAACGGCGCCCGCTTCCACATCGCGGAGCTCGGCGAAGGCCCGCTGGTGCTGCTCCTGCACGGTTTCCCGCAGTTCTGGTGGGCGTGGCGGCACCAGCTCGTCGCGCTCGCCGACGCGGGGTTCCGCGCCGTGGCGATGGATCTGCGGGGGGTCGGCGGCAGCGACCGCACACCGCGCGGCTACGACCCGGCGAACCTCGCCCTCGACATCACGGGTGTCGTACGTTCCCTCGGCGAGCCCGACGCCGCGCTCGTCGGACACGACCTGGGCGGCTACCTGGCGTGGACGGCCGCCGTGATGCGGCCCAAGCTGGTGCGCCGCCTCGCCGTCTCCTCGATGCCGCACCCGCGGCGCTGGCGCGCGGCGATGCTGCGGGACCGCAAGCAGACGGCGGCCGGGTCGTACGTGTGGGGCTTCCAGCGGCCGTGGCTGCCCGAGCGGCAGCTCGTCGCGGACGACGGGGCGCTTGTGGGGCGGCTGGTGCGGGACTGGTCGGGTCCGCGCCTTCCGGACGACGAGGCCGTGGACACGTACCGCCGCGCCATGTGCATCCCCTCGACGGCGCACTGCGCGATCGAGCCCTACCGCTGGATGGTGCGGTCCCTCGCGCGGCCCGACGGGATCCAGTTCAACCGGCGCATGAAGCGGCCGGTGCGGGTGCCGACGCTGCACCTGCACGGCTCCCTCGACCCGGTCCTGCGCACCCGCAGCGCGGCAGGCTCCGGCGAGTACGTCGAAGCCCCTTACCGCTGGCGGCTGTTCGACGGGCTCGGGCACTTCCCGCACGAGGAGGACCCGGTGGCGTTCTCCAACGAACTGGTGGCTTGGCTCAAGGACCCCGAGCCGGACCGGTAGGGCAGTTCGTCCCCGCTGCGGGGAACTTCCGTCCCCTCTTCGAGGGACTACCGCCGCCCCCGCGAGGAACTACTGTCCTACGAACGCCAATTGCCTGCCGCATAGGCCAATTGGGGCCCTTGGGCGCGGTTACCGACCTTGAGGCACGGGCACACGTCCGGGTATGGGCTGGACGCACGACTACAGTGACGTAGCACGCAAGCGCCGGACGGCCACCGTGGTGAACAGCCACGAGAGGGGCGGCCCGCACGATCCGGGGCACTCCGGAGACGCAGCGGACGCGGCCTCCGCCGGGGCCATCGGCATCCCCCGCATCCTGCGCCGCAGGGCCCGCTGGATGTCCGCCCGGCTGCGGCACACCCGCGACTGACCCGCGCCCTCCCGCGGCTCTCCACAGCGCTCGCTACAGCGCGCACCCCTGGCTGTCGACCTCCTGGTTGGCGGTGCGGCCGCGCTCGATGTCCTCACGCACCTCGTCCGCGGTCAGCGCGTACCCGGTGTCCGGGTCGTCGAGCGACTTGGCGAACACCACGCCGTAGACCTTGCCGTCCGGGGTGAGCAGCGGGCCGCCGGAGTTGCCCTGGCGTACCGTGGCGTACAGCGAGTACACATCGCGGCGGACCGTGCCCCGGTGGTAGATGTCCGGGCCGTTGGCCGTGATGCGGCCGCGCACGCGCGCGGAGCGTACGTCGTAGGGGCCGTCCTCGGGGAAGCCCGCCACGATCGCGCTGTTGCCGCTCTCCGCGTCCGTGGGCGTGAACTGCAGCGCGGGGGCGCGCAGGGTCGGTACGTCGAGTACGGCGATGTCGCGCTTCCAGTCGTAGAGCACGACCTTGGCGTCGTACTTCTCGGCCTCGCCGCCTATCTGCACCTTGGGCTCGTCGACGCCGCCGACCACATGCGCGTTGGTCATCACGCGGCGCGGGGCGAACACGAAGCCGGTGCCTTCGAGGGCCTTGCCGCAGCTATGCGCGTCACCGCTGACCTTCACGATGGAGCGCTTCGCGGTGGCGGCGACCTTGCTGCCGGCGAGCTTGGGGTCCGGCGGCTGGACGTCCTTGATGGGCTCGTCCGAGAACGGGCTGAAGACCTGCGGGAAGCCGTTGCGCGCGAGGACCGAGGAGAAGTCCGTGAACCAGGTGTCGGCCTGGCCGGGCAGAGCGCGGTCGACGCCCAGCAGCACCTTGGAGTTGCGGACCTCCTTGCCCAGTGTCGGCAGCGTGGTGCCCGCGAGGAGGGAGCCGATCAGCCAGGCCACGAGCAGCATGGCGACGACGTTGACCAGCGCGCCGCCCGTGGCGTCCAGGGCTCTGGCGGGCTGCCAGGTGATGTACCGGCGGAGTTTGTTGCCCAGGTGGGTGGTGAATGCCTGGCCGACGGAGGCGCAGACGATCACGACGACCACGGCGATGACGGCGGCGGTGGTGCTGACCTTGTCGCCCTTGTCGGTCAGGGCGTCCCAGATCACCGGCAGCAGATACACGGCGACGAGGCCGCCGCCGAGGAAGCCGATCACGGAGAGGATGCCGACGACGAAACCCTGGCGGTAGCCGACGATCGCGAACCACACGGCGGCGAGCAGCAGCAGGATGTCCAGCAGGTTCACGGATTCAGTCCTCGCCTCGCATCAGTCCCCGCCTCGCCTCGCCTCGTGGTCGCCGTGACGCACGGCCGCCGCGCTCCGCGGTCGCTGTGCTTCACGGTCTTCGCCTTCTCCGTCGCCGCGTCCGCCCCATCGGTCGTACGCCCCGGCCCGGGCCTCGTCGGCCGCGGTCCCCGCAACCTTGTCATGAGCCCCAGTCGAGTGGGACCTGCCGGTCCCGGTCCCAGGGGCGCTCCCAGCCGGCGTAGTGCAGCAGTCTGTCGATGAGGCCGGCCGTGAAACCCCAGACCAGGGCGGACTTGACGAGGAACGCCGCGCCGCTGTGCCCGCGCGGGTGGACCGCCGTCGCGCGGTTCGCCGGGTCCGTGAGATCGGCCACGGGCACCGTGAAGACGCGGGCCGTCTCGGCCGGGTCGACCACGCCGACGGGGCTCGGCGCGCGCCACCAGCCGAGCACGGGCGTCACCACGAAATCGCTCACCGGGATGAACAGGCTCGGCAGCACGCCGAAGAGCTGGACGCCGCTCGGGTCGAGGCCGGTCTCCTCCTCGGCCTCGCGCAGCGCGGCCCGCAATGGGCCCTCCACGCGCGGGTCGCCGTCCTCCGGGTCGAGGGAGCCGCCGGGGAACGACGGCTGGCCCGCGTGCGAGCGCAGCGAGCTCGCCCGCTCCATGAGCAGCAGCTCGGGGCCGCGCTCCCCCTCGCCGAAGAGGATCAGGACGGCGGACTGGCGGCCCGCGCCGCTCTCCGGCGGCAGGAACCGGCTGAGCTGGTCGGGACGGACGGTCTCGACGGCCCGCACCACCGGGGTCAGCCACTCGGGCAGCCCCTCGGCGCTGAGCAGCCCCCGGGCGGTGAGGGCGCGGTGGTCACCGCGGAGGGCGGGGGCGGGTTCGTGGCCGTTGGGGTGCGGGGGGCCGGACGACGGGTCGCTGGGGTGCGCGGAGCCGGACGACGGGTCGTCGGGGCGCGCGGACGTGGGTCGCGCGTCGTCCGGACGCGCGGGGGCGCGCTCGTGGCCGTGGCCGTCGCTCATGTCCGTATCGCCTGTGTGCGTGTCGTCGCCCGTGGGTGTGTCGGTTTCGCCCGTGGGCGTATCGGTTTCGCCTGTGTGCGTGTCACTCGCGTGCGTCATCGGCACCCCCGTCCGTCTCTGCACAACGCCGTCTGCCCCGCGGATGGTTCCTCACTCGGCACCCTCCACCCCGTGGACGGTCCGGCGCCCCCGCCGCACCCCGCGCCCGGCCCCCGGCTCACCCGGCGGCGCCCAGCGGTGGCGCCGGCTTGCCCGGGTAGTCCGGCGGGGGCTTGAGCCGCTGGCCGGGCAGGCCCCCCATCTCGTACTTCAGGAGCTTCTTGGCCTTTTCGGGGTCCGTCTCACCCTCCCCGTACGACGGGCAGAGGGGGGCGATGGGGCAGGCGCCGCAGGCGGGCTTGCGGGAGTGGCAGATGCGGCGGCCGTGGAAGATCACGCGGTGCGAGAGCATCGTCCACTCGCTCTTCGGGAAGAGCGCGCCGACGGCGGCCTCGACCTTGTCCGGGTCCGTCTCCTCCGTCCACTTCCAGCGGCGCACCAGGCGGCCGAAGTGGGTGTCGACGGTGATGCCGGGGACTCCGAAAGCGTTACCGAGGACGACGAAGGCGGTCTTGCGGCCCACGCCCGGCAGCTTGACGAGGTCCTCGATGCGGCCGGGCACCTCGCCGCCGAAGTCGTCGCGCAGGGCTGCCGAGAGGCCCATGATCGACTTGGTCTTGGCGCGGAAGAAGCCGGTCGGGCGGATCAGCTCCTCGACCTCTTCGGGGTTGGCCGCGGCCAGGTCCTCCGGCATGGGGTACTTGGCGAAGAGGGCGGGGGTGGTCTGGTTCACCCGCAGGTCCGTCGTCTGGGCCGAGAGGACGGTGGCGATCAGGAGCTGGAAGGGGTTCTCGAAGTCCAGCTCCGGATGGGCGTACGGATACACCTCGGCGAGTTCGCGGTTGATCCGCCGGGCCTGCCGCACGAGGGCCGTCCGGGATTGCGGGGGTTTGGGCTTCTTGAGGGGAGCGGCACCCGAAGCGGCACCCGCCTCCTTGGAGGCGGCTTTCTTGGCAGCGGCCTTCTTGGCGGCAGCCGACCCTTTCGCAGGAGCAGCGCCCGCAGATTTCGCAGGAGCCGAGCCCGCCCGTTTCGCGGGGGCCGAGCCCGCAGATTTCGCGGGACCCGCGCCCCCGGACCCCTCCGGCACACCTCGTTTCGCCATGGCGCCAGCGTACGGGCCGCCACTGACACGGACGGCGGAGATGCGCAGTTGTCATCGCGATGTTGACCTTCACGAAGACGGACACGCGCCCCCCGTTCACACCCCGCACAACGACCGTTTTGTCCGGTTCCTCGAGGTAACGTAAACGTGTTCGCCCACAGCAGAATTCTCCAGGACAACCGGGACCGCCGTCGCCGTAGCCTGTGCTCTCACGGGCCTGGGAGCAGATGTCCGACCCACGTCCGGACGTCCGTATCCGCCGCCGGTCCCCCGGATCGGCCCCCAATTGGCCCCCTTCCGCATTGCCTCCGTCACAAGTGCGGCAGACTTGAGTGACTGATCACACTGTTTGAACCGTCCGGCAAACTGGGGGCACGGTCCCCTGATGCAGGTCGACAAGGAGAGAACTCGTGGACGACGTTCTGCGGCGCGCCCCGCTCTTCGCGGCGCTCGATGACGAGCAGGCCGCGGAGCTCCGCGCCTCCATGAGTGAGGTGACGCTCGCGCGCGGAGACGCACTTTTCCATGAGGGTGACCCCGGAGACCGCCTGTATGTGGTCACCGAAGGCAAGGTGAAGCTGCACCGCACGTCCCCGGACGGCCGCGAGAACATGCTCGCGGTGCTGGGCCCCGGCGAGCTCATCGGCGAGCTGTCGCTCTTCGACCCGGGCCCGCGCACGGCCACGGCCTCCGCCCTCACCGAGGTCAAGCTGCTCGGCCTCGGCCACGGCGACCTCCAGCCCTGGCTGAACGCCCGCCCGGAGGTGGCCGCCGCCCTGCTGCGCGCCGTCGCCCGGCGCCTGCGCAAGACCAACGACCAGATGTCGGACCTCGTGTTCTCCGACGTCCCCGGCCGCGTGGCCCGCGCCCTGCTCGACCTGTCGCGCCGCTTCGGCGTGCAGTCCGAAGAGGGCATCCACGTGGTGCACGACCTCACCCAGGAGGAGCTGGCCCAGCTGGTCGGCGCCTCCCGCGAGACGGTCAACAAGGCCCTGGCGGACTTCGCCGGCCGCGGCTGGCTGCGCCTGGAGGCCCGCGCGGTGATCCTGCTCGACGTGGAGCGCCTCGCCAAGCGCTCGCGCTGACGCTGCTTCTGTACGCGGCTGACGCTGCTTCTGTACGGGGCCGTGGCTCCGTACGCGGTCGGGGCCGCCCCTGGAGTCAGGGGCGGCCCCGCGCCACAAGCCCGCTTCCGGGCAGAAGTGCGTGCCCCGCGCCGCGTCACGCTGCACAGTGGGCCCCATGGGCACCGTCGGTCGCGGACTGGACAGTCAGGGCTACATCGAGCGTGAAGGCTCGCTGGGGCGGGTGCGGGACGCCTTCCGGCCCGCCGTCGCCGCCGCGCGCGACCGCGTCGCCGAGGTCTTCGGCAAGCGCCTCGACAGCGCGTACCTGTACGGCTCCGTGCCCCGCGGCACCGCGCGCGTGGGCCGCTCCGACCTCGACCTGCTGCTCGTCCTGCGCGACGAGCCGACCCCGGCGGACCGCGCCGACGCGGACGCCGTCGCGGCGGCCGTCGACAAGGAGTTCCCCGCGGTCGACGGCGTGGGCATCCTGCTGGCGAGCCGCGCCCAGACCCTGAGCGAGCTGGAGACGTACGACCTCGGCTGGTTCGTCGCCTGCCTCTGCACCCCGCTGCTCGGCGAGGACCTGGCCGAATTCCTGCCCCGCTACCGGCCCGACAGCCTCCTCGCCCGCGAGACCAACGGCGATCTGGCGCTGTTCCTGCCGCGCTGGCGCGCCCGGGCCGCCGCGGCCGCCGACACCGAGGAGTTGCGCGCCCTCGTCCGCCGAGCCGCGCGCCACCTCGTCCGCACCGGCTTCACCCTCGTCATGCCGCGCTGGGGCGGCTGGACCAGCGACCTCACCGAGATGGCGGAGGCGTTCGGCGCGTACTACCCGCAGTGGGCCGAGCGGATGCGCGCGGCGGCCGTCATGGCGTACGAACAGGCCATCGACGCCGACGCGGACACGTTGCGGGCGGCCCTGCGGGAGTACACCGACGTGATCGGGCCCTGGCTCGCCGAGGAGTACGCCGCGGCGCACGGCATCAAGGCACCGCGGCCGAACGCGAGCGCCGAGGTCCCATCGGACACGCCCTAGACCAGCCCGTGCTCCCGCAGATAGTCCAGCTGCGCCCGTACCGAGAGTTCCGCCGCCGGCCACAGCGACCGGTCCACGTCCGCGTACACGTGCGCCACCACGTCGGCCGGCGCCGCGTACCCGTTCTCGACCGCCGTCTCCACCTGGGCGAGGCGGTGCGCCCGGTGCGCCAGGTAGAACTCGACCGCGCCCTGGGCGTCCTCCAGGACCGGGCCGTGGCCCGGAAGGACCGTGTGCACGCCGTCGTCGACCGTCAGGGAGCGCAGGCGGCGCAGCGAGTCCAGGTAGTCGCCGAGGCGGCCGTCGGGGTGCGCGACGACCGTGGTGCCGCGGCCGAGGATCGTGTCGCCGGTCAGCACCGCGCGGTCGGCGGGCAGGTGGAAGCAGAGGGAGTCGGCGGTGTGTCCGGGCGTCGGTACGACGCGCAGCTCCAGGCCGCCCGTCGTGATCACGTCGCCCGCCGCGAGGCCCTCGTCGCCGAGGCGCAGCGCCGGGTCGAGGGCACGCACCTTGGAGCCGGTGAGCTCCGCGAAGCGGGCGGCGCCCTCGGAGTGGTCGGGGTGGCCGTGCGTGAGCAGGGTGAGCCCGACGCGGTGCCCGGCCTCCTCCGCCGTCGCGATCACGCGGGCGAGGTGGGTCTCGTCGAGCGGCCCCGGGTCGATGACGACCGCGAGATCGGAGCCCGGTTCGGCGACGATCCAGGTGTTGGTGCCGTCCAGGGTCATCGCGGACGGGTTGGGCGCGAGGACGTTGACGGCGCGGTCGGTGGCGGGGCCGCTGAGTACGCCGCCGCGCGGCTGGCCGGGGAGGGCGGCTGCTTCGGTCATGCGGGGGTGACTCCCGTCGGGTCTGAGGATGGGCGGGCCGAGTACGCGTACGAAGCCGGGCTCGCCCTCATGCCGCGCCGCCCGTCGGGATGCGCTTCGTGAACTCGTCGTGGCCCGGCCAGGTCAGGATCAACTCGCCGTCCTCCAGGTGGGCTTGGGCCAGGACGGGGGCCAGGTCGCGGGACGCGGCGGCGGCGAGGGCGTCGGCGGCCGTCGCGCAGGCGGTGAGCTGGCGGAGCGTGGCGATGGTGGGCGGCATCATCAGGAGTTCGCCGCGGTCGTAGCGCTCGGCCGCGCGCGCGGGGCTGATCCAGACGGTGCGGTCGGCCTCCGTGGAGGCGTTGCGGGTGCGCTGGCCGGGCGGCAGGGCGGCGACGAAGAAGAACGTGTCGTAGCGGCGCGGCTCGAACTCCGGGGTGATCCAGCGCGCCCAGGCGCCCAGGAGGTCGCTGCGCAGGACCAGGCCGCGGCGGTCCAGGAACTCGGCGAAGGAGAGGTCGCGGGCCACCAGGGCCGCGCGGTCCGCCTCCCAGTCGTCGCCGGTGGTGTCGCCGACGACGGTGTCCGGGGTCGCGCCCGCGAGCAGGACGCCCGCTTCTTCGTACGTCTCGCGGACGGCCGCGCACACCATGGCCTGGGCGGCCGCCTCGTCCAGGCCCAGACGGGCCGCCCAGTCCGTGCGGGACGGTCCTGCCCAGCGGATGTGGCGGTCGTCGTCGCGGGGGTCGACGCCGCCGCCGGGGTACGCGTAGGCACCGCCGGCGAAGGCCATCGACGCGCTTCTGCGGAGCATGTGCACTTCGGGGCCCGCCCCGGTGTCCCTGCCGTGCGCCCCGGCGTCGCCGCTGGTCGCGGTGGCCCCGGTGTCGCGCAGGAGCATGACCGTGGCCGCCTGGCGGGGCGGGGCAGGCGTCAGCTCGCCTGCCGCGAGGGCACGGATGCGGTCGGGCCACTCCGGTGGGTACCACTGCCCATTTGCCATGGGCGGAGGCTATCCGGTGTGGTGCGGATGTTCGAGGGTTTCCTTGGTGGATGCACTTAACCCAGGACGCCGAAGAACACCCGAGAACACCCGAGAACACCCGAGAAAACACCCGAGAACACCCGAGAACACCCGAGAACTACGAAGGCAGCAGCTCCACCTGGACCTCGACCTCCACCGGTGCGTCCAGCGGAAGCACCGCCACGCCGACCGCGCTGCGGGCGTGGACACCCTTGTCGCCGAGGACCTCGCCGAGGAGTTCGCTGGCGCCGTTGATGACGGTGGGCTGGGCCGTGAAGTCGGGGGCCGAGGCGACGAAGCCGGTGACCTTCACGACGCGCGCGATGCGGTCGAGCTCACCGGCGACGGACTTGACCGCCGCGAGGGCGTTCAGCGCGCAGGTGCGGGCGAGCTCCTTGGCCTCCTCGGGCGTGACCTCCGCGCCGACCTTGCCGGTGACCGGCAGCTTGCCGTCCACCATGGGGAGCTGGCCGGCCGTGTACACGTACACACCCGACTGGATCGCGGGCCGGTACGCCGCGAGCGGCGGGACGACCGCGGGCAGGGTCAGACCGAGTTCGGCGATGCGCGCCTCGACCACGCCGCTCATGCCTGCTTCTCCCGCTTCAGGTAGGCCACGAGCTGCTCGGGGTTGTTCGGCCCGGGCACGACCTGGACGAGCTCCCAGCCGTCCTCGCCCCAGGTGTCCAGGATCTGCTTCGTGGCGTGGACGAGCAGCGGCACGGTTGCGTATTCCCACTTGGTCATACGGCGACTGTAATGCCTGCCGGCCACCACCTCGCGCGGAGCCCGGAAGCGGCCCCGGAACCGGCCCGGAACCGGCCCCATGGGCAGGCTCATGCGTAGCCCGCCGGGCGACTGGTTAGGCTCGAAGACGTGAGCAGGCTCCAGGTCGTCAGCGGCAAGGGCGGTACCGGCAAGACCACGGTCGCCGCGGCCCTCGCGCTCGCCCTCGCGACCGAGGGCAAACGCGCCCTCCTCGTCGAGGTCGAGGGCAGACAGGGCATCGCGCAGCTCTTCGAGACAGAAGCGCTGCCCTACGAGGAGCGGAAGATCGCCGTCGCTCCGGGGGGCGGGGAGGTGTACGCCCTCGCCATCGACCCCGAACTGGCCCTTCTGGACTACCTCCAGATGTTCTACAAACTGGGCAGCGCGGGCCGCGCCCTGAAGAAGCTCGGCGCCGTCGACTTCGCCACGACCATCGCGCCGGGCCTGCGTGACGTACTCCTGACCGGCAAGGCATGCGAGGCCGTGCGCCGCAAGGACAAGCGGGGGCGCTTCGCGTACGACTGCGTGATCATGGACGCCCCGCCGACCGGCCGCATCACCCGCTTCCTCAATGTGAACGACGAGGTGGCCGGGCTCGCGAAGATCGGCCCGATACACAATCAGGCGCAGGCCGTCATGCGGGTGCTCAAGTCCCCCGAGACGAGCGTGCACTTGGTGACCCTCCTGGAGGAGATGCCGGTCCAGGAGACGGTCGACGGCATCACCGAGCTGCGCGCCGCGCAGCTGCCGGTGGGCCGCGTCATCGTGAACATGGTGCGCCCGGCGCTGCTCGACGAGGCCGAGCTGGAGCTCGGCCTGGAGCGGACGCCGCGTACGGCCATCGCCAAGACCCTGGCGGCCGCGGGCCTCGGCGGGGCCCGGGGCGCCGGGGGACGGCTCGTCGACCCACTGCTCGCCCAGGCCGCCGAGTACGCCGAGCGGTACGCCCTGGAGGGCGCCCAGCGGGCCGTCCTCGCGGAGCACGGCCTGCCCCTGCACGAACTGCCCCTGCTGGCCGACGGGCTCGACCTGGGGGGCCTGTACGAGCTCGCGGCGGAGCTGCGTGAGCAGGGAGTGAGGAACTCATGAGCGTCGATCCGGCACGTGACCCGCTCGACGTCGACGCTCTGCTCGACGACCCGAAGACCCGCATCGTGGTGTGCTGCGGCTCCGGTGGCGTCGGCAAGACGACCACGGCGGCCGCGCTCGGCCTGCGCGCCGCCGAACGGGGCCGCACTGTCGTCGTGTTGACGATCGACCCGGCCCGCAGGCTGGCCCAGTCCATGGGGATCGACTCGCTGGACAACGTGCCGCGGCGGGTGAAGGACGTCCATGGCGGCGGCGAACTGCACGCCATGATGCTGGACATGAAGCGCACCTTCGACGAGATCGTCGAGGCGCACGCGGACGAGGACCGGGCCAGGGCGATCCTCTCCAACCCCTTCTACCAGTCGCTTTCGGCGGGCTTCGCGGGCACGCAGGAGTACATGGCGATGGAGAAGCTGGGGCAGCTGCGCTCCCGCGACGAGTGGGACCTGATCATCGTCGACACGCCGCCGTCGCGCAGCGCGCTCGACTTCCTGGACGCGCCCAAGCGGCTCGGGTCGTTCCTCGACGGGAAGCTGATCCGGCTGCTCATGGCCCCGGCGAAGGTGGGCGGCCGGGCCGGCATGAAGTTCCTGAACGTCGGGATGTCGATGATGACGGGCGCTCTGGGCAAGCTGCTCGGGGGCCAGTTGCTGCGGGACGTACAGACCTTCGTCGCCGCGATGGACACCATGTTCGGCGGCTTCCGCAAGCGCGCGGACGCGACGTACCGGCTGCTGCAGGCGCCGGGGACGGCGTTCCTGGTGGTGGCGTCGCCGGAGCGGGACGCGCTGCGGGAGGCGGCGTACTTCGTGGAGCGGCTCGCGGCGGACGACATGCCGCTGGCCGGTCTGGTCCTGAACCGGGTGCACGGGAGCGGTGCGGCCGGTCTGTCGGCGGAGCGGGCGCTCGCGGCGGCGGAGAGCCTGGAGGAGCGGAACGAGGAGCCCGCCGAAGACGCCGAAGACGCCGAGGCCGGGGCGGCCGCGGAGCCCGCCGGGGAAAATCTTGACGCGTCCGGCATTGTGGATCAGGAGGGCGGGAAGGTAGGAGGACGTAACTCCTCAGAGTCCGAGGCTCCCAACTCCCCTGAGGCTTCCGGCAGTTCCCTTCCAACCGAAGACACCGATTCCGGCGCGTCCGTGGAGCAGCTCACCGCAGGGCTGCTGCGGCTGCACGCGGAGCGCATGCGCCTGCTCGCCCGCGAGCGGCACACGCGGGACCGCTTCACCGCGCTGCACCCGGAAGTGGCCGTGGCCGAGGTGGCCGCGCTGCCGGGCGATGTGCACGACCTGGACGGCCTGCGCGCCATCGGCGACCGGCTCGCGCAGACGAGCGACGGCGGTCGGGCGTGATCCCACCCCCGGCGGCCCTGGTGCCGCCCGGGTTCGGCGGCACCTCTGGGGGCCGGTGGTAGGCGATGCTTGGTGCTGCTGGTGGTACGTGACGTGGGATCAGCCCGCGTCACACCACGGCGTGGGGATCACCCCACGGCCGCGTAGCTCTCGTAGGTTTCCTCGTCCTCCAAGTCCACGGGCAGCAGGCCCGTGCCACGCTCGTACTCGGAGCGTGCGGTTTCGAGCAGCCTGCGCCACGAGGTGACGGTGGGGCGCCTGCGCAGCAACGCGCGCCGCTCACGCTCCGTCATGCCACCCCACACGCCGAACTCGACGCGATTGTCCAGCGCGTCGGCGAGGCACTCCGTGCGCACCGGGCAGCCGGTGCACACCGCCTTGGCCCTGTTCTGCGCTGCTCCTTGTACGAACAGTTCGTCCGGATCGGTAGTGCGGCAGGCGGCCTGCGCACTCCAGTCGGTTACCCAGCCCATACCGGCGCCGTCCTCTCCCGAATCGAGGCTCCCCCACGGCGGCAGCGGCATATTCACCGCCGCCAGTTGAGGACGTTACGGAAGGTGGGCACAGCGCAACACCCCCTTCGGGCCCAATCTTGAATGGCCCGAACGGACTATGCGTAAGCGGCAGATCACCCGACGGAGTGAGCTGGCGACATGCGTGACCAACCCGGCAAATGTGGGCAGTTCAGTTGGGTCACAGCGGACGCGACAAGACGCATGTGGCGGATTCGGACAGGGATCCCATCCGGGATTTCAGAGGTCCGCCGGAACGGGGGCCGGATTCGGGAACGGCACGGGGCTTGTTGCGGGACCGCACGACTGTGACAGTCGAGAGCAGCTTAGGCCAAGGCATATACGCGTGTCCGGCGAATCAGAACGTAGGCTGCCCCCATGGCAAACAAGCGATCGGGCGGCGGTCTCTCCCCCGTGCAGCAGGCCGCCAAGTTCCTGGGCGTGAGCGTGCTCGCGGGCGCGGTGCTCGCCGGGATCGCGCTGCCCGCGGCGGGTGTGATCGGGCTCGCGGCCAAGGGCTCGGTGGACAGTTTCGACGAGATCCCGGCCAACTTGAAGCGGCCGCCGCTGAGCCAGCGCACCACGATCATGGACTCGGCGGGCGGCGCCATCGCCACGGTGTACTCGCGCGACCGCACGGTGGT
This sequence comes from Streptomyces aurantiacus JA 4570, assembly GCF_000414115.1. Classification (GTDB taxonomy): domain Bacteria; phylum Actinomycetota; class Actinomycetes; order Streptomycetales; family Streptomycetaceae; genus Streptomyces; species Streptomyces aurantiacus_A. Next base: position 27,669 of record NZ_AOPZ01000240.1, read on the forward strand.
CCCGCTGCACCGCATCTCGCCGTACATGCAGAAGGCCATCGTCGCGATCGAGGACTCCCGGTTCTACGAGCACGGCGCGGTGGACCTCAAGGGCATCCTGCGGGCGGTCAACCAGAACGCGCAGAGCGGCGGCGTCTCGCAGGGCGCCTCCACGCTCACGCAGCAGTACGTGAAGAACGTCTTCGTGGAGGAGGCCGGCGACGACCCGGACAAGGTCGCGCAGGCCACGCAGCAGACCCTGGGCCGCAAGATCCGCGAGCTGAAGTACGCGATCCAGGTCGAGGAGGAGCTCGGCAAGAAGCGGATCCTCAAGAACTACCTGAACATCACCTACTTCGGTCAGCAGGCGTACGGCGTCGAGGCGGCATCCCAGCGCTACTTCTCCAAGCACGCCGACGACCTCAAGCTCCAGGAGGCCGCCCTCCTCGCCGGCATCGTGCAGTCCCCGAGCCGGTACGACCCGGTGAACGACGAGTCGGAGGCCAAGCAGCGGCGCAATGTCGTACTGCAGCGCATGGCCGAGACGCACGACATCTCGCAGCGCGAGGCCGACGAGGCCAAGAGGACCCCGCTCGGACTGAACGTCAGCCGCCCCAAGAACGGCTGCATCACCGCCGTGAAGGGCGCCGGGTTCTTCTGCAAGTACGTCGAGAAGGTCTTCCTGAACGACCCGGTCTTCGGCAAGACCAAGGAGGCCCGCGCCAAGCTGTGGAACCGCGGCGGCCTGCGCATCAGGACGACGCTCGACCCGCAGACCCAGGGCTCCGTGCAGGACTCGATAAAGGATCACGTCTACCAGACCGACGACGTGGCGACCGCCGCCACCATCGTCGAGCCCGGCACCGGCAAGATCCTCGGCATGGGCCAGTCCCGCCCGTTCGGCTACGGCAAGAACGAGACGGAGATGAACCTCTCCGTGGACGACGCCATGGGCGGCGGCGCGGGCTACCAGCCCGGTTCGACGTTCAAGCCGATCGTGGCCGCGGCGGCCCTGGAGCGCGGCATGTCGCCGGGCAAGCGGTACGACTCGCCGTACGAGATGCCGTACCCCGACCGGGTCGCCGCCTGTGACGGCAAGACCTGGCGGAACTACGGCAACCAGAAGCTCACCAACGAGAACGAGTCCGAGGTCGGGCCCTACCGCATGAAGGAGGCGACCGCGAAGTCGGTCAACACCTACTTCGTGGAGATGATCGGCGACATCGGCATCTGCCCGGTGACGAAGATGGCCGCCAAGATGGGCGTCGAGCGCGCCAACGGCAAGCCGATCGACCAGGCGCCGTCGATCGCGCTCGGCACCCAGGAGGTGTCGCCGCTGACGATGGCCAGCGCGTACGCCACCTTCGCCTCGCGCGGCACGCACTGCACGCCGATCGCCATCGAGTCGATCCGCACGCTCGGCGGGAAGTCCCTGCCGGTGCCGAAGTCGACGTGCACGCGCGCCATGTCGGAGAAGACCGCCGACACGATCAACACCCTCCTGAAGGGCGTGGTCGAGGACGGCACGGGCAGGCAGGCCGGCCTCGGCTCCCGCGACAGCGCGGGCAAGACGGGTACGACGGACGGCCGGTACGCCGCCTGGTTCGCGGGCTACACCCCGAACATGTCCGGCGCGGTCTGGGTCGGCGACCCGGCCCACGAGCGCCGCATGGTCGGCATCACCATCGGCGGCCGCCCCTACGACAAGGTCTTCGGCGGCGAGGTGCCCGGCCCGATCTGGCGCGACGCGATGAGCGGCGCCCTCTCCGGCAAGCCGGATCCCGACTTCAACACCGTCCACATCCCCGGCGGCAAGAACCGCGACGGGGACCACGGGGACGGTGACGACGACGGAGACGACGGCGGGGACAACGGCGGGGACGATGGCGGTGACGACGGCAAGCCGGGCGACCGCGACGGCGGCGGTCGGGACTGAGGCCGTCGGCCCTTGTTGAATACGCCGATGGGGCGCCCCCAAGGAGGACTTGGGGGCGCCCCATCGGCGTACGCGTACAAAGAGACGTACGCAGGCAGAAAAACCGAACCGAGCTGAACCGAACCTGCGGGGTGCGGGGGTGCGGGGTGCGGGTGCTCAGCCGCCGGCGAGCAGCTTCTTGACCGTGGCGGCGACGCGGCCGCCCTCGGCCCGGCCGGCCACCTTCGGGTTCACGATCTTCATGACCTGGCCCATGGCGCGCGGCCCCTCCGCGCCCGCGCCCTTCGCCTCGGCGACGGCCGCCGCGACGATCTGCTCGAGCTCGTCGTCCGAGAGCTGCTGGGGCAGGTACTCGGCGAGCACCTCGCCCTCCGCCTTCTCGCGCTCGGCCTGCGCGGCGCGGCCGCCCTGCGCGAACGCCTCCGCGGCCTCGCGGCGCTTCTTCGCCTCCCGGGTGATCAGCTTCTGCACCTCGTCGTCGGAGAGCTCGCGGGCGGTCGTGCCCGAGACCTCCTCCTTGGAGATGGCGGTGAGCGTCAGCCGGAGCGTCGAGGAGCGCAGCTCATCGCGCTCCCGGATCGCCGCGGTGAGGTCTTCCTTGAGCTTGGCCTTCAGCGTGGTCATGCGGCAATTGTGGCAGGGGGGCCGGGACGGGGCCCGCCGTTTTCGCCCCCGCCGTCGGATCATCGGACTCACCGACGAATTGGCGTGTGGCGTCTGACACGATGGTCGTATGCGCGCGCGATACGCAGTACCTCTGGGAATCACGGCGGCGGCCGCGGCCGGTATCGCCTACTCGGTGGGCATCGAGGCCCGCTTCTTCCGCCTCCGGCGGGTGACGGTCCCCGTCCTCCCCCCAGGGATGCGACCCCTGCGCGTGCTCCAGGTCTCCGACATCCACATGGTGTCCGGGCAGCGCAAGAAGCAGCGCTGGCTGCGTTCGCTGGCGGGCCTGCGCCCCGACTTCGTGATCAACACGGGCGACAACCTCTCGGACCCCGAGGGCATCCCCGAGGTCCTGGACGCGCTGGGCCCGCTGATGCAGTTCCCGGGTGCGTACGTCTTCGGCTCCAACGACTACTACGGCCCGAAGCCGCGCAACCCCGCCCGCTACCTGGTCGAGAAGGCGCAGGGCCGGCACGGCCTGAACGGCAACAAGCCCGTGGTGGGCGCGATCCACATCTCGTGGGAGGAGCTGCGGGACGGCTTCGACGCGGCGGGCTGGCTCAACCTCACGAACACCCGTGGCACCCTGAAGATCGACGGCTACGAGATCGCGCTGACCGGCGTGGACGACCCGCACATCAAGCGGGACCGGTACGCGCGGGTGGCGGGCGGGCCGGTGGCCGGCGCGGACTTCTCCATGGGCGTCGTGCACGCGCCGTACCTGCGCGCCCTCGACGCCTTCACGGCCGACGGCTACCCCCTGATCCTCGCGGGCCACACCCACGGCGGCCAGGTCTGCGTCCCCTTCTACGGCGCCCTGGTCACCAACTGCGACCTGGACGCCGACCGCGTGAAGGGCCTGTCGACGCACACGTCCGGGGGCCACACCTCCTACCTCCACGTCTCCGCGGGCTGCGGCGCCAACCGCTACACCCCGTTCCGCTTCGCGTGTCCCCCGGAGGCCACCCTCCTCACCCTCACGGAACGCACCCCGCACGCGTGAGCCCGGGCCCCTCCGGGCCCGGCCGCCCACCCCGCGAAACCGGATTTCGTCTCCGGCCGCCGGTCCGCTAAAGTAATCGATGTCGCCGCGACCTGCGCAGCAGGCCGTCGGAAAACGACATCGGGGTGTGGCGCAGCTTGGCAGCGCGCTTCGTTCGGGACGAAGAGGTCGTGGGTTCAAATCCCGCCACCCCGACAGCTGAAACACCAGGTCAGGGGCCTGATCCGCTTTGCGGGTCGGGTCCCTGGCTCGTTTCTGGGGTCTCTTGGGGGGTGATCCCGGTGGCCGCCAGGATTTCCGCGGCCGATGCGCTGTTGCCGTCCCGTACGGCCATGGCCATGGCGGCGCGCGCGGCAGCGGCGTCGGTCTGCGGCGGGAGCATCAGGAAGGAGAAGATGTCCTGCCGCCCGCGGGTGATGAGCATCGTGCTGTCGTCGACGGCGGACCAGTCGATGCGGACCATGTGACCGTCGAGAAGCATGTGGCGCGTGTGCACGTCCCAGGCGCTCGCGTCCAGGCCGATGCGGGCGATGGGGCCGAGACGGTCGGTCAGCGCGCGCAACAAGCCGGGCAACTGGGTTTCGAGGTCCCGGGATCGCGGCCACCACGCACCGTCGAAGGTTCCGTCGCGGCGGGGAGTCGTCTGCATCCTCAGCACGGCCGCCCCGGGGACCACCTGGTGGGCCTGGGTGTCCGCCAGGAGCATCACCGGAGGCGTGGCGTCGGCGGTCATGACGCACCGCTCGCTCCGGGACGCGGCAGCGGTCGCCGTTCGGCCTGCCTGGTCTGTTCGACCTGGTGGTCTTGTTCGGCCTGCTGGTCATGCTCGACCTGCTGGTCCTGCTCGGCCGTCTGCCAACCCGCGTGCGACGCGCGGTCGTTGGCGGGTGTCCTCTTCAGGTTCAGGAAAAGCGTGTTCGTGGTCATGGGGGTGACCTCGCCCCGGGCACGGCCCGGTCCGGTGACTCGCCGAGAGCGGCACGGGCATCGGGACCCGCGCACGCAGGGCCCACGGCACTTCCAGGTTACCTCCGGCCGCTGCCCGTCCAGGCAGGTGCGGCCCGCCCGGAAGGCGGCGGGCGGGCAGTCGTGGTCGGGGCTGACGCAGGAGTACCCTCGGGAGTACCGAGAGCATTCCTTGACCGGCTTCCATGCCGGTATCTCTCTCGGTTCGACAGCACCGGGCACGGCACGACAGGCCCGGGGACAGGTCGACACCATGACGGTGCTCACCGCACGGCCCTCGCCGACCACACCGACCACACCGATCACCGAGGCTTCCGACTATCCGCCGGCGCGGCTGTCCATCAAGCCGCCGGGCTCACGCCCCGGCCTGCTCGACGGCGCCTGGTGGCCACGTTCCCGGGACCTCACCCGTGAACTGCCCGGCCTGACGGACCTGTTGGACCCGCTGTGCGGCCGCGTCACGCGCGTCACGGTCAACCCGACGCACTGGCCAGTCGTACCGCGCAAGGTCCCCGTCAACGGCCATGTGGTCAAGGTGGGTTGGTACGGAAAGGAGCAGGACCCGCACCAACTCCTGGTGCTCTCCTACCGCGTCGGGCGCTGGGACCTGCTGATCATCCCCCCGGAGACCGACGCGGCAGCCGCCGGGCGCCTCATGGCCACCGCCTGCGATCCTCGTACGCTCCGTACGGGCAGCGCTCTCATCGCCGACGAGTTGGACCGCCACCCCGCGGCCCCGGCCGAGGCGGACCCGCCGGGCCGCACGCAGGCAGAGGCGTGGGAGGCGGAGGGCGGCGCCGTGGCCGCTCCCGTCGGCGCGACCGGCGGCGGGAGGTGAGGGGCCATGGACACCGGCATCACCGTCGCCGTCCTCATCGCGATGATCGCCCTGGGAGCATTCGTGATCCACCGCCTCAACGCCCAGCACGCCGAACGGATCGCACTGCACCACTACAGCCGCCGCCTTCCCGCTCGCGACGGCGCCCCCGGCAGCACGCGGCCGCAACCCGGCGGCACCGCACCACCCGCCGCCCCCGGCGTCCGTGTCCGCCGCGACCACCGGGACGGTGGTCGCGGACGCTTCCGCCCACGGCGCCGGACCAACAGAGCCGCGAAGGACCGAACGACATGACCGGGCCCACGGCGGCCCGGCCCGGCCCGACCGGGCCGAGCCGCCCGGTCCTGCCGACCGACGGGCACGCCGAGGTCCGCATCCTCGCCGCCGACCCCGACGCGGCCCGGCAGGTCGCACAGCTCCTCAGCCGGTTCTTCGTCTGCGACGAACCCCGCAGCTACCCCACGGGCAGCGAAGGCGGCGGCACCCGCCTCCACCTGACCGTGGACACCCTGCCCGCCCAAGCCCAGGACCGGGTCACCAGATCCTGGCTCGCCGACAGCCGCTCACAGGCACGGCGCACCCACGCCGGCGAAACGGCCTGACCGCCGGGCCGCCGCCCACCGAATCCCCGGCCCCAGACCCCGGCCGCCCTTCCGGACCGAGGTCAAGGAGCCCTGTATGTCCTCCAGTTCCACCCTTTCCCAAGACTCCGCCACGCCGTACGACGCCACCACATCCCAGACGTACGACGGGACGGCCCCCTTCCCCGACGACGACTCCCCGGCACCGAGGCGCCGCGGCGGCGAGCGGCTGTACGTGACGGTGACGGCGGTGATCGTCGTCCTGCCGTTCCTCGCGCTCGGCCTGGCCGCCTGGCTGCTGTGGGGCACCCTCATCCGGCCCGCCGACGCCCTGCTCGCCCTCGTCCTGTACGTGGTCACGGGGTTCGGGGTCACGGTCGGCTTCCACCGCGGCCTCACCCACGGCGGGTACCGGGCCGCCCGGCCCGTGCGGATCGCCCTCGCGGTGGCCGGCTCGATGAGCTTCCAGGGTGACGTCATCGGCTGGGTCGCCACGCACCGCCGCCATCACGCCTTCACCGACCGGCCCGGCGACCCGCACTCCCCCTACCGCTACGGCACCCACCTGCGCGGCCAACTGCGCGGCCTCGCCCACTCGCACGTCGGCTGGCTGTTCCGGAACGACCCCACCCCCGCCGAGCGCTACGCCCCCGACCTGCTCGCCGACCGCGACATCCGCGCCGTCTCGCGGGCCTTCCCGGCCCTGTGCGTACTCACCCTGGCGCTCCCCTTCGCGCTCGGCTGGGCGATCGGCGGCACCTGGGTCCACGCCACCACCGCCCTGCTGTGGGCGGGCCTTGTCCGCATCGCGCTGCTCCACCACGTGACCTGGAGCGTCAACTCCCTGTGCCACATGATCGGCCGGCGCCCCTTCCGCACCCGGCGCCATGACCGGGCCACCAACCTGTGGCCCCTGGCCCTGCTCTCCTTCGGGGAGAGCTGGCACAACCTCCACCACGCCGACCCCACCAGCGCCCGCCACGGCGTCGACCGGGGCCAGATCGACCCCTCCGCCGCCGTCATCCGCGTCCTCGAACGCCTCGGCTGGGTGCACGACGTGCGCTGGCCGACGCAGGACCGCGTCGCGGCCCGGCGTACGTGAGCCGTACGCCACCTCTGCCGTCGAGGTTCGACTACCTCTCTGACCTGCGAACGAAAATCTGTATTGGCCGGAGTAGACATTGGGTGGTTGTGTGGTTATGGTTTCTCTCGTAGCCGAGTAGCAGAGATCAAGCAGGGCCCGGCAGAGACGAACTGCCGGGCAGCGGTACACGCAGTACGCAGGACGGTGCGGTGGTGGAGTCCCGAAGCCAGCGTTGTTGCAGAACGGCGACGGGGCTGACGACCGGACCGGGTGGCCCGCAGTCATCAGGGGCCGCCACGAGCAGGACCGCAGTGGAAGTACCAGCAAGTGCAGTATCCGCAGTTCGCAGTACGAATCGGTAAGTGTTGATCAAGAGGGAAGGACGGAGGAGCCGAGCGCCATCAGGATCGCCCGGGCAGAGATCTGAGCCCGGGTACCGCAGGACATCGATAGTGAGGTGGTCTCCGGTCAAGCAACCGCGATCCCCGCGGCCCCGACAGCATCAAGGTCGGGCACGCGGAAACAGGAAGCCGACGCAGTACTAGGGTCGGCAGATGGTGTAGCAGTTCCTTCGGGGCCCTGGTGCCGTACGGCACCAGGGGGGGCCCTGGTGCCGTACGGCACCAGGGCCCCTCCACGCGTTCCACAGAGAGGTGCAATGACAGCAGACGACTCGTTCGGCCGTCTCGATGACGACGACTACCCCGCGTACACCATGGGCCGGGCCGCCGAAATACTCGGCACCACCCAGAGCTTCCTCCGCGCCATCGGCGAAGCCAAGCTGATCACCCCGCTCCGCTCCGCGGGCGGCCACCGCCGCTACTCCCGCTACCAGCTGCGCATCGCCGCCCGCGCGCGGGAGCTCGTCGACCAGGGCACCCCCATCGAGGCCGCCTGCCGCATCATCATCCTCGAAGACCAGCTCGAAGAAGCCCAGCGCATCAACGCCGAATACCGCCGCGCCGCCGAATCCGTGAATTCACCGCCCGCGGACTGAGCCGGTGCGCGCCGCGCGGGGCGACCGCCCGGCCCGAAACGCCGCGTTCCGCGTGGACCAATATCTACGGCCGCGAAGTGAGGGTTTAACGCGCCGGGCAGGCAGTGTTTTTGCCGCAGCCGGCAGAGTGGAATTATTTACCGTACGCGGATCCTTACCGCATGCTACTGTCTGCCCCAGTTGCAGTTGTGGTTCCCAAAAACTTCAAGCGCCTTCGCCGACACTTTCGGCCACTGGAGGCGTTTTCGTGTTGCCGGTAATTTTCCGGACGGGGCAATCATCGCGGCGACCCGGCATCCGCGCATCGCGGGTCCCGGCGTACTGCCCCAAAGGAGACAAGACATGGCGTCAGGCACCGTGAAGTGGTTCAACGCGGCCAAGGGTTTCGGCTTCATCGAGCAGGATGGCGGCGGCCCCGATGTGTTCGCCCACTTCTCGAACATCGCCGCCCAGGGCTTCCGTGAGCTGCTCGAAGGCCAGACAGTCACCTTCGACATCGCGCAGGGCCAGAAGGGCCCGACGGCCGAGAACATCGTTCCCGCCTGAGACTGACGCGCACGTTGTAGCTGGGGCCCGCATCCCTTGGGGTGCGGGCCCCAGCTGCGGTTATTTCCCGCAGTGATGCCACCTGCGGGACAACACGACCCGCGGCCCCTTCACCAGGGACGCCCGGATTCACTTTCACTTTCGCATTCCATTCGGCCCGTTCTTGTGAGCCTCCGCGCTGCGATTTCGCTGCGGGAATTCCTTGGTACGCGCCGTATCGCCGTATCAAGGAAGGTTCCCAATGAACCCCACACGTAAGAACGGCCGCTCCTCCGTCCCCCGCCGCCGCACCGGCGGCCCGGGCCGGCGGCCCGCAACGGCCCAGGGCGAGTTCGCCCTGCCGGAGACGATCACCCCCGCGCTGCCCGCGGTCGAGGCGTTCGCCGACCTCGACATGCCCGAGCAGCTGCGGGCCGCGCTCACCGCGCAAGGCGTGAGCGTCCCGTTCCCGATCCAGGGCGCGACCCTGCCCAACACCCTCGCGGGCCGCGACGCCCTGGGCCGCGGGCGCACCGGCTCCGGCAAGACCCTCGCCTTCGGCCTGGCGCTGCTGGCCCGAACCGCCGGACAGCGCGCCGAGCCCCGCCAGCCGCTGGCCCTGGTCCTGGTGCCTACGCGGGAGCTCGCCCAGCAGGTGACCGACGCACTCACCCCTTACGCCCGCTCGGTGCGGCTGCGCCTGGCCACCGTCGTCGGCGGCATGCCGATCGGCAGGCAGGCCAACGCACTGCGCGGTGGCGCCGAGGTGGTCGTCGCGACACCCGGGCGCCTCAAGGACCTCATCGACCGCGGTGACTGCCGGCTGAACCAGGTCGCGATCACCGTCCTGGACGAGGCCGACCAGATGGCCGACATGGGCTTCATGCCCCAGGTCACCCGGCTCCTGGACCAGGTCCGCCCCGAGGGCCAGCGGATGCTCTTCTCCGCCACCCTCGACCGCAACGTCGACCTGCTGGTCCGCCGCTACCTCACCGATCCGGTCGTCCACTCCGTCGACCCGTCCGCGGGCGCGGTCACCACGATGGAACACCACGTCCTGCACGTGCACGGCGCCGACAAACACCGGACGACGACGGAGATCGCGGCCCGCGAAGGCCGGGTGATCATGTTCCTGGACACCAAGCACGCCGTCGACCGGCTGACGCGGGACCTGCTGAACAGCGGAGTGCGGGCCGCCGCCCTGCACGGCGGGAAGTCCCAGCCGCAGCGCACCCGGACCCTGACCCAGTTCAAGACCGGCCACGTCACCGTGCTCGTCGCGACGAACGTCGCGGCCCGCGGCATCCACGTCGACAACCTCGACCTCGTCGTGAACGTCGACCCGCCGACCGACCACAAGGACTACCTCCACCGCGGCGGCCGTACCGCGCGGGCCGGTGAGTCCGGCAGCGTCGTCACGCTCGTCACCCCCCACCAGCGCCGCGACATGACCCGCCTCATGACGGCCGCCGGCATCGTGCCCCAGACCACCCAGGTCCGCTCCGGCGAAGAGACGCTCAGCCAGATCACCGGCGCCCAGGCCCCCTCCGGCGTCCCCGTGACGATCACCGCGCCGGTGGCTGAGCGGCGCGGGCGCGGCACGGACTCA
>NZ_AOPZ01000241.1 GCF_000414115.1 Streptomyces aurantiacus JA 4570
CGCGGCAGCGGCGGGGGAACGGTTGCAGCCCCAGGCCGACGGTCAGGCGACCGTTTTGGGTTCCGCAGGCTCCGCCTGACCCGGGACGGCCACCGCGGCCGAGTCGCCGTCCGTGTTGATTCGCTCGATCAGAGCATCCCGCTCAGGCGTGTCCTCCGGCTTGATGTAGCCGATCAGGATGTAGAGGACCAGCGACACGGCGAGAGGGATGGATACCTGGTACTGGAGCGGCACGCCGCCGTCCACGTTCCAGTGGATGGGGTAGTTGACCAGCCAGAAGGCGAGCAGCCCCATGCTCCAGCTGGCGAGCGCGGCCGTGGGCCCGGAGCGCCGGAACTGCCGCAGCAGACCCAGCATCATCGGGATGGCGATGGGCCCCATGAGCCCGGCGACCCACTTGATGACGACGGTGATGATGTCCTTGAACGCGGGGGAGTTGACCTGCGTGGCCACGGCCATGGACAGGCCGAGGAAGATCACCGTGGTGAGGCGGGCCGCGATGAGCCCGGCCTGGTCCGTCCACGCCCGGGCCCTCTTCGACAGGACCGGCGCCACGTCCCGCGTGAAAACCGCCGCGATGGCGTTCGCGTCGGAGGAGCACATGGCCATGGTGTGGGAGAAGAAGCCGACGATGACAAGGCCCAACAGGCCGTGGGGCAGGAGCTGTTCGGTCATCAGGGCGTACGAGTCCGACCCGTCGGGCTTCTTCGCGTCGACGAGGAGCGGCGACATCCACATGGGGAAGAACAGGACCAGCGGCCACACCAGCCACAGGACGGCCGACAGCTTCGCGGACCGCGAAGCCTCGCGCGCGTTGGCGGTGGCCATGTAGCGCTGGGCCTGGTTGAGCATGCCGCCGTTGTACTCGAAGAGCTTGATGAAGAGGAAGGCGAGGAGGAACACCGTCCCGTACGGCCCCACGAGCGGCTTCGCGTGGCCGTCCAGCTCCGGGCGGTCCCACACCCCGAAGAACCCGCCGTACGGACCGAGCTCCGCGACGACCGCCACGAACATCGCGACACCGGCGAGGAGTTGGATGATGAACTGCCCCAGCTCGGTCAGGGCGTCCGCCCACAGACCGCCGATCGTGCAGTAGATCGCGGTGATCACGCCGGTGATGAGGATGCCCTCGTTGAGGGAGACGCCCGTGAAGACGGAGAGCAGCGTCGCGATCGCCGCCCACTTGGCGCCGACGTCCACGATCTTCAGGAGCATCCCGGACCAGGCGAGGGCCTGCTGGGTCTTCAGGTTGTAGCGGTTCTTCAGGTATTCGAGCGGCGAGGCGACATGCAGCCGTGAGCGCAGCCGGTTGATGCGCGGCGCGAACAGCCGGGAGCCGATGGCGATGCCGAGCGCGATGGGGAATGACCAGGTGATGAAGGAGGTGACACCGTAGGTGTAGGCGATCCCGGCGTAACCGGTGAACATCACCGCGCTGTACCCGGACATGTGGTGCGAGATGCCGGAGAGCCACCAGGGCATCTTCCCGCCGGCCGTGAAGAAGTCACTGACATTGTCGACGCGTTTGTGGGACCACACGCCGATCGCGACCATCACGCCGAAGTACGCGATGAGCACGGCCCAGTCGAGACCGTTCATTGCCCCTCCCAGGGGTCCGCCTTGTGAACTCGGTCAACTCCGCTGAAACGGCGCCCACTTCGCCCGTGCGGCGCCTGAACGGCCGCGAAGTGCCCGCTCATCGTCGGTTCGGCGGCAAGGCGCGGACAACCGCCCGCACGGTCAAGAGGAAGTAAAATCGTTCGAGTTGGCGACCTTGGTTCATGTACGTGACTGAGGAGGGGTAATGAAAGCCCCGAAGGGACCTCCGGTCGCGTGTGCCCTAGCGCATCAACTCGCCCGCGTTCACCAGTAGCGACTGTCCGGTGATGGCCCGCGCCCGGTCCGACGCGAGGAACACGCACGCGTCCGCGACGTCCCCGTCCGTGGCCAGCTCCGGCAGCGCCATCCGGTCCGTGAGCCGGCGCTTCACCTCCGCCTCCGGTACGCCCTCGGCGTGCGCGGTGAACTTCACGTACGCCTCCACCGGCGGCCCCCACATCCAGCCCGGCTGCACGGTGTTCACGCGGATCCGGTGCGGACCCAGCTCGCGCGCGAGGGAGTACATCGCCGAGACCAGCGCCCCCTTCGACGCCGCGTACGCCGCCTGCCGCACCTGCGAGGGCGCGGCCACCGACGACTGCGTACCGATGAGCACGACCGAGCCGCCGCGCTCCTTCAGGCCGGGCAGGCAGGACCGGGCCATCCGCAGCGAGCCGAGCAGGTTCACGTCCAGGACGCCGTCCCAGGCGGCGAAGTCCGCGTCCTCCAGACCGCCGAAGTAGCTGTCCCAGGCGGCGACCTGGACCAGCGCGTCGATCCGCCCGAACCGCTCGACGGCCAGGGCGGCGAGGGCGTCGCACTGGCTCTCGTCGGTGATGTCCGTCGCCCGGTACGCGACGCGCGTGCCGCCGGGGTCGAGCTCGGTGGCCGACTTGGCGAGGTTCGCCTCGGTGCGCGCGCCCAGAACGGCGTTCCCGCCGTCGCGCACCACGGCGGCGGCGACCTCGTGGCCGAGCCCCGCGCCGACCCCGGAGACGATCACGGTCCTGCCGTCGAGCAGTGACATGGGGAACCTCCAGGCTCTGGCAGTTTTCCTGACGGAGCGTCAGAGTATGGGCGTCCAAAGGAGGAAGGAAGAAGGAAGAAGGAAGGGGAAGCCGGTGACCGAGGACGCCACCAGGGAGTCACGCAGTGAGGCACGCGGCGAGACACGCAAAGAGACACGCAAAGAGACACGCAAAGAGACACGCAAAGAGACACACAGCGAGACCTATGGAGAGCTGGCCGCCGTAGGGCCCTACGGGGTGCGCCCGGGGCACGCCCTGATCACCATGGTCGAGCCGCATCCCGGCCAGGAGTACGCCTACAACCGCTGGTACGAGGACGACCACTACTACGCGGGCGCCATGGCGATGCCCTGGATGTACGCGGGCCGGCGCTGGGTGGCGACCCGCGATCTCCAGCTCCTGCGGCGGCCGGAGAAGTCGGCGGTCGCCGAGCCCGTGACCGCGGGCTGCTATCTGTCGACGTACTGGATCACCGAGGGCCGCTACGACGAGCACATGAAGTGGACCGTCGGCATCAACAAGCGCCTCAACCGCGACGGCCGCGTCCACCAGGCCCGCACCCATGTCTTCACGGCCTTCCAGGACCACGAGGCCACCGTGTACCGGGACGGCGCGGCCGGGCCGCGCGACTTCCACGCGCTCGACCATCCGTATCAGGGGCTCGTCCTCGAAGTCGTCGACGCCGAAAGCGCCGAGGGGCGCGCGGAGTTGCTGGAGTGGCTGGTGGCGCGGCGGCTGCCGCGCGCGCTCGCCGGGTCGCCCGCGGCGATGGCCGTGGTCTTCCGGCCGACGCCGCTGCCGGGGGACCGGATGACGTACGTGAAGCAGGTCGAGGGCGTCGACACGCGGCTGACGCTGCTGTGGTTCCTGGAGTGCGATCCGCGGGAGTGCTGGGAGGAGCGGTTCGCGGCGGGCGAGGGCGAGGTGGCGGAATCGGGGCTCGGGCGCCTTGAGTTGCTCGCGCCGTTCATCCCGACGGTGCCGGGCACGGACCGGTACGTCGACCTGCTCCGCTAGCGCGGGGCCCCGGGCCCGGACAAGGCCGAGCCCCCTCGGCCAGGACGGCGGACCAGTCGAGAGGGCTCATGCGGTGGTGCTATGCGGTTGTATCGGTACTGGCACGTATCACCGGCGGCCGTAAGACCCCTCGCGCACCACGGTCACGAAGGAGTTCCACGATTCGGCGGGGAACGCGATGACGGGACCGTCGGTGATCTTCGAGTCGCGCACCGAAATGGCGTGCGTCACGGGGGACTTGACCTCGACACAAGCGCCGTTCCCGGTGGAGTAGGAAGACTTGGTCCACGTGTGCGCGGCACCTTGCTGGATTGCCATGTTTGCTCCGTTTTGCCCAGTTGGTGAATTGCTGTTACCGCCTGTGAGCGGTAAGCGCCAACGTTCTTGCTGTTGGCGTGAATGACGCTACTCGCCAACATCGATCGGCGTAGAGGTCGTTCACTCAACCGGATGGCATATTCCAGGAGGGTCTTCCGTCGCGCTGTGGCGAAGGTGTACTGTGCGGCGATTTCGCACCCGACGTCAGCGGGCGTACTCCTTGGCGAGGTCCGCGATCAGCTGACGGGACTGCTCCACGTTCAGCGCCTGGGCCCGCAAATGCTCGTACATGACGCTGTACTGCTGGACGTCATTCGCCTTTTCCAGATACAGGTCGCTGGTGACACCCTCGATGTAGACGACGCTGGAATCCGACGCGTCCGGGAACTCGAGAATCGCGTACTGGCCGTTCAGGCCCGGATGCGCGCCCATGTCGAACGGGATCACCTGCACCGTCACATGCGGCAATTGCGACTTTTCCACCAGGTATTCGAGTTGTTCGCGCATCAGCGCGCGGGTGCCGACGACACGGCGCAGCGCGGATTCGTCCAGGACGGTCCACAGGCGCAGCGGATTCTCCGGCGCCGCGATGCGCTCCTGGCGGCGCATGCGGACCTGCACCCGTTTCTCGATGTCGGTCGGTGTTGTCTCCGGGAGCGCGCCGGTGATCAGCGCCTCCGCGTACGGCCTGGTCTGCAGCAGGCCGGGGACGACCTGCGGGTCGTACACGCGCAAGGAAGCGGCGTCCGTCTCCAGACCGATGTACACGCTGTACGGGATGTCGCCGAAGGAGTGCCACCAGCCCTGCTGGCGCGAGTCCTTGGCCATCTGCATCAGCGAGTCGACGATGCGGTGGTCCTCGACCTCGTACACCCCGCAGAGGTCGCGGACGTCGCGCTGACTGATCGAGCGGCGGCCGTTCTCGAGGCGGCTGATCTTCGACTGCGAGACGAGCAGGCGCTCCGCCACCTCCTCGGCCGTCATGCCCTTGAGCTCACGCAGCCGGCGCAGCTCCTGGCCGAGCCGGCGTCGCCTGACGGTGGGATTGACGTTGGACGCCACGGGACGTGCACCTCCGGCACTATGCCTCTACTTTGCGTGTCTGCTGCCATGCAGAGTGCCACCACGGGCCAACTCGCCGCTGGGAAACAGCAGAACAGCGGTGTGTGGGGGTGCCGGCGCGGTGTGCGCCGCGTGCGATGCCTCAACGGGCGTGCCGCGTGAGGCGGTTGCGGCCGCGCGGGCGAGGACGCCGTCCGTCCGTAGGGGACGGACCGGCGCCCTGCCCGCGCGGTCCAGCGGCTCCCGAACCGGGTCTGGGGGACTGCGGTGCGGCGCTGGGTGCTGGTGCCTGGCGGTGCTTCCGGTGGTGTGGCCGGACTTCAGTGGGCCACGGCGCGGGCCATGGCTCCCGCACCCCGGCGCGGCTGCATCGGAACCCTGCCTGGGTCCGGTGCGGTCCTCGCCGCCTGCGCGGGCTGGCGCCCGCCCTGCCCCGCGGTCGCGGGGCTGCGCCGCGGCTGTGCCGCGACACCGTTCTGGACGTCCATCACGGCGTGCGCCACGAGGCCGCCCATCGGGTCGTGCCTGATCAGATCCCGCAGCCGGGAACGGGACGAGCGGCCCTCGTTGCCCGGATACAGGTGCTTGCCGAGTCCGACCGCGTGGGCCAGCGCGGCGAGCGCCGCGGTCCGCGGGTCCGGCGGTACGCCGGTGCGGATCGCTGAGTCCAGCCGGGCCCTGATGTCCCGGCTGATCGCCGTCTCCGTCGCCTGGTAGCGAGTCGTCGGCAGTACTCCGCACATCTGGCCCGCCACGGCATGCACCATGCCGCACCGCTCCAGATGCGAGAGGTAAATCTGGCGCAGCCCCAGGCGGGGCCCGCCGATCCAGTGGACCGCCCGGACCGGGCTGCCGCGCCTGCGCAGCAGTTCCAGTGCGGAGTCCAGAGTCGGATCTCCGGTCGGCCGTGGCATCACCACGGCGATACGATCCCCGTCAGGGGCTATCCGTCCGGCCAGCGCCAGCTCCACTAGCTGTGCTCCGGCCAGACCGAGGTCGAGCGACTGCGGCTGCGCTGTGGTACCCGTGGCCGGGTCCAAAGCGAGCAGCAGAAGCTCCTCCGGAATTGTTCTGCGGCTCCTGCCCATCCATGCCTCCCCGCGTGGATGAATGACAGGGTGACCCCTCTCACATTGGTCTGTCGAGAGTGCGTGGGCGGTACGTACGGGAACCAGTAGGTATGTCGTTCTCGTCTACCACGGGGGTTAAGCCCTCACACAGGACACTGGTACATGGTTCGGACACGTTCGGACAGCGGGTCCGGGCGGATGATTGCGGCGGTGCGGCGCTTCGGCGTACGTAATGGCCGGACGTAACGGCGTGGCGAGCACGAGGAGGCATCGGTGGCGGGCGAGTTCCCCGACAGGTCGAAGACGGTTTCTGGCGGGGGCGCCTCGGACGGTGGGGCCGACGCTTCGTCCTCCCCGGCGTCCGGCTCCACGCCCTCCACGGCGTCCGGCTCCGCGCCGGGTGACGCCCAGGGGGACGCGCGGCTGCGGGCCGCGGTTGCCGCGTGGGTGGCGACGTCGGAGGGGGAAGGTTCCTCCTCCGACGCGGACGAGGGGTCGCCGGAGGCCGCCGACGGTGGGCGTGAGGAGGCCGCTGGGGGCGGCATAAGCGCAGCTCAGGGGGTTGGCGCCGATGCCGGGGCGGACGGCGACGCCGAGGGTTCCGCCGAGGGCGGCGGTGACGACGAGGGTGCCGCCGAGGGCGGTACCGAGGGTGGCACCGAGGACGAGGGTTCCGGCGCGGAAGGCGCCGGGGCGCCGGATTCCGCGGTCGACATGGCCACCGCCGTGTTCTCGGCGGCGCGTCCTGCCGCGACGGCGGACGAGGCGGAATCGGCCGCTGAGCCCGAGGCCGAGCCCGAGGCCGACTCCGAGGCCGAGCCCGGGGCCGACTCCGAGCCCGAGGGCGAGCCTGAGGCCGGGGCCGACTCCGAGGCCGAGGCCGCGAGGCCGAGGCCGAGCCTGAGGCCGGGGCCGACTCCGAGTCCGGGGCCGAGGCCGACGATTCCGGCTCCGGTTCTCGTGATCCTCGGGTCGACCGGGCCACGGCTGTGTTCAAGACCGTCCGGCCGGGCGAGGGTGCGAAGCCCGAGGCCGAGGACAAGCCGGAAACGTCGGGCGGGGCGGAGCCCCGCCGCCCGCTCGACCAGGCGACCGCCGTCTTCAAGGCGGTACGCCCGGACGCGGAGGCGGACGCCGAGGCGAAGGACGCGACCGGGCCCGCCAAGGACACGTCGGGAGCCGCCGCCGAGCGGGCCGATGACGCCGGGGACACCAAGTCCGAGCCCGGCGACGGGACGGCGAAGGACGCCGCCAAGTCGGGCAAGGCAGCGTCGAAGGGCGAGGCCAAGTCCGGGAGCGGCGGTGCCGCGAAGGACACCGGCGCGCCCGTCGACCAGGCCACCGCCGTGTTCAAGGCCGTGCGGCCCGCCTCCGCGGGGGTCGATCAGCCCACCACCATGCTCAAGCTCGGCGACGTCGCCGAGAGCGAGAAGGCGGCCGGGGCCGAGGCGGCGAAGAAGGCCGAACCCAAGGGCGCCGCCAAGGCCGAATCCAAGGCCGGACCCAAGGCCGGACCCAAGGACGCGCCCGAGTCCGAGTCCGAGCGGACCAGCAAGTTCGTCGCGCTGAAGCCGCTCGACGAACCCAGGGCCAAGCCCGCCGCGAAGCCCGCGACGGACCCGGCGGGCAAGCCGGGCGCCAAGCCCGGCACAGCCGGGGCGGCCGGAGCCGCAGCCGCCGGGACCGGGGCC
>NZ_AOPZ01000242.1 GCF_000414115.1 Streptomyces aurantiacus JA 4570
GGCGGGACGGGTGGGCACAGCCCCGGGCGGCGGTGCGCCTGGGGCGGCGCTCGCCACGGAGCCGGTGGCTACAGCCCCAGTACGGCCGCCTCCCGCTCGGGGGAGAGGCCCACGACAGGCCGGTCGGGCCGCTGCGGGGCCACCCCGCCAAGGCTCCGGAGCCAGCGGAACGTGTCGGCGACCGTCTCCTCGGCGGAACGGCACCGCAGCCCCGCCCGCACAGCCTTCGCAGAGCTCGTGTCGTGCATCGTGTCGTACAGCTCCCCCGGCGGCAGCCACACCGGCAGCTCGCTCCACGGCTCGACCCCAGCCGCGAGGACCGCCTCGGGGTCCGTCCACACGAGCTCCACCCCGGGCGCCCCCGCCACGGAAACGCACGCGTCCAGCAAAGAGCCCATCGTCACGTGCCCCTTGGGGCAGATGAGGTTGTACGGGCCGGAGAGCCCGGCCGCCACCGCGTCCAGCGTCCACGCGGCGAGGTCGCGCACGTCGACGTACTGGACGGCGGCGTCCCGCGGCCCGGGCGCGAGCACCGGCCCGCCCCGGGCGACCCGGTTCAGCCACCACGGCAGCCGCCCGATGTTCTCGTACGGACCGAGGATGAGCCCGGCCCGCACCAGCAGCGTCCGATCGGCGCCGAAGGCGCCCTCCGCGGCCAGTTCGCCGCCGCGCTTGTCCTCCGCGTACGCGACGGCGTCGGCGTCCGGATCCCCGTCCACGACGGGGTAGGACTCGTCCGACCCGGCCGTCCCGGGGTAGCGGTACACCGACCCGCTGGACACGTACGCGTACCGGCCGGTGCTCCCGGCGAGCAGCCGCGCCGCGTCCCGGACGGCACGCGGCGCCCCGGACCAGGTGTCCACGACGGCGTCGTACGCGCCGCCCGCGTCGGCGAGCGCCGCGAGCCCCTCGGCCGTCGTACGGTCCCCGTGGACGGCCCGCGCGCCGTCCGGCGCCGCGTGCCGCCCCCGGTGGAAGACCGTCACGTCCCAGCCGCGCGCGAGCGCGTCCTCGGTGACGGCCCGCCCCACGAACTCCGTACCGCCCAGCATCAGAAGTTTCATGGGGCAGACTCTGCCCCGGCGACCGGCCGCCGGGGAACGGGATTTCGCCGGTGGGAGAACGTCAGCCCGCGGTCGGCGGCGCGTACTTGTACCCGACCCGCCGCACCGTCTGGATCGTCCCCCGGTGCTCGGCCCCCAGCTTGCGCCGGAGCCGGGCGATGTGGACGTCGACGGTCCGCCCGTCGCCCACGTGCCCGTACCCCCACACCGTCGTCACCAGCTGATCGCGGGTGTGCACCCGATGCGGGTGCGCGACGAGGTGGGCGAGGAGTTCGAACTCCAGGTACGTGAGGTCCAGCGGCCGCCCGTCGACGTGCGCGGAGCGCCGGGCGGCGTCGACGCGGACCGGCCCGGCGCCGTCGTCCTGGAGCGTCGGCCCACCGGCGAGGGGCCCGCCGGCGAGGGGTTCCTCGGCGGGCAGGAGGACCAGGTAGCCGACCATCGGGGGCTGCCCCGGCAGGGTGGGGAGGGTGTGCTGAGGCGCCGGCAGCAGGGTCGCGCCGGGCGGCAGGAAGCCCGAGAAGTCGGCGAGGCCGGAGCCCGGCACCACTTCGTCGGGGGACACGGCCCGCAGCCGTCCCCGCGCCGAGGGCGCGGCGGGACGGGCGGCGGTGGGGACGGAGGCGGCGGAGAAGGAACGGGAGTTCGCCATGAGATGAGTCAGCTCTTTCGCGCGAAGGAGTCGTCGAGGACGTACGTCGTGCGCGTCAGGCCGGAGGCCGGAAGAACGGCTTCAGCGGGCCCGCGCGGTCAGCGCGCGGCAACACACCCGGTCGAAGTCGTGGTGCTGCCGGGAGGGCCAGAAAGGCTCCAGGTCCCAGAAAGGCGCGAGGTCACGGTGACCCGTCGCGGTGTTCCGGAAGCTGCCCATGCCCCCCATTGAAGCAGATGGGAGCGCCTCC
Source organism: Streptomyces aurantiacus JA 4570 (assembly GCF_000414115.1). Taxonomy (GTDB): domain Bacteria; phylum Actinomycetota; class Actinomycetes; order Streptomycetales; family Streptomycetaceae; genus Streptomyces; species Streptomyces aurantiacus_A. Next base: position 1,967 of record NZ_AOPZ01000242.1, read on the forward strand.
GGCGGATCCCTCTCGCACGTTGATACGAACCCTTGGCGCGCCCGTGGCGCGAATTGGCCCCTCCCGCAAGGGGCGTTGGGCACGACGTCAGGGGCGCCCACCGATACGGCGGGCGCCCCTGACGGAAACAGACGGAACGTACGGAGCGGGTCAGACCTGGCCGGCCTTCTCCAGGGCCGAGCAGCAGGTGTCGACGAGCAGCCGCGTCACGACGTACGGGTCGACGTTGGCGTTCGGGCGGCGGTCCTCGATGTAGCCCTTGCCGTCCTTCTCGACCTGCCACGGGATGCGCACGGAGGCGCCGCGGTCGGAGACGCCGTAGCTGTACTCGTTCCACGGGGCGGTCTCGTGCAGGCCGGTGAGGCGGTCGTCGATGCCCGCGCCGTAGTTCTTGACGTGGTCCATCGGCTTGGAGCCCTCGCCGAGCGACTCGCACGCGGTGATGATCGCGGCGTAGCCCTCGCGCATCGCCTTCGTGGAGAAGTTGGTGTGCGCGCCCGCGCCGTTCCAGTCGCCCTTCACCGGCTTCGGGTCAAGGGTCGCGGAGACGCCGAAGTCCTCGGCGGTGCGGTAGAGCAGCCAGCGGGCCACCCACAGCTGGTCGGAGACCTCCAGCGGGGACAGCGGGCCGACCTGGAACTCCCACTGTCCCGGCATCACTTCGGCGTTGATGCCGGAGATGCCGAGGCCCGCCTTGAGGCAGTTGTCCAGGTGCGCCTCGACGACGTCGCGGCCGAAGATCTCGTCCGCGCCGACGCCGCAGTAGTAGCCGCCCTGCGCGGCGGGGAAGCCGCCCTCGGGGAAGCCGAGCGGGCGCGCGCCCTTGAAGAAGGTGTACTCCTGCTCGATGCCGAAGATCGACTCCTGGGCGGCGTACCGCTCGGCGACCTCGGCGAGCGCGGCGCGGGTGTTGGACGCGTGCGGCGTCATGTCGATGTCGAGGACCTCGCACAGGACGAGGATGTCGTCGCCGCCGCGGATCGGGTCCGGGTAGCTGGCCACGGGCTTGAGCACGCGGTCGGAGGCGTGGCCCTCGGCCTGGTTCGTGGACGAGCCGTCGAAGCCCCAGATGGGCAGGTCCGTGACCGTGGTGGCGCGCTGGGAGTCGGCCAGAATCTTCGTCTTCGAACGGAGCTTGGCCGTCGGCTCGGTGCCGTCGATCCAGATGTACTCAGCCTTGAAGGTCACGGGCCTCATCCTTTGACACTTGGTACGGCGCAGACGTGCGGGTGCTGCGGTCCGTGGTGATGGTCCGCAGACTGCCAACCCGCGATTTCCCGTCCGTTGCCCGTTTGTGAACCCCGTGTTACCTGGGGCGTGCGTGGCCCGTGTCACGTCGGGCCGCGCGGTGCGGCTACTTGATGACGGCGTTGGCCGCCGCGATCAGCAGCCCGATAGTCGCGTCCGCGAAGCCGATGAGCACGGCCGGGCTCCTGCGGTACCCCGCGCGCAGCGCGCCGAAGGTGCCCCAGGCGAAGAGCAGGGCCGCGTTCAGCGTCAGTCCCGCGTACGTGACGTCGTTCTCGGGCCAACCCATGATCCCGGCGAGCACCAGCAGGGCGACGGTCGGCCAGCAGGCGATCACCACCGGCCACTCGTCGGCCAGCGCCCACGCGAGCTGGCGCCAGCGGTGCATCCCGCTGCCCGGCCGGTGGGTGCCCATGTGGTGGGCGTAGCCGTGCGCGAGCGCGGCCGTGCCGGCGGTGATCATGATCCAGGCCGCGTCGTAGTACGGCGTGTAGGGGGCGCCCTCGGAATGCAGGGCGGCGAGCAGCGCGCTCGCCAGGACCGTGCCGTATACGCCTCCGGACAGCCAGCTCCGCACGGTGCGCTCCTTCCTCCGGTGTCGTTCCCCGGCGTCCTGCTCTTCGCAGGTGGAGCACTCAACCCTATGGGCCGGTATGTAACGTTTTGCCTGCTGTCGCCGATCGGACGGTCATCGGGAGAGGGCCTTTCCGTACTGCTACCGGGACAGGGCGTCCCGTACCGCCTCCTCCGAGCGCGCGACCACCGCCGTGCCGTCGGCCGCGGTGATGATGGGCCGCTGGATGAGCTTCGGGTGGGCGGCGAGCGCATCGATCCACGCCTCGCGGCCGGACGCGTCGCGCGGCCAGCGCTCACGGTCCTTCAGGCCGAGCTCCTTGGCGTCGGCCTCCTGGGTGCGCGTGATGTCCCAGGGCTCCAGGCCGAGGCGGTCGAGGACGGCGCGGATCTCGTCGGTGGTCGGCACGTCCTCGAGGTAGCGGCGGACGGTGTACGTGGCGCCCTCCTCGTCGAGCAGGGCGAGGGCGTTGCGGCACTTCGAGCAGGCGGGATTGATCCAGATCTCCATGCCCCACAAGCTACCCGCGCCCCACCCGCACCAGGGGTCCGCGCACCCTCGCCGCCCACCCCGTGTCCCTCCCCAAACCCCCTCTGGCCAGGGAGGATTGACGGCTGGGGGAGCGGCCGTTGTCAGTGCCGGACAGTAGAATGGAAGCAATGTTCGAAGGTGCCCGTGAGGGTTCCTGAACCGCGACAGGAGGATGCCTGTGCCCGCTGCCGCACTGCCGTCGAAGTCCGCCGTCACCCGCTCCCGCACGTCTCCCGCCCCGCGCTCTTCGCGTTCGTCGCGCGCGCCGCGTCCGGACCGGCCCGCGCTCTGCGAGGTGCCGTATGTCCCGCTGGAGAAGCGCCCCCTGCCTCCCGGCCGCCCGCGCGACTGGTACGTCACGCACAACCGCCGCCTCAAGGCCATGCGCCTGGCGATCGCCCTGCTCGACTCGGGCGTCCTCGTCCCCAACCAGGCGAGCAACGTACGGATACGGACCATGGCCGAGACGGTGGGCATCCACCCCCCGTCGGACACCACGTGCCACATGGTGCGGGCCCTGATGCGCTACAGCCGTTGAGGCGGGCCCCGGCCCTACGCAAGGGCCGGGGCCATGGGACATGCTGACGCTCATGACTCAGCCGGAACATGCCATGGCCGCGGCGCGACCCGAGGGGGAGCTGCCGCTGCTGACCACGGTGAAGACGGCGGACGGCACCCGCATCCCGGTGCGGGGGCTGCGCGCGGGGCCGTCGACGGCTGCATCTGCCGTGCCGTCGCCGCCCGTCGTGCTCGTGCTGCCCGCCATGGGCACCCCGGCCCGGGTCTACCGTCACTTCGCGCGCGAGTTGCACGCCGCGGGCCTGAGCGTCGTCACCGCGGACCTGCGGGGCCAGGGCGAGAGCACGCCGCGGGTGACGGACCCGGCGGCGCGGGACCACGGCTTCCGTACGCTCCTGGAGCAGGACTTCGTGGCGGTGCTCGACGCCGTCCGGGCCGAGTTCGGCTCCGGGCCGCCGCTGTTCCTGCTCGGCCACAGCCTGGGCGGTCAGCTGGCCCTGCTGTACGCGGCGGCCGGGCCGGGGCCCTCGGTCGACGGAGTCGTGCTCGTCGCGGCGGGCTCCGTCTGGTACCGGGCGTACGGAGCAGGGCGTGCGCCCGCCCTGCTGGCCGGGACGACCCTCATCGCGGCGACCGCGACGCTGCTCGGCCGCTGGCCAGGCACCCGCTTCGGCTTCGGCGGCAACCAGACCAAGGGGATCATGCGGGACTGGGCGCGCCAGGGCCGCACCGGCCGCTACCGCCCCGCCGGCTCCGAGCTGGACTACGAATCCGCCCTGCGCGCGCTGGCCGTGCCCGTGCTCGCGGTCTCCGTCGAACACGACACGTACGCCCCGGCATCCGCCGTGACCCACCTCGTGTCGAAGGCCCCGCGGGCCCAGGTCACCCGCCGCCACTACACCCGACACGAGGCGGGCGCCCGCCTCGACCACTTCGCCTGGACCCGCGCGGGCGGGGCGCTGGCGCGCGGGGTGGCGGAGTGGACGGCAGCCCTCCCCGGACTCGGCCGGGACTCGGCGTGACGCCCGCAGGGCGTCGCCGGTTCACTCGTTCGGCGTACCCGGCATGCGCCCCACCCCCTCGCCGCTTTGGCTGCTTAGCAAGGAAGCCGCGGCAGCCCGCGAGGGCGCGGGGTGCGGGTCCCGGCCCCGGGCGGGCCCGGTCCGCCCGGGGCCGTCCGCCCGTCCGAGAGGGGTTCGCCGATGACCACGCCGGCCGAGCGCGCGGAACGCGGCAAGGCGGCCCGCAAGCGTGCCTCCCGCTCCTCGCACGGGGTCTGGATCCCGTCCGCCGACCGCGCCGACCCGGTGACCGTCCTGGAGCGGCAGGCCGCCGACCGCGTCCAGGAACTGCTTCCGATCCGGTACGGCAGGATGGCCGCCTCGCCGTTCGCCTTCCTGCGCGGCGCGGCCGCCGTCATGGCGGGCGACCTCGGCACCCAGCGCCACACCGGCCTCACCGTCCAACTCAGCGGCGACGCCCACCTGTTGAACTTCGGCGTGTTCGCCTCCCCGGAACGCAGCCTGCTCTTCGACCTCAACGACTTCGACGAGACGTACCCCGGCCCCTTCGAGTGGGACGTCAAACGGCTCGCCGCCAGCGTCGCCGCCGTCACGGGCGAGCAGGGGCACGGCGAGGACCGGGCGCACGCCGCGGCGCTCGCCGCCGCCACCGCGTACCGCAAGGGCATGCGGCGCCTGGCCCGCAAGGGCGAACTCGACGTCTGGTACGAGCGCATGGACGCCCACGAGCTGCTGCCGCTCATCGACTCGGCCCGCCACCGCAAGCGCGCCGAGGCCCGCCTGGACCGCGCCCGCCGCCGCACCAGCCTGCAGGCCCTCGGCAAGCTCACGGAACTCGTCGACGGGCGGCGCCGCATCATCCACGACCCGCCGCTCCTCGAACCGGCGGGGCCGCCCGACGTGGCGGCCCTGCGCAAGATATTCGGCGACTACCGCTCGACGCTCGCCGAGGAACGCCGCCTCCTCCTCGACCGGTACCGCTTCGTCGACGCGGCCCGCAAGGTCGTCGGCGTCGGCAGCGTGGGCACCCGCTGCTTCATCGTCCTGCTCACCGGCCGCGACTCCGGGGACCCCCTCTTCCTCCAGATCAAGGAGGCGGTGCACTCGGTCCTGGAGGAACACCTCCCGTCGGGCCCGCACGTCCACCCCGGCCACCGCGTCGTCGCGGGCCAGCGGCTGCTCCAGGCCGCCGGCGACATCTTCCTCGGCTGGATGACGGGTCCCCAGGGCCGCGCCTACTACTGGCGCCAGCTCCGCGACATGAAGGGCTCCCTCGACCTCACCACCCTCGACCCCGCCGAACTCCACGCGTACGCCCGCCTCTGCGGCACCGCCCTGGCCCGCGCCCACGCCCGCTCCGGCGACCGCATCGCCATCGCCGCGTACCTGGGCGGAGCCGACACCTTCGACCGCGCGATCGCGGACTTCGCGGTCAGATACGCCACCCAGAACACACAGGATCACGAGGCCCTGTGCAACGCGATAGCGGCGGGCATCCTCCCGGCCGACCCACATAGCCCGTCCGGCGTTTGAGGACGAGGCCGTTCAGGGAAGGGGCGGGACTGGGGAAAGCCCCGCAGGGCCCACCCACCCCGCACCCGCACAGAATCGAGCCCCCCCATGCCCAAGAAAGTCAGCGTCTTCACCCTCGGCGGCACCATCTCCGCCCAGGCGGGCGGAGGAACCACCCGCCTCACAGGCGCCGAAACCCTGGCCTCCGCCCCGATCCCGCCGGGCGTAGAAGTGGAGCTGAACGACGTCCGCCAACTCCCCGGCTCCTCCCTCACGTTGGACGACCTGGCAGAGCTGGCCGAGAAGGTCGACGAGGCCACCGCGGCCGGCCACGGCGCGGTGGTCGTCCAGGGCACGGACACCCTGGAGGAGACGGCGTTCCTGCTCGACGTGGCCTGCGCGCAGCGCGAACCCGTGGTCGTCACGGGCGCGATGCGCCGCCCCGACCACCCGGGCGCGGACGGCCCGGCAAACCTGGCCGCGGCCCTGGCCGTGGCGGCCGACAAGAACTGCCGCGGCCTCGGCGTCCTCACGGTCCTCGCCGACGAGATCCACGCCGCGCGTCACGTACGCAAGGCGCACACCACGTCGGTGGCCACGTTCGCCTCGCCGGGCGCGGGCCCGCTGGGCCGGGTCGTGGAGGGCGTCCCGCACATCCTGCTCCGCCCCGCACACCCCACCGTGGAACGCCCACTGCGCCTGCGCACCCCGGCCCGAGTAGCCCTGCTCACCCTCACACTCGGCGACCAGGGCGAACTCCTGGAGGCGGTGGACGACCGCTTCGACGGCCTGGTGGTCGCAGCCTTCGGCGCGGGCCACGTACCGAAGTGGCTGGTCGAACCGCTGACGGCCGTCGCCGCCCGGATGCCGGTCGTCCTCGCGTCCCGCACCGGCGCGGGCCCGCTGCTCAGCGAGACGTACAACGGCCCGGGCTCGGAGTCCGACATGCTGGCCCGCGGCCTGATCTCCGCGGGCCACCTGGACGGACCGAAGGCCCGCATCCTCCTGTACGCGCTGCTCGCAGACGGAGCGGACCGCACGACGACGGCGGCGGCCTTCGACCGCCTGCGAGCGGGCTGACCAGGAGCAACGCCCTGAACTAACCGATCTGCTCAGGCGTCACCGTGAGCCACCGCTTGTCCGCGGTGACCGGCTGCCCCAACTCCCGCTGCCGCGCCGCGTTCTTCCGCTTCATGCCGTCCAGCTGCTTCATGTAGCTGTCCTTGCGGTTGACCCACACGCGGACGCCCCCGTGCCGCACGTCCGCGGAGTGGAACAGCATCGGCCCATCACTCACCGGCGTATCCCCAGCCACAAGAATGGGCTTCTTCCACTCGTCGATGTACGTGGAGATGGCCGCGGGCTTGCCCTGGTACCAGGTCATGGGCGCCCAAAGGTTCGGCGTGAGCTCGTACTTGGCAAGGCGCGCCCGGTCCTTCGGGCCGAAGCGGCCCTCGGCGATCTCCTTGCGGGAGCTGGTGACCCGGCCCGTCTTCGGGTCCTTGAGCTGCATGCCGACGCCGATGACGTTCTGCGGCTTCACGCCGTACCCGTACTTCGGGTCGGCGAGCACCATCCGCACCAGGTCCTCGCTCGCCGCGCTCACGACGTACACCTCGATGCCGTGCGCGCGCAGTGACTTGTACAGCTCCTGCATGCCGGGGAAGAACTCGGGCCGCTCGACCTCGGTCTTCGTGACCTTGCCGTGCTCGTCGTAGTACGTCGCCGGGATCGGCTTGTCGTACGCGAGCAGGTCGTCCACGTACCCCTTCAGCTGCTTCAGCGTGAAGCCGGAGAAGATCTGCGCCGCCCACGGGTAGCAGACCTGGTCGTCGACCTCGCAGAGGCGGTTGTAGTAGCTGTAGAGGCTCTCCTTGTGCGTGGCCGTGTCCTTGAACGGGATGACCTTCAAGGAGGGGGCCATCGACTTCCTGGTCAGGACGCCCTTCATCTCCAGGAACGGAAGCAGTGCCTCCTCCAGGTCGTGGCGGTACGTCGTGTTGTCCGCGTCGAAGACGGCGTACGCGCCCTTCCCCTCGTTCTTCGCGATGACCTTGCCGAGCTTCGCGGCCACCGGCTTGGGCCAGTGCTTGAGCCCGGTCGCGGCGGCGCGGGCGGACGCGGTGGGCGTCCCCGCCTCCGCGGCCCTCGCGTCAGCGGCGTTCGCGTCCGCCGACGGCCACAGCGCGCCGCCCGCGAACACCGCCGCCGCCAGCGCCCCCGCCGCTCCGACGACCGCAAGCCTGCCCTTTGCCCGAATTGCCATGATTCCCGTTCCCTGAAAGCGCTGCGCCGTCCCGTCCGGAGCGGCGCGCCATGGTACGAGGGTCGGCCGCGAGATTCCCATGATCGAGGTCACCGTCCGTGGTGGGCATGGGACGGCGGGACGCGGGTAGCCGCACGGGACGACAGGCCCGACCGCGCCCGCGCACAATGGGGGCATGGGTGACACTCCCCAGCGCGAGTTCGTCCGCGCCGCACCCCCGCCCGGCGGCCACGTCGTCTCCGCCGTCGGCTACCGCACGCGCGGCCAGCGCCCCGCCCTCCACCGCGGCCTGCCGTCGCCGTACCTCACGCTGATCTTCTCCCTCGACGGCCCCGTCACCACCGGCCCCACTCCCGACCGGGTGACCGGCCCCGACGCCGTCCACACGGACATCGTCGTCGGCGGCCTGCACCAGCGGCCCGCGTACGTCGCCCAGCCCGAGCACGAGGCGGGCATCCAGCTCGCCGTGCACCCCCTCGCGGCCCGCGCGCTCCTCGGCCTGCCCGCCGCCGAGCTGATGGGGCAGCTCGTCACCGACGGCACCGACGTCCTCGGCCGCCTCGCCGCCGACGTACGCGAACGCCTCTGCGAGCAGGACGACTGGCGCGACCGATTCGCCTTCCTGAACGCCTACTTGGCCCGCCGCGCGGCCGACGCCGAACGCGCCGGGGAGGTGCGCCCGGAGGTGGCCGAGGCGTGGGCCTGGCTCGCGCGGCACCGCGGCGCGGGCACCCTGCGCGGCCTGTCCGCGCACGTCGCGCTCAGTGAGCGCCGGCTGTCCGCGCTCTTCCGCGCCGAGACCGGCGTCACCCCCAAGCAGGCGGCCCGCCTCATCCGCTTCCAGCACGCGAAGGCCGCCGTCGTGCGCGGCGTCGTCGCGGACACGCGCCCCGACCTCGCCCGGATCGCCGCCGACTGCGGGTACTACGACCACTCCCACCTGGTACGGGACTTCCGCCAGTACACGGACCTGAGCCCGAGCGCCTGGGTGGCCGAGGAGTGCCGGAATATCCAAGCCGGAGGCCACGCCAACGGCGAAGACTGGGACACATGAACACCAACGAAACCGCCCAGACCGCACAAACCGCACGAATCTCCCACGACACCCAGGCCGCGCAGACCGCCACGAATCGGCGCGCCCCCGACGTCTGGCCCACCTTCCAGGCCCACGACGCCCCCGCCCTGATCGACTTCCTCGTCGACACGGTCGGCTTCCTGCGCACCGCCGTCTACGAGGACGGCGACCGCGTCGCCCACGCACAGCTCGACTGGCCCGAGGGTGGCGGGGTCATGCTCGGCAGCCACAACCCGAAGACCGCCGCGTGGTGCCGGGAACCGGGCACCTTCGGGGCGTACGTCGTCACCGACCGCGTCGACGACCTCTACCGCCGCCTGACCGCCGCCGGGGCGAAGGTGGTCCGCGAGATCGAGGACCAGCCGTACGGCAGCCGGGAGTTCGCGATCGCCGACCCCGAGGGAAACCTGTGGTCCTTCGGCACCTACCCCGGAGAGCCCCGCCCCGACCAGGTGTGACGCCGCGCCGGGGTGATAGCTTGCGCACGCCAGTCGTACCCGTACCAGGGTCGGGGAATCCGGTGGAAGTCCGGAACTGACGCGCAGCGGTGAGGGGGACGGGCGGGGCCAGCGGCCACTGGGAGTCCATGGACCTCCGGGAAGGCGGCCCCGTCCGGACGAACCCGAGTCCGAAGACCTGCTGGCACCGCCGTCCGCACGGGCGGCGGAGTTCGCAGACCAGGCTCCGCGCATGAGCCCTGAGACTCGGGAAGACGTGTGCCTTCGACCGTGCCTTCGACCACGCGACACGTACGTATCCGCTGTGCCGCCCTGCTCGGCGCGGGGCTCGTCCTGCTCACCGCGTGCGGCGGTGGCTCGGAGGCGAAACAGTCCGACAAGGCGCGCGCCGGGTATCCGGTCACGCTGACCTCCTGCGGCGACAAGACCCGCGTACCGGCTCCGCCACGGCGCGCCGTCTCCCTCGACCAGGGCTCCACGGAGATCCTCCTCTCCCTCGGTCTGGCCGACCGCATGGTGGGCACCGGCACCTGGACGGACCCGGTCCGCAAGGGCCTGGAGAAGGAGAACGCCAAGGTCGAGCGGCTCGCCGACCGCTATCCGGCGCTGGAGAAGGTCCTCGACAAGGAGCCGGACTTCGTCAGCGCCTCGTTCCTCTACACGGTCGGCAAGGGCGGCGTCGCCGACCGCGCCAAGTTCACCGAGCTCGGCGTACCCGTCTACGTCTCGCCCACCGACTGCGCCGGCAAGGACAACGCGGGTGACGGCGACGGCACCCGCACCAAGACCCTCACCATGGACACCGTGTACGGCGAGATCCGCGACCTCGCCCGGGTCTTCGACGTGGAGAAGCGCGGCGCGAAGCTGATCGCCGACCTCAAGTCCCGCACCGCGAAGGCGAAGAAGTCCATCGACGCGTCCGACGCCTCCGTCATGTACTGGTTCGCCAACTCCGAGGCGCCGTACATCGCGGGCTGCTGCGGCGCGCCCGGCATCATCACCCGCGAACTCGGCGTGAAGAACGCCTTCGCCGACACCCGCGAGGAGTGGCCCCAGATCAACTGGGAGACCATCGCAGACCGCGACCCCGACGTGCTGGTCATCGGCGACCTCACCCGCAAGTCCCAGTCCGCCGAGAGCGCCCGCCAGAAGATCAGGTTCCTGGAGTCCAACCCGGCCACGAAGAACCTCACGGCCGTGAAGAAGAAGCGGTACGTCCTGCTCAGCGGCCAGGGCCTGAACCCGGGCATCCGTACCGTCGACGGCATCGAACAAGTGGCGGCGGGGCTGCGTGAGTTCGGCCTGGCGAAGTGAGGACGGCCGTGCCCGGCGGCGGCGTACGGCATGACGGGCCGGACGGTCTCCCGGGGAGCTCGGGGAGCCCGGGGAGCCGGAGGGGCCGGGAGCGGCTGCGCGGAGGACTGCGCGCCGGCCTCTTCGGCCTGGCCGGCCTCGCCGTGCTGTTCCTGTCCATCGCGTTCGCGATCACCATCGGCCCCGCCGACATCTCCGTGCCCGACGTGTGGTCGGCGGTCGCGGCGCACCTCGGCTGGGGCGAGGCCGAACTGACGCCGATCCGCGACGGCATCGTGTGGAACCTGCGGATGCCGCGCACGGTCCTCGCGGCGGTGTGCGGCGCGGGCCTCGCGGTGTGCGGGGCGGTACTCCAGTCGCTGCTGCGCAATCCGCTCGCGGACCCGTTCGTGCTCGGCGTCTCGTCCGGCGCGTCCACGGGCGCGGTGGCCGTGGTGGTCCTCGGAGTCGGCGGGGGCGTCCTCACCGTCTCGGCGGGGGCGTTCGTCGGCGCCGTCCTGTCCTTCTCCCTCGTCCTCCTCCTCAGCCACGCCCTCGGCGACACGGTGGACCGGGTGGTCCTGTCCGGCGTCGCCGCGATGCAGCTCTTCTCCGCGCTGACCTCCTTCGTCGTCCTGACGGCCGCGGACGCGGAGACCACGCGCGGCGTGCTGTTCTGGCTCCTCGGCTCGCTGAGCGGAGCGGACTGGACGGACGTGTGGCTGTGCGCGGCGGTCCTCTTCGCCGCGCTCACCGTGTGCCTGCTGCACGCCCGCGCCCTGGACGCGTTCGCGTTCGGCCAGGACGCGGCTGCCACCCTCGGCGTCCATGTGACACGGGTGCGCCTGGTCCTGCTCTGTACGACGGCACTGCTCACGGCGACGCTGGTCAGCAGCGCCGGCGCGATCGGCTTCGTGGGCCTGGCCCTGCCGCACGCGGCACGGGCGGTGGTGGGCGCGGGCCACCCGCGCCTGCTCCCGGTGACGGCGCTCGCCGGCGCGGTCTTCCTGATCTGGGTGGACACCCTCGCCCGCACGGTCCTCGACCCCCAGGAGGTGCCGGTGGGCGTCGTGACGTCACTGATCGGCGTACCGGCGTTCGTGGCGGTGCTGTACCGCACGAGGAAGACGACGTGACGTACGAGGGAACCGACGCCGATGTGGGCCTCGCGGCGGGACGCGTCGCCTACGCCGCGGGCGGCCGCCTCATCGTCGACGGCATCACCCTCGCCCCGCGCCCCGGCAGCACGCTCGGCCTCCTCGGCCCGAACGGCTCCGGCAAGTCCACGCTGCTGCGCCTCCTGTCGGGCGTCCTCGCGCCCGCGTCGGGCGTGGTCACCCTGGACGGCACGCCGCTGCCCCGGGTCGGCCGCAGGGAGACGGCGCGCAGGCTGGCGGTGGTCGATCAGCACGCTTCCACACAGGTGGAGTTGACGGTACGAGAGGTGGTGGCGCTGGGCCGCGTACCGCACCGCAGGCCGTGGTCGGCCAGCACGGCCGCGGACGAGCGAGCCGTCCAGGAGGCCCTGGACCGCACCGCGCTGGCCGACCGGGCGGGCCAGTCCTGGCACACCCTGTCCGGCGGCGAGCGCCAGCGCGCCCACATCGCGCGCGCCCTGGCCCAGGCCCCGCGCGAGCTCCTCCTGGACGAACCCACCAACCACCTGGACATCCAGCACCAGTTGGACCTCCTGAACCTCATCGCGTCGCTCCCCGTGACCACGGTGATCGCGCTGCACGACCTGAACCTGGCCGCGATGTTCTGCGACGAGATCCTGGTCCTGAAGGAGGGCAGGGCGTACGCACACGGCACCCCCGCCGAGGTCATCACCGAGCCCCTGATCGCGGACGTGTACGGCGTACGGGCCCGGGTCACCCCGCCCGCGGACCCGGCCGACCCCCTGGACCACCCGTCGGTCCGCTTCCTGCGGTCGCCGCCGCTCCCCGGACCCACCGCGTCCTAGACTCACCGGATGGCCGACGCCGAAGTCCCCCTGGACGTCCTCACCCACCTCCGCGCGGTCTGCCTCAGCCTCCCCGACGCGTACGAGGAACCGGCGTGGACCGGCGTCCGCTGGCGCGTCCGCACCCGCACCTTCGCCCACGTCTACCGCACCGACCTGACCCGCTCGGACTCACCCTCCGCCCGCGCCATCGCCACCGAGGGCCTCACCACGACCCTCACGTTCCGTTCCCACGGCGAGGAGTTCGAGGCGCTGACGAACGCGGGCGCGCCGTTCTTCCGCGTCTCGTGGGGCGCGAACGTCGTAGGCATGCGCCTGGGAGCGGACACGGACACGGATATGGACACGGACACGGACTGGTCCGAGGTGGCGGAACTCCTCACCGAGAGCTACTGCGTCCAGGCCCCGAAGAGGCTCGCGGCCCAGGTCATGGGGCAGGTCACGGCCCTCCCCGGGAAGTAAACGGAAGAGATCCATCCGATCGGCTGACGGATAATCGTTCCTCCAGGTGAAAGGCGGAGCTTTCGACCATCCGGCGTGACGCGGGACTGCGATTCTCAGGCCGACATCCCGTCCGGCGCCGCGACTTGCCCCGGGCCGAACCAGTTCCCCTGATCCCTTGACCAAGGAGCCAGCCGTGCCCTTTCGCCGCCTGCTGACCACCGCCCTCGCCTCCACCGCCCTCGCCCTCACGTCCGTGGGCGCGGTCACCGTCACCGCGACCCCCGCGGCCGCCGCCCCCTGCGGCTTCTACGAGACCTCCTCCGACGCCTACTACAACCACTGCACGTCGGACGGTTCCCGCGTCGTCATCCACGTCCGGGTCGCCCTGGCACCCGACTACGAGCGCTGCGTCGGCCCCGGCGTCACGTGGCTGGGCTCGGACGAGAAGATCCAGGGCGCCCATTACGTCGGCCGCACGTGCTGACGACGACCGACCGCCACTGAGAAGGCGGGGCCACCGGCGGGCGGCCCCGACCTACGGCCCGGGCACGGGGGAGCCCCCCGCACCCGGGCCGCCGCCGTCCCGGCTCTCCCGGCTCTCCCGGCCCTCCCGGCCGTCGCGGCGGCTTGGCCGCGTGGGCTCAGCGGACTTGAGGGCAAGCGCGTCCAAACGCCTGGCACTTGGTCTCGAAGTCCGGCGGCAGCCAGCTTCCGCCCAGGAGCCGAGGGTGAGCGGGAAACGCGGCGTGGGCGGCCAGGACGAAGATCAGCGACGCCCAGAGGCTGTGGAGTTGAATGATCTGTGGCGAACCGTTGTACATGTCCCGGAAGGAGCACTGGAAGACGTCGGGTGCGACGAGGTCCGCCGTGTCGAGGCCATCCCATGCGAGGTCCAGCCAGCTCTGCGGATGCCCGAAACAGGCCCGCCGGTCGGTGACCGTCACCTCTCCATGACCATCGGCCACCCAGCGCGGCTGGGCAGCCGCGGCCGCCTGACGCCGACGCACGGCGTTGCCAAGCGCCGACCCCACCAAGCTTCCGATCACGAACCCGGGCCGCCCCACGGCCAGCGTCGTGCTGTGCGCGTAGGAGCCATCACCGAGAGCACGCCAGGTGGAACGAGAGGCGGGCCCCACCGCCACGGGCAGCTCACCGGGGCTCAGACGGACCATCGAGGGCACCGGGGACCGGTCGCCGAGCTTGCCCTGCACCAAGTCGGCGACGACATGGCAGGTGTACAGAAGATGATCGTCCAGAGCGGCCCAGGGAGCCGGCCCCCCGATCGGCGGCCACGCAGCGTACGGAACGTCCCCCACAACCCACCCCACCCGGTCGCCCACATCGACGAGCGACATCGTAGGGATCCTCGGACTGCTCCGTGGCCGGTCATCCGCAATTCTCAGAGCTGCCTGAGCCCTGCCGCCCTCTGGGAGGATGGCAGGGCTCAGAACGTGCGGCATTCGCCGAGGAGCGAGCCCCTGGGGCAGGGGTGCTGCGGTCAGCTCTTCGCGCGCCAGACGGTGCCCCGGCGTTCGTACTCAAGGATCATCTCGGCACGCAGCGCGGCCTGTGGGCCGTAGAGGCGCTCGGCGAGCCAGAGGGCCAGGTCGAGGCCCGAGGTGACGCCGCCGCAGGTGATCAGGTCCCCGTCGTCCACGACACGCCCGTACGTGAGCTTCCCGCCCTGCTTGGCGAGGTCATCGCGGGCCGCGAAGTGCGTCGTGCACGGCCTGCCGCGGGTGATCTTCGCCGCCGACATGACCATGACGCCGGTGCATATCCCGCCCATGATCAGACCGGGCCGCTCGGCCCTGGCCAGGGCGCGCGGCAGTACGCCGCGCTTGATCTCGTCATCGACCCCTGACCCCTTCCCGTAGCCCCCGCCCGGCACGAGCAGGACGTCCGCGTCCTGAGGGGCCCAGGGGTCGCGTACATCGATATACATTCCGGACGACGTCCGTACGGTGCGGGGGCCGTCGGCGGTGACGAAGCTCTGCTTGATCCGGCGCTTGTCGGCGTCCGCGAGGATGCCGAGCACCTCGATGGGGCCCGCGAAGTCCTGCTCCTCGACGGCGTCGAACAGAACTGTGTGCACGCGCAGTTCGCGGGTTCGCTCGCGCTTCTGCTCGGCGGCGGGGGCGGCGGCAGAAGCGGCGGTGGGGGAGGTGCCGAGGCCGAGCGCGGTCGCGGCTGTGGCCGCGGCGCCCGTACGGAGAATGTGTCGGCGCTGCATGTCGTGTGCTCCTTGGGCCGGTCGGGTCGGGCCAGATGACTGTCCCCTCGGGCCAAAGGCGCGTGGAAGGGGATGTCCGGATGTGTGGGCTGCTTGTCCTTGAGGACGTACCGGCCGGGCGCCGAGACTGAGGAGCGTGAAGACCGAGAGCGATGTGGTCGTGGTCGTGGGCGACGGAGTGGTGCTGCTCGATGTGGCCGGTCCGGTGCAGGTGCTGCACGGGACCGGCTACCGGGTCCGGCTCGCCTCGCCCTCCGGGCGTGCGGTGGTGAGCGATACGGGGATCCCGCTGGGGGTCGAGCTGGCGCTGGAGGACGTCCCCGAGACCGTGGACACGGTGATGGTGCCGGGCTATCCGACGATGAAGGGCCACGGGCATCCGCCGGAGCTGGTCGCGCACGTACGCCGCCTCGGTACGGGCGCGCGGCGTACGACGTCGGCCTGCACCGGTGCGTATCTCCTCGCGGAGGCCGGGCTGCTCGACGGCCGGCGGGCCACGACGCACTGGGCCGAGTGCGAAACGCTCGCGAGGCGCTTCCCGCGGGTGCGGGTGGAGCCGGACGCCATCTACGTACGTGACGGGCCGGTCATCACCTCCGCCGGGGTGACGGCGGGCATCGACCTGGCACTGGCGCTGGTCGAGGAGGACCACGGCCCCGAGGTGGCGCGTACCGCGGCCAAGTATCTCGTCGTCTTCCTCCAACGCCCCGGCGGCCAGTCGCAGTTCAGCGTGCGCAGCGCGGTGACCCCGCCGCGCAACGCCGGGCTGCGGCGGGTACTGGATGCCGTGGTGGCCGACCCCGGCGGGAACCACACCCTCGCCGCCATGGCCGAGCGGCTCGCCGTCAGCGAACGCCACCTCACCCGGCTCTTCCGCCGCGAAGTCGGCGGCACCCCCGGGCAGTACGTGGAACGCGTCCGCGTGGAGGCGGCGCAGGCGATGCTCGAATCCTGCGACGCCGGTGTGCACACCATTGCCCACACCTGCGGGTTCGGCACGGACGAGACGATGCGGCGGGTGTTCCTGCGCGCGCTCGGGGCGCCGCCCGCGGCGTACCGCGCGCGATTCCGCGCGACCTCCTCCGCGTAGCGGGACCAAGGTCACCGGTGCCGCAGCGCCGGCAGGGCGTCATCACAGAAAAGGAATCCCCCATGACTGATCAGGGCGTTACTTTCATCAACGTCATCGAAATATCCGCCGACCAAGTCGACGAATTCATCGAGCAGTGGCGCGAACGCGTGGCCCTGATGAGTACAGCGCCTGGGTTCCGCGACGTCCGGCTGCACCGCGCGCTGCTGCCGGACGCGCGATTCCAGCTCGTCAACATCGCACACTGGGACAGCGCCGAAGCATGCGAGGCCGCCGGCGCCAACCCCACCGTGCTCGCTTCTGTTTCCCAAGCCGAACGAATCGCCGACGCCAGCCCTGGCCTCTACCAGGTTGTCGCCGAGTGCCCCTGAGCACAAGAACGTCGAGGGCCGCCGCCCCGGGAGTCGGGACGGCGGCCCTCAACAGCATGGCCCCTGCGGTCTAGATGTCGAAGTAGAGCTCGAACTCGTGCGGGTGCGGGCGCAGTTGGATCGGGGCGATCTCGTTCGTGCGCTTGTAGTCGATCCACGTCTCGATCAGGTCGGACGTGAAGACGCCGCCTGCCTGGAGGTACTCGTTGTCCGACTCGAGGGCGTCGAGGACCGCGGGGAGGGAGGTGGGGACCTGGGGGACGCCCGCGTGCTCCTCGGGGGCCAGCTCGTAGAGGTCCTTGTCGATCGGCTCGGCCGGCTCGATCTTGTTCTTGACGCCGTCGAGGCCCGCCAGGAGGAGGGCGGAGAAGGCGAGGTAGGGGTTCGAGGACGGGTCCGGGGCGCGGAACTCCACGCGCTTGGCCTTCGGGTTGGAGCCCGTGATCGGGATGCGCATCGCGGCGGAGCGGTTGCGCTGCGAGTAGACCAGGTTGACCGGGGCCTCGAAGCCGGGGACCAGGCGGTGGTAGGAGTTCACCGTGGGGTTGGTGAAGGCAAGCAGCGAGGGGGCGTGCTTGAGGATGCCGCCGATGTAGTAGCGGGCGGTGTCCGAGAGGCCCGCGTAGCCCTGCTCGTCGTAGAAGAGCGGGTCGCCGCCCTGCCACAGGGACTGGTGGACGTGCATGCCCGAGCCGTTGTCACCGAAGATCGGCTTCGGCATGAAGGTCGCGGTCTTGCCGTTGCGCCACGCGACGTTCTTCACGATGTACTTGAAGAGCATCAGGTCGTCGGCGGCGGCGAGCAGCGTGTTGAACTTGTAGTTGATCTCCGCCTGGCCCGCCGTGCCCACCTCGTGGTGCTGGCGCTCCACCTTCAGGCCGGAGCGGCCGAGCTCCAGGGAGATCTCCGCGCGCAGGTCGGCGAAGTGGTCCACCGGCGGGGCCGGGAAGTAACCGCCCTTGTAGCGGACCTTGTAGCCGCGGTTGTCCTCGAGCGCGCCGGTGTTCCAGGCGCCTGCCTCGGAGTCGATCTCGTAGACGGAGCGGTTCGCCGTCGTTTCGAAGCGGACCGAGTCGAAGACGTAGAACTCGGCCTCGGGGCCGAAGTACGCGGTGTCGGCGATGCCGGTCGAGGCCAGGTACGCCTCCGCCTTCTTCGCCACGTTGCGCGGGTCACGGCTGTACTGCTCGCCGGTCACCGGGTCGTGGATGAAGAAGTTGACGTTGAGCGTCTTGTCCCGCCGGAAGGGGTCCACACGGGCCGTCGACAGGTCCGCCACGAGCGCCATGTCCGACTCGTGGATGGCCTGGAAGCCGCGGATGGAGGAGCCGTCGAACATGAGCTGCTCGTCCGGGTCGAACGCCTCGGCCGGGACCGTGAAGTGCTGCATGACGCCCGGCAGGTCGCAGAAGCGGACGTCTACGAACTTCACGTCCTCGTCCGCGAGGAACTTCTTGGCTTCGTCGGCGTTCTGGAACATCCAGCTCCTCCTGTTTCCCGCCCGGGGAGGAGCGGGGTTGCAGCTCGGTGGTGCGGCCAGTGCGGTGGCACACGCTGGGACCCGACCATAGGGACGGGGGATTTCTCAAGCGTGACCCATTTGTTTCGCCGAAGTTAACCGGGCCGGGTGCGAAGGCGACCCACACCCCGCGTACGAAAAGGCGCGCAGTACCGTGGACGGGTGGACAACAGGCAAGCAATCGGATCGTGGCTCTCCGGCCCCCGCGCGGCGGCCGAGGACGCGGGCGTCGACTTCGGATACCGCGGCGAGCGGCTCGGTCTGCCCGAGGAGGGCCCCGGCTCCATCGCCCGGCCCGGCCGCCGCATCGGCGCCATCGCCATCGACTGGGGCCTGTGCATGGTCATCGCATACGGCCTGCTGGCCCGCGGCAACCCGCAGGCGATGGGCAACTGGGCGCTCGGGCTGCTCTTCGTGATGAGCCTGCTGACTGTCGGCACGGTCGGCAGCACCCCCGGCAAGCGCCTGCTCGGCCTGCGCGTGGTCAGCGAGGACGGCGGCCGTCTCGGCTTCGTCCGCGTCCTCGTCCGCAGCGCGCTGCTGTGCGTCGGCATCCCGGCCCTGATCTGGGACCGCGACGGCCGCGGCCTCCACGACCGCCTCGCCCGCGCGGCCCAGGTCCGCATCTAGGTGCTCGTCCGGCCTTCACCCGCGTTCCGCATACGCCGATGGGGCGCCCGG
>NZ_AOPZ01000243.1 GCF_000414115.1 Streptomyces aurantiacus JA 4570
GGGGCGGTGCGGGCGGCGGGGTGTCGGAGTGGGCGGCGATGACCTCGCGGAACAGCCAGAACTTCTCGGTGGGTCGGCCGTGTTCGTCGATGGGCGCGTCGTAGTCGTAGGAGGTGACGTCGGGTTGCAGGCGGCCGTCGTGGAGCGCCCCGCCGTCGCGGTTGGCGCCCGCCCAGCCGGCGAAGTTCGTGCCGCCGTGCGCCATGTAGATGTTGACGGACGCGCCGCAGTCCAGGATCTCGCGCAGCGCGTCCGCGGCGTCCCGGGGGTCGCGGACGACCGGTTCCGCGCCCCAGTGGTCGAACCAGCCGCACCAGAACTCCATGCACATCAGCGGGCCCTTGGGGCGGTGGCGGCGCAGCGTGGCGAAGCCGTCGCGGGCCTGGGAGCCGAAGTTCACGGTGGCGAGGACGCCGGGGACGCTCCCGCCGGTGAGCATGTGGTCCTCGGGGCCGTCGGACGTGCACAGTTCGGCGGTGACGCCGTGGGCGCGCAGCAGGTCGGCGAGGCGGCGCAGGTACATCTGGTCGGAGCCGTAGCTGCCGTACTCGTTCTCGACCTGCACCATGATCACGGGGCCGCCGCGGTCGTGCTGGCGGGAGACGACCTGGGGCAGCAGGCGGGCGAACCAGCGCTCCACGTGGGCCAGGTACGTCTCGTCGCGGGTGCGGGCGCGGGGGCCCACCTCGGCGGTCAGCCAGTACGGGAGGCCGCCGTTGTCCCACTCGGCGCAGATGTAGGGGCCGGGGCGGACGATCGCCCACAGGCCCGCGGCGTGCGCGGCGTCCAGGAAGCGGCCGAGGGCCGTCACGTCGCGCAGTTCGCCGGGGCGGGGCTCGTGCGCGTTCCAGGGGACGTACGTCTCCACGCAGTTCAGGCCCATGGCGCGCAGCATCGCGAGGCGGTGGCCCCACTGCTCCTCGTGCACCCGGAAGTAGTGCAGGGCACCGGAGAGCAGCCGTACCGGCCGTCCGTCCAGCTCGAAGTCGTCCTCGCCCACCCTGAAGCTGTCGCCGCGCGCGCCGAGGCCGTCGTCGCCCGCGCTGTAGCCGCCGTCCATCGTGTCCCTCCCGATCATCTGCGGCCACGATTGCCTCTGGCGGGCGGCACGGTCCATGGACAAAGATCGAGCCGGGTTGGACGCAGCGAAACCGGCGGGCGCGGGCAGGGCGGGCACACGAGAGGGGCGGCAGCGGATGTATCACACCTGGATGCGGTATTTCACGCCGAGCCCGGCGCATCACCGTCTGGGTCTGGTCTGTCTCGGTGTCGGGCTGCAGCACGGCACGCTGCCCGCCGTGGGGCCGCGCGCTCTGGACCATCATGTGGCCCTCGTCATCAGCTCGGGCCGCGGCTGGTTCCGCGCTCCGGACGGGCGTCGCAGAGCCGTGTCGGCGCCCGCGCTCATCTGGCTGTCGCCCGGGGTGCCGCACCACTACGGGGCCGACCCGGAGACCGGCTGGGACGAGTGCTTCGTCGACTTCACCGGGCCCGCCACGGCGACGTACACCGAACTCGGCTACATCGAGCCCGAGCGGCCCGTCGTGCCGCTGGCCGATCCGGACGCCGCGCGTGCCGTGGTCGGCCGCATCGCCCGCGCCGCGCGCCGCGACAATCCGCTCCTGGAGGTCGAGACCAGCGCGGCCGTGCACGAGCTGCTCGTCACGCTGCGCCGGGCCCGCGCCGACATCGCCCCGGACGGCGACCCCGTCCTGCAGTCCCTGGCCCGGGACGCCTTCAAGGCGCTGTCGGTGACCGAGCACGCCGCCCGGCACGGCATGACGCCCGCCGAGCTGCGCACCGCCGTGCGCCGGGGCGCCGGGTGCAGCCCCAAGGACTATCTGCTCGGCATCCGCCTGGGCCGCGCCAAGGAGCTGCTCGCCGCCACCGAACTGCCCGTCGCGGCGGTGGCCCGGCGCGTGGGCTACGACGACCCGGCGTACTTCTCCCGGCTGTTCACGCGCCGCGTCGGCATGGCGCCGGTGCGCTTCCGTGAGCAGCAGGGCCGTGCCGTGCCCGGCGGCTGGTCCCAGCAGGTGCCCGACCCGGAGCATCCGCCCACCCTGACGTCCCTGGGCGGCCCGGCCGCGTCGGGCGGCGCGGGCGGGGACACGTAGGCTCGGCTGCCATGACCACACGCCACACCAGTGACGACAGCGGCGCCGCGGAGGGCACCCCCGGGGCCGGTGCGGGGGACGCCGTCGACCCCGCCGTGCGGGCCGAGCTGTCCCGGCTGCGGGACAGCATCGACAACATCGACGCGGCGGTCGTCCACATGCTCGCCGAGCGCTTCAAGTGCACCCAGCAGGTCGGCCACCTCAAAGCCAACCACCAGCTGCCGCCCGCCGACCCGGCCCGCGAGTCCCGCCAGATCGCCCGCCTGCGCGAACTGGCGGAGAACGCCAAGCTGGACCCGGCCTTCGCGGAGAAGTTCCTGAATTTCATCATCGCGGAGGTAATCCGCCACCATGAAAGCATCGCGGACGGCTCCAGGTAGCCCTCTGTGGGCGGCCAACCCCGTGGGCGGCTGCCCGCGGCACCCCCTGCCAGGCGCCCCGCCAGATCAGGCACCATGGCGGGATGCCCGTACTCACGCGCGACGAAGCGCAGACCCGAGCCCAGCTCCTCGATGTCCAGCGGTACGAGATCGCCCTCGATCTCACCACCGGTGAGGAAACCTTCGACTCCCGCACGGTGATCACGTTCACCGCCGCCGCGGACGGCGACACCTTCGTCGAGCTGAAGCCCGCCCATCTGCGCTCGGTCACGCTGGACGGCTCCCCGCTGGACCCGGCGGGTCTGGAGGACAACCGGCTCGCGCTGCGCGGCCTGTCGGCGGGCGAGCACGAGCTGCGCGTCGACGCGGCGATGCGCTATTCGCGTACCGGCGAGGGCATGCACCGCTTCACGGACCCGTCCGACGGCGAGGCGTACGTCTACACGCAGTTGTTCATGGAGGACGTGCAGCGCGTGTTCGCCGCGTTCGACCAGCCCGACCTGAAGTCGGTGTTCGCGCTGACGGTCACCGCCCCCAAGGGCTGGACGGTGCTCGCCAACGGCGTCACCGAGCACCTCGGCGAGGGCCGCTGGCAGGCGGCGCCCACGCCCCCGCTGTCCACGTATCTCGTGGCCGTCGCGGCCGGGCCCTGGCACTCGGTGCGGACCGAGCACCGCGGGCTGCCCTTCGGCATCCACTGCCGCCGTTCGCTGGCGCCGTACCTGGACGCGGACGCCGAGGAGCTGCTCGACATCACGCGGGCCTGCTTCGACCGCTACCACGAGAAGTTCGCCGAGCCGTACCCCTTCGACTCCTACGACCAGGCGTTCGTCCCGGAGTTCAACGCGGGCGCGATGGAGAACCCGGGGCTTGTGACCTTCCGCGACGAGTACGTGTTCCGGTCCGCGGTCACCGACACGCAGCGGCAGACGCGGGCCATGGTCGTCGCCCACGAGATGGCGCACATGTGGTTCGGCGACCTGGTGACGCTCAAGTGGTGGGACGACATCTGGCTGAACGAGTCGTTCGCCGAGTACATGGGCTACCAGACCCTTACCGAGGCGACCCGCTTCTCCGACACCTGGGTCGACTTCGGTGTGGCCCGCAAGTCCTGGGGCTACGACGCCGACCAGCGCCCCTCCACGCACCCGGTCGCGCCCGATCCGGACGCCGTGCCGGACACCGCGTCCGCGATGCTGAACTTCGACGGGATCTCCTACGCCAAGGGCGCGAGCGCGCTGCGCCAGCTCGTGGCGTGGCTCGGCGAGAAGGACTTCCTCGCGGGCATCAACACGCATTTCGCGCGGCACAGGTTCGCCAACGCCACCCTCGCCGACTTCATCGACAACCTGGCCTCCGCCACGGACCGCGACGTGCACGGCTGGGCCCAGGCGTGGCTGCGTACGACGGGTGTGGACACGTTCACGCCGTCGGTCGCGCACAGCGGGCGCGAGTGGACCCTGACGCTGGAGCGGGACGGGAGCCGTCCGCACCGGGTCGCGGTGGGGGTGTACGACCGTGATCTGTCCGACGGGCGTGGCCTGGTGCTGCGTGAGCGGTACGAGACGGACGTGCCGCAGCGCGACGCCGTGGCGCGGGACGGCGGCCGGCCCGCGCTGATCGTGCCCAACGACCAGGACCTGACGTACGCCAAGATCCGGCTGGACGAGGTGTCGCAGGAGACCGTCCTCGCGTCGTTGTCGGGGGTGCCGGACGCGCTGACCCGCGCGGTGCTGTGGAACGCGCTGCGCGACATGGTGCGCGACGGCGATCTCACGCCCGGCGCGTATCTTCAGGCGGCGCGCGCCCATCTGCCCGCGGAGAGCGACCTCGCGGTGGTCTCCGGTGTGCTCACCTTCGCCGGGACGGTCGTCGCCGGGCGTTATACGCCGCAGGACGGCCGCAACGGCGCCCTGGCCACGCTCGACGCGCTGTGCCAGGACGTGATCCGCCGTACCGAGGACGGTTCGCAGCCGGGCCTCAGGCTCATCGCGGTGCGCGCCCTCATCGACGCGGCGACGCAGCCGGAGCCGCTGGCGACCTGGCTGTCCCAGGGTGCCGTGCCGGGCGGGCCCGAGCTCGACCCGGAGCTGCGCTGGCGGGTGCTGGCCCGGCTCGCCGTGCTCGGCGCGACGGACGAGGACGCCATCGACGCGGAGCTGCGCCGCGACCCGAGCGCGACCGGCCGGGAGGGCGCCGCGCGCTGCCGTGCCGCGCTGCCGGACGTGGACGCCAAGCGGCGCGCCTGGGAGGCGATGTTCGGCTCCGACGAGCTGTCGAACTATCTGTTCACGGCCACCGCGCAGGGTTTCTGGCAGCCCGAGCAGGAGGCTCTCGTACGGCCTTATGTGGCGCGCTACTTCGAGGACTCCGTGGCGCTGGCCGCGCGGCGCGGGCCCGCGATGGCCGAGGCGGCCGGGCGGTACGCCTTCCCGCTGTTCGCCGTCGACGAGGAGACGCTGCGCTTGGGCGAGCGCTGCCTGGAGGGCGCCGATGTGCTGCCCGCGCTGCGCCGCCGTCTCGCCGATCAACTCGACGACCTGGAGCGGGCCTTGCGGGTGCGCCGCAAGGCCGAGCAGGAGTGAGGGCGGGGAGGGCACGACGAGGGGGACGGAGAGGGGACGGGGAGGGGCGGGCTGGGCCCGGGGACTTAGGGCCGCCGGACTAGGCCCTCGCGGAGGATCTACTTCCTGGTGACGATCCGGTGGACGCCGGGCGCTGCCTAGAGTCGATCTTGACGAACGCCGGGCCGGGGCGACCGCTCCCGGCCCGGCGCCGTTCCGACCCTAGGAGTACTTGTGATCGTCGTGACCGGTGCCACCGGCAACGTGGGCCGCGCCCTCGTCACCCAGCTCGCCGCCGAAGGCGTCCCCGTACGTGCCCTGACCCGTGACCCGACACGTGCCGATCTGCCCGCCGGCGCAGAGGTGGTGCGGTTCGCCTCGGCGGCCGAACCCGCCGCTATGGCCGCCCAGTTCGAGGGCGCGACGGCGCTGTTCCTGCATGTGGCGGCGGGCGGCGAGCACACCGCGGAGCTGCTCGCGGCCGCCCGGGAGGGGGGCGTGCGGCACGTCGTCGTGCTGTCGTCGATCATCCTCGACCACGACGACTCGGCCGCGCACCCGATCCACGTCATGCACACCCGGCTCGAGCAGCAGGTCCGTGACAGCGGCCTCGACTGGACGTTCCTGCGGCCCGGCGCGTTCAGCACCAACTCGCTGCAGTGGGTGCCGCAGGTCCGTGCCGGTGACACCATCCGCTGGCCGTTCACGCAGTCCCTGACCGCGCCCATCCACGAGGCCGACATCGCGTCCGTCGCCGCCGTCGCCCTGCGCGACCCCGAGCGGCACGCCGGCGCCGTCCTCAGCCTCACCGGTCCTGTCGCCGTGACGGCCGAGGAGCAGCTCCAGGCCGTCGGCCGGGCCCTCGGCCGGGAGTTCACGGTGGTGGAGATACCGCCGCACGAGGTGACCCCGGACATGTTCCCGCACGTCCCGCAGGAGATGCTGCCCGCCCTCCTGGAGTCCTTCGGCGCCGCCGTGGGCTCCGAGCCCGACCTCACGACGACGGTGGCGGACGTCACCGGCAGCCCGGCGCGGACGTTCGAGCAGTGGGCGAAGGACCACGCGGACGACTTCCGGGCGGCCGAATAGCGGACTCGGCGCCGCCACGCGGCCCCGGGCACGCGGGGTTCGGGGGCCGCACCCCCGAACCCACGCCCCGCCCGGCCCGGCCCCGCCTACGCCTCGCGCACCTCGAACGCGTCGAGGACGAACTCCGCCTTCCCGTCGTCGCCGACCTTCCGAAGGCCGACCCACGCCTCGCCCTCGTCCGGAGCGGTGAACTCGTAGGAGAGCGGGGTGGGGGCGGTGGCCACGGGCAGGGCCTCGCGGGACAGTTCGCGCGCGCCGGGCTCGTCCACGGCCGTGACCCACGCGTACTGCCCGGCCTTCTCGTTCTCGTACCGGAACGACACCCGGTAGCGCTTGCCCGCCTCGAAGCGGACGGTGTGAGGCACCGTGCGGTAGACGAGGCCGTCGTTCTCGCCCCGGGACTTCAGCGACTGCGTGCCGTCCACGACGTCGTCGACGGCCTTGCCGTTCCAGCCGCGCTGGGTGTACGGGGCGTGCCGCTGCGCGATGTGGGTGCGGGGGTCGGTGGCGCCCCCGGCGTCGCCCTTCACGAAGGGTCCCCAGCCCTGCGGCACGTTCTCGAAGTCCTCGCGGGCGAGGACGCCCCGGCCGAGCGAGGGGCGCCGTTCGACGGCGACGACCCGCACGTTGTCGAACCGCACCCGCGCCTGACCGGCGTCGGCGCGCAGCGCGAGCCGCACCGGGCCGCCGCCCTCGGGCACGGTGAAGTACGTGAACAGGCGCTGGAAGCGGGTGCCGTGCTTGCGGTCGGCGGCGACGTGGTTGCCGGCGGTGGAGGTGTGCGTCCAGTTGGCGGCCCTGACGCCGTCGGCGGTGCGCACCTCCAGGGTGGCCCGGCGCCGCTGCCCGGCCTTCTCCCCCACTTCGACCTGCACGGACGCGGCGTACGTACCGGGCTTGAGGCGGCGCAGGCGCTGGCTGACGGAGGCCGCGCCGCCGCCGGCGACGACGAGTTCGTAGTCGCCGAGCTTGCTGCGTTCGACGGTGGCGGGGCCGCTGACCTGCCAGGCGTCCAGGGTGCCCGAGTGGAAGCCGGGGTCGCGCAGCGCGGTGCCCTGGCCCCAGTCGGGGTCGGGTGCGGGGCGCCGGGAGCGGTGGACGACGTAGGGCTGCCCGGCGGCGGCATCGAGGGTGATCTTCCCGTCGCGTACGGGTACGTCGGCGACGAAGGCGCGGCCCTGGTCGGTGAGCCGGTACAGCGCGACCTTCCGGGCGCCCGCCCAGCCGCGCGGCAGGGCCCAACTGCTCTTCCCGCCCCGGGGGTTGTAGTGGTACAGCTTCGCCGGGTCGGTGGCCCTGCGCGGCTCCCAGGGCAGCAGATAGCTGCCGTCGTCGTACACGAGACGGCCGTCCGTGGTGATGCGCCGCTTGCCGCCGTCGGCGTCCGACACGGAGGTGGCGCCGGCGCCGAAGAACGTGATCTCGTGCTCGGTCCAGGACTTGATGGGCTGTGCCTGGAGGTACTTGGCGGGCAGCGCGTGCGTCCAGATCAGCGCGTAGAACGCGGTCCAGTCGGTCTTGCCGGTCCAGCCGGAGAAGGTGCCCATGCGGGCGGCGCCGAGCAGGGTGGGCCACTTGTCGGCGAAGACGTCCTTCTGGTGGTGGCGGATGAAGCGGATCAGCTGGGAGTTGATGCCGCGCGAGGTGTCGGGGCCGTAGTCGGTCTCGGTGGCCCAGTGCGACCACAGCGCCGAGCGTTCGAAGCCGTGGCCCCATTCGCTGGTGACCATCCAGCCCTGGTCGCGCAGGGTGCGCTGGAGGCGGTCGGAGGTCCAGCCGGACTCGCGGAACACGTCGATGTAGAGGGTGTTGAGCGCCGGGTGGGCGTCGCGCCGCAGGTCGGCGAAGCGCTTGACGATGTCGCCGGAGACCAGGTCCCGGCGCTGGTCGATGCGGTAGCTCTGGTCGAGCCAGTCCCACTGCTCGTCGCTCTTGTCGACGAGCTTCTCGGAGAAGGCGTTCGCCACGGGGTAGGACTCGGTGGCGTTCACGTGCACGCCGAAGTCGCTGTTCCACTTGGCGCCCTCGCGCACAAGGGTGTTCATGTCGTCGAGGCCGCCCGCGCGGGTGTTGTAGTTGCCCGCGTAGTCGGGGTGCGCGGAGTCGTGGCCCTCGGACTGGTAGCCCTTGAGCAGGGTGTACTGGCGCAGTCCGTCGGTGGCCAGGTGGACGCGCTTGACGTCGTCGAGGGTCGCCAGGAACGGGTTGGTGGCCTGCGAGGCGAAGTTGAAGGGGATGTGCGGGACGACCCGCAGGTGCTGCTCGTCGGCGCCGAGCGGGGTGACCATGATGTCGCGGAAGGCGATCGCGGCGTCCTGCCAGTCGACCTTGCCGTCGCCGTTGCGGTCGCCGGTGACGACCACGGTCGCGTACGGCAGCGGCTCGGTGGCGTCGACCGGGGAGGTGGCGGCGCGGTGCGTCCACTGGCCGGGGGTCAGCCGCGCCTCGACGTGGCCGTCCTTGCGTACGGTCTGGCGCCACAGGCGGCCGTTCTCCCAGGTGGTCTCCGCCGTGGGCTTGTCGTAGCAGGTGTTCGTCTCGATGGCGCCGCCCAGCTTGTCGTGCGCGAGCACCGCGTACGCGCAGCCGCTCGCCGCCCCGGCGGGCGTGTCGGGACCGACCTTCACCAGGGTGTCGCCGCTCTTGGCCTTGTCGAGCTGCACCCTCGCGGCGAGCAGCGCGGCGCCGGGCTGATCGCTGCGGACGCTGAGCAGGGCGAGTCCGGGGACACGGAGGGTGCCGACGCGCAGCGCGGCGGTGTCGGCGATCCTCGTGACGCGCCAGTGGACCCGCCGTCCCTCGACGGCGATCTCCACGTCGACGCGGGTGCCGCCGTCGAGGGTCAGGGTGTACGTGGCGCGGTCGCCGCCGACGGTCGCGGTGACCTTCGGCGTGTGCTCCTTCTCGTCGACGAGGAGGGTGGTGACGGGGTCCGGCTGTCCGTGCAGGACGGCGCCGCTCGCGCGGTCGGTGTACGACACGATCCGCGGGAAGCCGGTGGCGACACGCACTTCGAGGGCCGCGGAGCGCAGGATCGCCTCGTCCGCCCCCGGCCCGGCGGCGGACGAGGCGGCCGGGGCCGCGTACGCGGTGCCGGTACCGGCACCGACAGCGGCCCCTATCCCCGCGATCGCTCCCGAGGCGACCACGGCTCTGCGGCTCGGCCGGGAACCGGAACCGGACGTCTGTGTCGGCAGCATGAAGAACGCACCCTCCGTGGAACGGAATTTGTGACGGTCACGATGCGCCGCACGGGACGAGGGCGCCCATGGACAAAGCAGGGAGAGGTGTTGGACTAACGTCGGGGGCGCCGGGGGCAACGCCTACCCCGCCGCTCCCTGCCCGTACGGCAGCACCGCCCGTACCTCCCAGCCGCCGTCCGTGCCCGGCCCCGCCGTCAGCGTGCCGCCGAGGGCGGTGGCGCGTTCCTCCAGGCCGGCGAGGCCGAACCCGCCCCGCTCGCCGTGCCGTTCGCCCGCGCCGGCACCCCGTCCGGGCCCCGCCGCCGGGCCCGCCCCGGACGCCTGCCTGCCGTCGTCGGTGACCCGGACCTCCAGGCCGCCCTCGACGATCCGCACGCCGACGCGCACGGCCGTGGCGCCGGACGCGTGTTTGCGTACGTTGGTCAGCGCCTCGCGCACGATGTGGTGCGCGGTGGCGGCGAGATCGGCCGGAAGCCGCTCCTGGAGACCGCGTTCCACCCGCACCGTGACCGGCGGTCCGGTGACGGTGAACGCCTCGGCGAGATCGCGCAGTTCGGCGAGCCCGGCCACCGGCACGGTGCGGGCCTCGCCCTCGCGGAGCACCCGCACCAGGCGCCGCATCGCGCCGAGCGCCTCGTCGCCCGCGTCGGCGATGCGCCCGAAGGTGCCGGCCGCGGCGTCGGCACCGACCGCGGTGAAGGACGCGGCGCGGGCCTGCACGACGATGCCGGTGACGTGGTGGGCGACCAGATCGTGGAGTTCGCGGGCGAGTTCGAGGCGTTCGGCGGCGCGCACGGCTTCCATGTCGCGGACGCGCTGGGCCTGCTGAGCGCGCAGCAGCAGCGAGAACGCGCTGACCACGGCGGCGAGCGCGGAGAACAGCAGGGTGAAGCGGCCCGGTGAGGCGTCCCGCACCGGCGCGGCCACGCAGGCGAGGGCGAGCAGCGTGCCGAGGACGGCGGCGCGGCGCGCGGGCAGCCGCAGCAGGACGCCGGTGAGCAGCACCAGGAGCGCGATGGCCTCGCCCATGCCCCAGACGATCTGCGGCCGCGCGCTGGCGAAGACGTACAGCGTGGCCGCCCAGGAGACACCGGCGGCGAGCCAGGCGCGCGGGGTCAGCGGCAGGCGCGCCCACGGCACGGCGCACAGACAGCACAGGATGCCCGCGGTCCAGACGGCGGCGCGCGGCCCGGTGGGCTGGCGGGCGAGGGTGAGGCCCTCGACGCTGACGAGGAGGACGAGGACGGCGGCGAGCAGCAGGCGGGCGGCGGTGCGGCGCGCGGGGTGCCGGTCGAGCAGGCGCGCGTACCGGTCGAGGATCTCGGTGGTCATGACGCCCGGGTGGCGAGGCCGGTCTCCCAGGCCCAGGCGGCGATCTCGACGCGGTTCCTGGCGTCCAGCTTGGTCTGGACGTTGGCGAGGTGGGACTTGACGGTGGACAGGGAGACGAACAGTTCGGCGGCGATCTCGTTGTTGGTGCGGCCGCGGGCCAGGGCGCGCACGACGTCCTGTTCGCGCTGGGTGAGGGGTTCGGAGGGGGCCCGGGTGCTCCGGCCGGGGGTGCCGGCTGCGCCGGGGGCCAGCTCCCGCAGCAGCCGCACGGTGATCGCGGGCGAGACGAGCGCGTCGCCGACGGCCGCGGCGCGCACGGCCTCCACCAGCATGGCGGGACTGGCGTTCTTCAGCAGGAAGCCGCTGGCGCCACCGTGCAGTGCGGCGTGGACGTATTCGTCGAGGTCGAAGGTGGTGACGATGACGACACGCGGCCGCACCCCGGCGCGGGCGGCCAGGCGGCGGGTGACTTCGAGGCCGTCCAGGCGGGGCATGCGGATGTCGAGGAGCAGCACGTCCGGGTCGTGGCGGGCGACGGCGGCGAGCGCGGCCTCGCCGTCGGTGACGTCGGCGAGGACCTCGATGTCGGGCTGGCTCTCCAGGATCATGCGGAAGCCGGTGCGGACCATGTCCTGGTCGTCCGCGATGACCACCGTGATCGCCATGTGCTGCCGCCCGCTCGCGCCCGAAGCCTGTCTCGTACGCCCCCGAGTGTCCCATATAGGGGGATACGAAGCGGGGCCGGGTCATCGCTGACCCGGCCCCGCCCGTCGAAGCCGCTCACCGCGCGGGCACCCGGGGTGCCCGGGGCGTCAGAGCTGGTTGGCGTGCTTGGTTATGTCGGCCGCGAAGGTCGAGACCTCGGTGTAGACACCGGGGAACTTCGGGCGGGCGCAGCCGTTGCCCCAGCTCACGATGCCGACCTGGATGTACTGGCCGGCCTCGTCCTTGCGGAACATGGGGCCGCCGGAGTCGCCCTGGCAGGTGTCGACGCCGCCGACGTTGAGCTTGCCGGCGCAGATCTCCTCGCCGGGGATGATGTCGCCGCTGTAGGCGGCCTGGCAGTCGGCGTCGCTGACGAACGGAACCGTGGCCTTGAGCAGGTAGCGCTGCTGCGCGCCGCCCTCACGGTTGGCGCCCCAGCCGGCGACGGTGAAGTCGCCGTTGTTGTACTTCGTCGTCGTGGCGATCTTCAGCGTGGGCTGGTTGATCGGCTTGGCGAGCTTGATGAGCGCCCAGTCCTTGCCCTTGCCGTTGTAGCCGGGGGCCTGCAGGACCTTGGTGGACTTGACCTTGATGGCGCTCGAGCTCTGCAGGTCCACCACGCCGC
Source organism: Streptomyces aurantiacus JA 4570 (assembly GCF_000414115.1). Classification (GTDB taxonomy): domain Bacteria; phylum Actinomycetota; class Actinomycetes; order Streptomycetales; family Streptomycetaceae; genus Streptomyces; species Streptomyces aurantiacus_A. Next base: position 12,016 of record NZ_AOPZ01000243.1, read on the forward strand.
CGGTGGCGGTGATCGAGGTGTTGTTGCCGGAGCCGTCGACACAGTGCGCCGCGGTCAGGACGACGTCCTGCTTGAGGAGGGAGCCGCCACAGCCCATGGAGAGCCGGACCATGAACGGGAATTCACCCTGCTTGGCCTTCACGCCGCCGACGACGCGCTCGCCCGGGTTCGGGCCGGGGTGCGGGGCCGCCTGGGCGGCGACGGGCTGCAGGCTGACGACACCGAGCGCGATCGACCCGAGGACGGCGGCTCTCTTGGCTCCACGGAACTTCGTCTTCAACTTCTGCTCCTTCATGGGAGGTGGGGGGTTGCGCACGCGACGGGCCCACACCGCACGCGCCGGAGTACTGCCCCAGAGCACTGCGTGGCATGAGCCCGCCAAAGCGTTGTTGGATTATGAGGAGGGCCACACACGGGCGACAAGGGGCGGTTTTCGGCCAGGCGTTGGGGCGGGGGCTGGTAACCGGCCCGAACAACCCCCGTACAGTGGGGACGAATTGGACAACGGGCTCAGCGGCGCAGGGGGGTGACGGCGTGGCGGACGGCCGCCCCGTGGAGCACGGGTTCCCTCATCTGGAGACGGTGCGCGCGGCCGTCACGGCGCTGTACCGGCGGCTTTCGTACGACACCGTCCACACCTTCGACACCAGCGTCGCCCCGGCCGACGTGGCCTTCTGCGACCAGGACGACCTGTATCTGGGCGTGCAGCGGGTGGCCCGCGAGATGGTCCGGCACCTGCGCCTGCCGGATGCCCGCATGATCGTGTCGTTCCGCGAGATGGAGCACGCGGCGTACGTCGAACTGGCCGCGGGCCCCGAGTACTTCATCGAGCTCAACGACCGCTTCCGCACCCATCGCAGGGACATCGGCGCGGCTCTGGCGCACGAGGTGATGCACGTCTATCTGCACCGCCTCGACCTGTCGTTCCCGGGCACCCGCGCCAACGAGATCCTGACCGACACGGCGACGACGTACCTGGGCGCGGGCTGGCTGCTCCTGGACGCCTACCGCGAGGACCGCGCCTCCTCGCAGAAGCTCGGCTATCTGACGCCGGAGGAGTTCGGCTACGTCCTCGCCAAGCGGGCCCTCGCCTTCGGCGAGGCCCCCGAGACGTGGTTCACCAGCCCGCAGGCGTACACGGCGTATACGAAAGGGCTCGCGCGGGCCCGCCAGGACGAGCAGCAGCCGCCGCTGACGGCGGCGGGCTGGGCGGGGCGGCGGCGGTACGCCAAGGACCGCAGATACGCGCAGGACCACGGCACGGCGACGGGCCCGCGCCCCTCCGGCCCGTACGCCTTCTCCCACTCCGACGGCACGGGCCCACTGCGGGTGTCCTTCCCCTGCCCGACCTGCCACCAACGAATCCGGGTACCCGCCCGCGGCCGCATCAGGGCCCGCTGCGGCCTGTGCCGGACGGTGCTGGAGTGCGATACGTGAGCGTCAGTTGCGGTTCGATGGCGCCCTGAAGGGGCGCGGGGGTAGCGCCCCGTAAGGGGCGCGGGGAACTGCGCGAAAGGGGGGGGGGGAACTGCGCGCCCAGCCACGACGAACCCGCAGATGCACGAAAGCCCGGGCGGCGCTCAGTGCAACGGCGACAGCCGGGTCACGCCGCGGCGCTGCGACCCCGCCCGCCGCGCCGACCACGGCCCCCGCGGCGCCGAGCCGCGCCACCGGCGCCACCCGCGCCGCCGTTTCCACGCCCCCCGCCGGACGGCGCCTTGCGCTGCGCCACGACCTGCACGGGCGGCGTGATGACAACCGGCACCCCGGACGGCTCGCGCGCGCCGGTGATGGTGACCAGTTCCTCGGAAGACGAACGGACGGCCGCCGTCTGCGGCTTGATGCCCGCGTCCGACATCAGCCGCGTCACCTCGCGCTTCTCGTCGGGCAGGACGAGCGTGACGACGCGACCGGACTCGCCCGCCCGCGCGGTGCGGCCGCCACGGTGCAGGTAGTCCTTGTGGTCGACGGGCGGGTCCACGTTCACGACCAGGTCGAGGTCGTCGACGTGGATGCCGCGCGCGGCGACGTTGGTGGCGACGAGCGCGGTGACCTCGCCGCTCTTGAACTGCTCCAGGGTGCGGGTGCGCTGCGGCTGGGAGCGCCCGCCGTGCAGCCCGGAGGCGCGCACGCCGTTGGCGAGGAGCCGCTTGGTGAAGCGGTCCACGGCCCGCTTGGTGTGCAGGAAGAGGATGACGTTGCCTTCGCGGGCGGCGATGCGCAGGGCGACCGCCTTCTTGTCCGTCTCGTCGGCGACGTACAGGACGTGGTGCTCCATCGTGCTCACCGCGCCCGCGGAGGGGTCGACGGAGTGCACGACGGGGTCGCTGAGGTAGCCGCGCACGAGCCGGTCGACGTTGCGGTCCAGGGTCGCGGAGAACAGCATCGTCTGGCCGTCCGGCTCCACCTGCTTGAGCAGCGCGGTGACCTGCGGCAGGAAGCCCATGTCGGCCATCTGGTCGGCCTCGTCGAGGACGGTGACGCGCACCTGGCCGAGGTCGCAGTCGCCGCGGTCGATGAGGTCCTTGAGGCGGCCCGGGGTGGCGACGAGCACCTCGACGCCGCGGCGCAGCGTCGCGGACTGCTTGTTGATCGACAGACCGCCGACGACGGCGGCGACGCGCAGGTTCACGGACGTGGCGTACGGCGCGAGGGCGTCGGTGACCTGCTGCGCGAGCTCACGCGTGGGGACCAGGACGAGGGCCAGGGGCTTGCCGGGCTCGGCGCGGCGGCCCGCGGTGCGGCCGAGCACGGCCAGGCCGAAGGCGAGGGTCTTGCCGGAGCCGGTGCGGCCGCGGCCGAGCACGTCGCGGCCCGCGAGCGAGTTCGGCAGGGTGGCGGCCTGGATCGGGAAGGGCGTGGTGACGCCCTGCGCGGCGAGGGTCTTCAGGAGCGCCTCGGGCATGTCGAGGTCACCGAACTCCGCGACGGCGGGCAGCGCGGGGGTGGTGCTCTCGGGCAGCGCGAAGTCGGCGGGCGCCGTGCGCGCCGGGGCGGGGCGCGCGGTCTTGCGGCCGCCTCGGCCGCCGCCGTTCACCGGGCGCTTGCCGGCGTCGCCCCCGCTCTTCCTGCCGGAGTCGGCCGTGCCCTGGCCCTCTCGGCGGGGTGCCGAGCCTGCCGTGCCGCGGGTGGCCGAGCCTGCCGTGCGGGCATTCGATGAGCGCCGGCGGGCGGGGCGCGCGGGACGGTCGGGGCGATTCATGGGGCAAGCCTTCCTGGCCGGTGACAGCACGAGCCGGGACCCGCACCGTGGTGGTGCGGGCCCCGGCTACGAGGTTCGCGAGACGCGACGATCAGGCGGGAACGATGTTCTCGGCCTGCAGGCCCTTCTGGCCCTGGGTCACGTCGAAGGAAACCTTCTGGCCCTCCAGGAGCTCACGGAAGCCCGAGCTCGCGATGTTGGAGTAGTGGGCGAAGACGTCGGGGCCGCCGCCGTCCTGCTCGATGAAGCCGAAGCCCTTTTCCGAGTTGAACCACTTCACGGTTCCAGTTGCCATGTCAATCTCCTCAACAGGGGCAGATTAAGGAGAGCCACGGAATTGTGGTCCTCCCAGCGCTGCAAGGACCCCCATCCGGAGAGACCGGGGTCCGGCCCGTGATTGAGCCGGAAAAACAAAATAATGCGCCCTCGGAGCATTCCCGTCAGGCGCACATAAAGTTCATGGGTACCAAAACTGCAACGCTCAACTCTAACATGCGCCCGGTCACCGGAAGCGGGGGGCTTCCGGGGGCCGGTTGCGGGGCCTTCCGGGGGCCGATTGCGCGGCTCACCCGGCGCCTCACTCCGCGCCTCCCCCCCCGGCGCCTCACTCCGCGTGCGCCACCGCCCGCCGGGGCAGCGCCAGGCACAGCGCCGCGCAGAGCGCGAATCCGGCGACCACCCACGGCATCGCCGCGCCGAGGGCGTCCGTGAGCCCCGAGGACGTACCGGAGGGGCCGTGCTCCCCGGCCGGGACATGGCTGAAGAACACCGTTCCGATGGCCGCCGCGCCGAGGGCGCCGCCGAACTGCTGGGCCGTGGAGAAGATGCCGGACGCCCCGCCCGCGATGTCGGCGGGCACGGCCGAGAGGACCACGTTCACCAGCGGTACGACCAGGAAGCCGAGCCCCGCGCCCGCCACCAGGAGCCCGGGCACCAGCGGCCACGCCCCGGTGTGCGCGGCGCTCGCGTCCGCCACCGCCGCCCACACCCAGGCGAAGCCGCCCGCCATCAGGAGCGATCCGGCGACGAGCACAAGGCGCCCGAAGCGCACGGCGAGCCCGTCCGCGGCGGGAGCGGTCAGGAAGCCGCCGACGGAGAAGGCGACGGTGACGACGCCGGCCTGCATCGGCGTGTAGCCCTCGCTGCCCTGCAGCCAGATCGCGAAGACCAGGAAGAAGCCCTGCATGCCGACGGAGAACAGGAGCTGCACCAGGACGCCCACGGAGAACGCGGGAAGCTTGAAGGCGCGCGCGGGCAGCAGCGGCGTCGTTCTAGCCGAGGGGTGCGGGCGGCGGCGCCCCTCGACCACGCCGAGTCCGGCGAGCGCGGCCACCCCGGCGCCCAGGCACACCCAGCCCCACACCGGCCAGCCGTTGGCGCGGCCCTGGACCAGCGGCAGCACGACGGCGACGAGGGCGCCGGCGAGGACCAGGCTGCCGAGCACGTCGGGCCGCCCGGCGGAGCGCTCGCGGGTGGCCGGTACGAGGACGGCTCCGGCGACGAAGGTGGCGACGGCGACCGGGATGTTCACCAGGAACACCGAGCGCCAGCCCCACCCGAACAGGTCGGCGTCGGTGAGCAGCCCGCCGAGGAGCAGCCCGATCGCGGACGCGAATCCGGCCACGGCCCCGTACATCCCGAAGGCCGCGCCGCGCTCCTTGCCGTGGAACAGCGTGCGGAAGGAGCCGAGCACCTGCGGGATCAGGAGCGCGGCCATGACGCCCTGCACGGCGCGGGCCGCCACCAGCTGCCCCGGTGACTGCGCGATCCCGCACGCCAGGCTGGCCAGACCGAAGCCCGCGGTGCCCGCCAGGAAGAGGGCCTTGCGGCCGTAGCGGTCGCCGAGGTGTCCGGCGACGATCAGGGTGGCGGCGAAGCCGAGCAGGTAGGCGGAGACGATCCACTGCAGCGCGCTCTCGGACGCGCCGAGGTCCCGCCCGATCGACGGGATCGCGACGTTCACGATCGTCACGTCGAGCAGGTCCATGAGGGCGGCGACCATCATCACGACGGCGGCCGCCCAGCGTCGGGGGTGGGGGGCGGCGGTGCCGCCTGCCTCCGGAGTGGTCGTGGTGGCGGTCATGTCGACTCCCGGTCTCCTCGGATTTATTTCGTTCGACCGAACGAAACACTTGCACGAGCCCGCCCGTGATCGCAACTCTTTCGTTCGGCCGAACGAACTTCTTGCTAGGCTCGGCCCATGCCGAAGAGCCGCACGCCGCAGGAACCGTCGGAGACGCAGGAGCCGCAGAAGCCGTCGGAGCCCTCGGAGCCGCAGGAGCCGTCGGACTCACAGGAGCCGTCGGACTCGGAGCGCGCCGAGGTCGTGGCCCGCCTGGCCGCCTCGGGCCGGGCCAACAGCGCGGTCACCGTGATGTTCCACTCGGCCGTCGCCGCCCGGCAGGGCCTGAACGCCACCGAGAGCAAGACCCTCGACCTGCTCATCCGCAAGGGCCCGCTCACCGCCAAGGACCTCGCCACCGAGACCGGCCTCGCGCCCGCGTCCGTGACGGGCCTCGTCGACCGCCTGGAGTCCAAGGGCTACGTACGCCGGGTGAAGCACCCCACGGACAAGCGGCGGGTCCTGGTGGAGATCCGCATGGAGAAGATGGCGGGCATGTCGGAGGTCTTCGCGGACTGGGCGCGCGAAGTCGAGGAGTTCTGCGAGGAGTTCAGCACGGAGGAGCTGGAGACGGTCATCCGCTTCCTGGACGGCGCGGCGGAACGCCAGCGGCGGGCGGCGGCACGGCTTTCGCAGTAGCGGCCGATTCCCCCGGGGGCCTCACCCGCCCCGGCGAAATTGACGCTCCGTCAAATAACCTTCGTACGCGCCTTCCTCCTTCACGCGCCCGTCGTTACCGTCCCACCCGTTCCCGGCCGAACAACCGCTTGGTCGGACGGCGACGGTTCGGAAGGGCGGACCCATGCGCAGCAGCACGCGTACTCGCACACGCACCCGTACGGCGGTGGCCGCGGCCGCGGTCCTCGCGCTCGCCCTGGGCGCCGCGCCCACGGCGACGGCCCACGCCGGACCGGCGGCTCCCCCCGCTCCGTACGCCGCCGACGCCGACGCCGACGCGCCCCGGCAGATCCCCCTCCAGGGTGCGGTCAACGTCCGTGACGTGGGCGGGTACCGCACCTACGACGGGGAGCGGGTCCGCCACGGCAGGGTCTTCCGGGCGGACGCGCTGAGCAGGCTCACGGACGCGGACGTCGCGAAGGTGGCCGGGCTCGGCCTGCGGAAAGTGGTGGACTTCCGGGTCGCGGAGGAGGTCGCGTACGACGGCCCGGACCGGCTGCCCGGCGGCCTCGTCGCCACCTCGCGGCCGGTCACCGACAATGGCCTGTTCCGGCAGCTCATGACCGTGATCGGCTCACGGGACCCGGTCCGGCAGGAGGAGATGCTGGGCGGCGGGAGGGCCGAGGCGTTCATGCGGGACGTGTACCGTACGTTCGTCACCGACGCCACGGACCGCACCCACTTCGGAGCGACGCTGCGCGACATCGCGGCCGGCGGCACGGCCACGTCGTCGAGGGCCCTGCTGTACCACTGCACGTCGGGCAAGGACCGCACGGGCTGGACCACGTACGTGCTCCTGCGCGCCGTGGGCGTGCCCGAACACACCGCCGTACAGGACTACTTGGCGTCCAACACCTTCCGCGCCGCGTACGACGCGAAGTTGCGCGAGACGCTCAAGCAGACCGGCATGATGCAGAACCCGAACCTGCTCGTCCCGCTCCAGGAGGTCCGTACCGACTACCTGGAGGCGGCGCTGACCGAGGTGAATCAGCGGTACGGGAGCTTCGGCGGATATCTGACGAAGGGGCTCGGCCTGGACGCGGCAACGCTGGTCAAGCTGCGCCGAGCACTGGTGGGTTGACCGGCGCGCCTGGCGCCCCCTGGACGAGTCACCCGACCGCGGGGGCGGCGACGATGCCCTGCTCGCGCGCCGCCGCCAGCCACTGCGGGAACTCGCCGACCAGCCGGTCGTACAGCGCGTCGTCGGGCAGCGCCAGCGGATCCTTCCCCGCGTGGAAGAACCCGGCGTTGTCCACGACGCGCTGAGCCGGGACGGCTAGTTCGTCGAGCCGCCGCAGATAGTCGAACTGCTTGCTCCCCGGGTCACCGAACCCGACGAACTGCCAGAACAGCGGCAGCTTGGCCGCCTTGCACAGATACCGCTCGGCGGCGGCCCTGCTCGACGGCCCGCCGTCGGTCTGGAAGACGACGAGCGCGGGCGCGTCCGCACCGCTGTCCAGATAGTGGTCGATCACCGCGTCCATCGCCGCGTGATAGTTGGTCTGCCCCATGTGCCCGAGCCCGGCGACGACCTCCTCGATCCGCCCGTGATGCCGGTCCAGCTCGATGTCGGCGACCGCGTCCACGTCCGTGGAGAAGAAGACGACCGGTACGACACCGTCGTCGTCCAGATGCGCGGACAGCCCGAGCACCCGGTCGGCGAGCCCCTGCACACTGCCGTCCGTGAAGTACGGCCGCATGGACCCGGAACGGTCGACCACCAGATAAACAGCGGCCCGCTCCCCCTCAAGCCCATGGACACGGAGCCGCTCCCCGGCCGACTTGTAGAGACTGACCAGCGCGGGCGCCGTCTCCTCCACCTTCCGCAGGCTGATCGCCGCACCCATAGCCCCTGGTCCTCCCCCTGCCACCTGCCCTGCCCCGACGGCATCCAAGGGTACGTGCGCCGACGGGCTGCCCCAGCCCGAGCCGGGACGGGCGAAAAGGGCGGGTGGGTG
>NZ_AOPZ01000244.1 GCF_000414115.1 Streptomyces aurantiacus JA 4570
GGCCCGTGTGGCGCTGGAACGCGAGCAGGCCCAGTCATCCTGCGCCGCACACACACGACAAAGGGCCCGTGACCTGCGTGAATCGCAGGTCACGGGCCCTTTGTCGTGCCTCTTCGTGGCAGGCTGACTGTCTCGCTCTGTCTCGCATTCGAACGCCCCGTCTCGAAGTGCGTGGACGGGCTGTGGACGGCCTTTCTGGATCTTCAGCCATGCTGCCCCAAGCGGGCGGCGATCTTGGCGTTCGCGGCCTCATCTCCTCCGCTGAGGAACTTGGCGTAGACGCGGAAAAGCACGGCGATGCTGTGGCCGGCGCGCTTGGCCACGAGCTGAGGTTCCACCCCTGAGCTGAGCCAGGTGGAGACCGCCGCGTGACGGAGGTCAT
>NZ_AOPZ01000245.1 GCF_000414115.1 Streptomyces aurantiacus JA 4570
CCCCGGCAGGGCCCCGCCCCGGACCATGCCACCCTGGTCCGAATGAGCAGCAAGAAGTCCCCCATCGGCAGCCACGTCCCCGTCGCCGGCGGCCTCGCATCCGTCGGCCTGGCGTACGCACGTGACATCGGCGCCGAGACCGTGCAGGTCTTCGCCGCCAACCCGCGCGGCTGGGCCACCCCGCCCGGCAACCCGAAGCAGGACGAGGCGTTCCGCGCCGCCTGCGCGGCCGAGGGCATCCCCGCCTACGTCCACGCGCCCTACCTGATCAACTTCGGCTCGCACACCGAGGCGACGGTGGAGAGGTCCGTGGAGTCGCTGCGGCACTCACTGCGCCGCGGCCGCGAGATCGGCGCGCTGGGGGTCGTCGTGCACACCGGTTCGGCCACGGGCGGCCGGGAGCGGGACGTGGCCCTGCGCCAGGTCCGGGAGCGGATGCTGCCGCTGCTCGACGAGCTGACGCACGACGACGACCCGTTCCTGCTGCTCGAGTCGACGGCCGGCCAGGGCGCCTCGCTGTGCTCGCGGACCTGGGACTTCGGGCCGTACTTCGAGGCCCTGGACGCCCACCCGAAGCTGGGCGTCTGCCTGGACACCTGCCACATCTTCGCGGCCGGGCACGACCTGACCGGGCCGAGCGGCATGAAGCAGACCCTCGACCTGCTCGTCGACACGGTCGGCGCGGGCCGCCTCAAGCTGGTGCACGCCAACGACTCCAAGGACGTCGTCGCCGCCCACAAGGACCGGCACGAGAACATCGGCGCCGGGCACATCGGCGCCGACCCCTTCCGCGAGCTGCTGACCCATCCCGCGGCCGACGGCGTCCCCCTGATCATCGAGACCCCCGGCGGCAAGGTGGGCCACGCGGCCGACGTCGCCCGCCTGAAGGAGCTCAGGGACGCTTGATCGTTGTCGTTCCGCCGACCGGTCCGCGCGGCACCCCGAAGTCGGCGTCGCGCTACAGCTCCGGGCCGTCGCCCGGCTCCTCCTGGTACGAGTAGCGCTGCTCCCGCCAGGGGTCGCCGACGTTGTGGTAGCCGCGCTCCTCCCAGAAGCCGCGGCGGTCCGCCGTCATGTACTCGACGCCGCGGACCCACTTCGGGCCCTTCCAGGCGTACAGCTGGGGCACCACGAGGCGGAGCGGGAAACCGTGCTCCGCGGTGAGCAGTTCACCGCCCTTGTGTGTGGCGAAAATCGTGCGGTCCGAGGCGAAGTCGGCCATCCGCAGATTCGAGCTGAAGCCGTACTCGGCCCACACCATGACGTGCGTGGCCTGGGGTGCGGGCGGCGCGAGCGCGAGCAGATCGCGCGCGAGCACCCCGCCCCATTCGGCGCCGAGCATGCTGAACTTCGTGACGCAGTGCAGATCGGCCACCACCGAGGCGTACGGCAGGGCCGAGAACTCCTCGTGGGTCCAGCAGTGCTTCTCGCCGTCGGCGGTGGCGCCGAAGACCCTGAACTCCCAGCGCTCGGGGCGGAACTTGGGCACCGGGCCGTAGTGCGTGACCGGCCAGCCGCGCTGCAGTCGCTGCCCCGGCGGAAGCTCCAATTCCGCTCCGTCTCGAGATGTGCGACCCACCGGCTGACCCATGCCTCCATCCTGACAGACCGGGAGAGGTGGACGTGACCAGGTATACGTGGATTCGGGCAACTCCTACTAAGCGTGCACTTACTGGACGCCCCTGGATGCCGATGCAAAGATGCGCGGACCTGCCCAGTCACCCGCTTGGAAGGAGCCTCTGCGATGCAGGGCGACCCCGAGGTCATCGAATTTCTCAATGAGCAGCTGACCGCCGAGCTGACCGCGATCAACCAGTACTTCCTGCACGCGAAGATGCAGGAGAACTTCGGCTGGACGAAGCTCGCCAAGTACACCCGGTCCGAGTCGTTCGACGAGATGAAGCACGCGGAGGTGCTGACCGACCGGATCCTGTTCCTCGACGGTCTGCCCAACTACCAGCGGCTGTTCCATGTGCGCGTGGGCCAGACCGTCACGGAGATGTTCAACGCGGACCGCCAGATCGAGGTGGAGGCGATCGACCGCCTCAAGCGCGGCATCGAGGTGATGCGCGCCAAGGGCGACATCACGTCCGCGAACATCTTCGAGTCGATCCTCGAGGACGAGGAGCACCACATCGACTATCTCGACACCCAGCTGGAGCTGGTCGAGAAGCTCGGCGAGCCGCTGTACATCGCGCAGCTCATCGAGCAGCCGGACAGCTAGACCGCGTCCGGGAGGCGTCAGGCCGCTTCCGGGAGCTCCCGCTCCGGAACCTCCGGCACGGCCGGAATCCCAGGAATCCCCGGAATCTTCGGCAGCTCCGCCTCGGGGACCAGCGCCACCGCCGGCTCACCCTGGTCCACCAGCTCACGCCGCGGGCACGCGCCCCGGCCGAGCAGCGCCTGAATGCGGCGCACACAGGAGCCGCAGTCCGTGCCCGCCTTGGAGGCCGAGGCGATCTGGCGGGGGGTGCAGGCACCAGCCTCCGCGTGCTTCTTCACCTGCGCTTCGGTGATCCCGAAGCAGTTGCAGACGTACACGCGGTTCACCTCCCGAGGACAGGTTCATCAAGGCGCCCGTCCCGATTAATCGGTGAGGCTAACCTAACCTTACCCGCGCCTTCGGCTGCGCAAAAGCCCGGGATACGCACGTGGGGCGCGGATCACATGGATCCGCGCCCCACAGCTGCGTAACCGGGGAATGCCCAGGTCAGGTGATCACTGGTCCCGGTACATCTCCGCCACCAGGAACGCCAGGTCGAGCGACTGGCTGCGGTTGAGCCGGGGGTCGCACGCCGTCTCGTAGCGCTGGTGCAGGTCGTCGACGAAGATCTCGTCGCCGCCGCCCACGCACTCGGTGACGTCGTCGCCGGTGAGCTCGACGTGGATGCCGCCCGGGTGCGTACCGAGCGCCTTGTGCACCTCGAAGAAGCCCTTGACCTCGTCGAGCACGTCGTCGAAGCGGCGGGTCTTGTGGCCGGATGCCGCCTCGTAGGTGTTGCCGTGCATCGGGTCGCTGATCCAGGCGACGGTCGCGCCGGAGGCGGTGACCTTCTCGACCAGCTCGGGGAGCTTGTCCCGCACCTTGTCGGCGCCCATGCGGGCGATGAAGGTCAGGCGGCCGGGCTCACGGTCCGGGTCGAGGCGGTCGATGTACTGCAGCGCCTCCTCGGCCGTCGTCGTCGGGCCGAGCTTGATGCCGATCGGGTTGCGGATCTTCGAGGCGAACTCGATGTGCGCGCCGTCCAGTTGACGGGTGCGCTCGCCGATCCAGACCATGTGGCCGGAGACGTCGTACAGATTGCCCGTGCGCGAGTCCACGCGGGTCAGCGCCGACTCGTAGTCGAGGAGGAGCGCCTCGTGCGAGGCGTAGAACTCGACGGTCTTGAACTCCTCCGGGTCGGCCCCGCAGGCGTGCATGAAGTTCAGCGCCTGGTCGATCTCGCGGGCCAGCTGTTCGTAGCGCTGGCCGGACGGGGACGACTTCACGAAGTCCTGGTTCCAGGCGTGCACCTGGCGCAGGTCGGCGTAGCCGCCGGTGGTGAAGGCGCGCACCAGGTTGAGCGTGGACGCGGAGGCGTTGTACATCCGCTTCAGGCGCTCGGGGTCCGGGACGCGGGCCGCCTCGGTGAAGTCGAAGCCGTTGACGGAGTCGCCGCGGTAGGTCGGCAGTGTCACGCCGTCGCGGGTTTCGGTCGGCTTGGAGCGGGGCTTCGAGTACTGGCCGGCGATCCGGCCGACCTTCACGACCGGCACGGAGGCGGCGTACGTGAGCACGGCGCCCATCTGGAGCAGGGTCTTGAGCTTGTTCCGGATGTGCTCGGCCGACACCCCGTCGAATGCCTCGGCGCAGTCGCCGCCCTGGAGGAGGAACGCCTCTCCCTTGGCGACGGAAGCCAACCGGGCGCGCAGCTGGTCGCACTCGCCCGCGAAAACCAGCGGGGGATACGACTCGAGGTCCGCGATCACATCGCGCAGAGCCTCGGCATCGGGGTACTCGGGCTGCTGCGCCGCGGGCAGGTCTCGCCAGGTGTTGCCAGCGCTCGCGCTGGTCTTAGCGTTCACGGTCACGCGTCAACCCTACGGGGTCCGCACCGCCGTCCATTCACCCGCTCACAAAGTGAGACGGGGCAGACACCGGGCGCCCGGCCGCCCGCTCCGCCGCGTTCGGCGCAGCCAAGGCCAGCCTTCGATGCGTACGCCGCAGCATCAGGCGGGCCATGAAGGGGTGGGCGAGCCGGACCACGGCCCAGTAGAGGCGGCCGCGGCGGGTGTCGGGGCGGGCGTAGGTGCTGAGGGTGACGTGCTCGTCGTCGACCAGGATCGAGGCGCGTGCCGTCAGTCCCGCGACGTCGACCTGGAGCAGCAGCTCGCCGTCGGCGCGGCCGAGGACGGGGAAGTCCTCGCGCAGCATGTGGGACCAGGCGCTCGGGTCGCGGGGCAGGCCGGGGAGCATCCGCATGCGGTACGCGTCCTGGTACGCGGGCCGGTCGAGGGCGCCGCGGAGCAGCTTGGCGCCTTCGGGCACGGCGACCGTCTCGGGCCGGTCCCAGTCGAGGGCGTTCAGCAGCCGCACGCGCCGCGACCAGCGCACGGGGCGCGCGCAGGTGCCCGTCGCCATCCGCTCGACGTTGTCGAGGACCTCCTCGACCATCGTCTCGTGCACGGGCCGGACGACCGTCGGCCACAAGATCCGCTCCAGGCCCTTCGGCTCGGTCTCCAGGACGTGCCGCACGCGGCAGCGCCGCTCCCCGAGCGGTTCGACGGAGATCTCGTGGAAGCCGGTGTCCGGGTCGGTGAAGTCGAAGCGCACGCGGCGGCCCGGTTCGTACTCCGTCACCGCATACCGCACCGGGCCGTGGCCGCCGGTGGCGCCGACCGCGAGCGGCCCGTCGAAGGTCATCGCGGGCCAGGCGGGGGTCGGGAAGATCGGGTCGTCGGCGGCGGAGAGCCGGTCGAACAGCGCCCCCACGGCCGCCGCCGGGGCCTTGATCACTCGCTCGTGTTCATTGCGCACGACACCCACGGCGCACCTCCATACGCTGGCGTATGGTCAACCATACGGTACCGTACGGTCATGGCGCAACGGCAGAAGAAGACGGCGGCCGCGGACGCGCGGAAGGCCGCGGCGAAGCCCCGGCTCTCCGCTCAGGACTGGGCCGACGCCGCGCTCGCGGCCATCGGCGAGGGCGGGCTCGCGGCCGTGGCCGTGGAGCCGCTCGCGGTCCGGCTCGGCACCACCAAGGGCAGCTTCTACTGGCACTTCGCGAACCGGGAGGCCCTGATCGAGGCCGCCCTGGACCGCTGGGCGGAGATCAACACCGAGGGGATCATCAGCGAGGTCGAGGCGGAGCCGGACATCCGCACGCGCGTCCGGCTGCTGTTCGCCGAGGCCGTCAGCTCGGCGTCCGCCGACCCGCTGGAGGTCTCGCTGCTCGCGACCGCCTCGCACCCCAAGGTCGCGGCGGCGCTGCGGCGGGTCACCGAGCGCCGGGTGGCGTACGTCGCCGGGCTCTTCGCCGGCCTCGGCTTCCCGGCGGCCGAGGCGCGCCGCCGGGGGCTGCTCGCGTACACGGTCTATCTGGGCCACGCCCAGCTCGGGCACGCGGCGCCGTCGGTGCTGCCGGGCGAGGACGAGTTCGGCGCCTACCTGGACGAGGCGCTCGACATCCTGATGACGCACTGAGGCTCCCGGCTGACGCACTGAGGCCCGCGACGATGCGTTAGGGTGCGGGGCATGTTCGCGCATTCGACCCGCACCTGGTGGTGGCCCGCTCTTCCGGCGGCCCACTGACTACGCGTACGCAGAATGCGTGAAGGCCGCCCGAGGGGCGGCCTTCAGTGTTTTCGGGGTGTTCCGGGTCTTCCGGGTCTTCCGGAAGCGAACCGGCCGGGCCGTTCCTCTCTCACCGCTCACGAGAAGGAACGACACCCATGGACCTGCGGAACCTGCTGACCGACGACCGCCCCTTCGCCCTGCTGCGCCGCCGCACGCCGGGCCGTGACCACGACACGGTGGAGGTCCTCGTCGGCCCCGTGACGACGTACGAAAGGCTCGCCGACCTCCCCGAAGGGCTCGCGCTCGTGCCCTTCCGGCAGATCGGGGAGCGCGGCTTCGACGTGACGGACGACGGCACACCGCTCAGCGCCCTCGTGCCCGAGGAGTCGTACGAACTGCCGCTCGCCGAGGTCCTGTCGGCGCTGCCCGGCCACGACGTGCGCGTGGCGGGCGGTGCCTTCGACGTGAGCGACGAGGCGTACGCGCGGACCGTCGACCGGGTGCTGCGCGAGGAGATCGGCCGCGGCGAGGGCGCGAACTTCGTGATCCGGCGGACGTACCGGGGCGAGATCCCCGGGTTCGGGCGGGCGGACGCGCTCGCGCTTTTCCGGCGGCTGCTCGTCGGTGAGCGCGGCGCGTACTGGACGTTCGTCGTGCACACCGGGGACCGCACGCTGGTCGGCGCGAGTCCCGAGGTGCACGTGCGTATGTCGGGCGGGACCGTCGTCATGAACCCCATCAGCGGGACGTACCGCTATCCGCCCGAGGGCCCCACGGCCGACGGTCTGCTGCGTTTCCTCGCCGACGGCAAGGAGACCGAGGAACTGTCGATGGTCGTCGACGAGGAGCTGAAGATGATGTGCACCGTCGGCGACCGGGGCGGGGTGGTGGTCGGGCCCCGGCTGAAGGAGATGGCCCATCTGGCGCACACCGAGTACGAGTTGCGGGGCCGCTCGACGCTGGACGTGCGGGAGGTCCTGAAGGAGACCATGTTCGCGGCGACGGTCACCGGCTCGCCGGTGCAGAACGCGTGCCGGGTCATCCGGCGGCACGAGTCGGGCGGGCGGGGCTACTACGCGGGCGCGCTCGCGCTGATCGGGCGGGGCGCCAACGGCGCCCAGACCCTCGACTCGCCGATCCTCATCCGCACCGCCGACATCGACGCGCACGGCGGGCTGCGGGTGCCGGTCGGGGCGACGCTGGTACGCGGCTCGGACCCGGCGGACGAGGTGGCGGAGACGCACGCGAAGGCCGCGGGCGTGCTGGCCGCGCTCGGGGTGCGGCCGGGGCGCCCGCGGCACGAGAGCGCGCGGCCCGCCCTCGCCGACGATCCGCGGGTCCGGGCGGCCCTGGACGGGCGGCGGGCGGGGCTCGCGCCGTTCTGGCTGCGGATGCAGGAGCAGGCGGACGAGCTGTCCGGGCACGCGCTGGTGGTCGACGGGGAGGACACGTTCACGGCGATGCTCGCGCACGTGCTGCGCTCGTCGGGCCTGAAGGTGACCGTGCGGCGGTACGACGAAGTGGGCCTCGCGGACGCCGTGTTGACGCACGAGGGCCCGGTGGTGCTCGGCCCGGGCCCCGGCGACCCCACCGACATCGGCGACCCGAAGATGCGGTTCCTGCGGGCGCTCACAGCGGAGCTGATCCGCGGCCACCGGCATCCGGTGCTCGGGGTGTGCCTGGGCCACGAGCTGATCGCGGCCGAGCTGGGCCTGGAGATCGTACGCAAGGACGTTCCGTACCAGGGCGCGCAGACGGCCGTCGACCTGTTCGGCCGCACGGAGACCGTCGGCTTCTACAGCAGCTTCGTGGCGCGCTGCGACGAGGAGGCGGAGCGGGAGCTCTTGGCGCACGGGATCGAGGTGAGCCGGGACCGGGTGACCGGTGAGGTGCACGCGTTGCGCGGGCCGGGGATCGCGGGCGTCCAGTTCCACCCGGAGTCGGTCCTGTCGCTGCGCGGGGCGGCGATCGTGCGCGAACTGCTCGGTCAGCCGGCCGGGGCCGCGGGGACCAGGACGTTCTCCGAGCGGTGGCCCGCCTGATAGTCGAGGACGTTCTGGACGGTCGTCTCGATGATCTGGCTCACCGCGTCGACGGTGTAGTACGCCTGGTGCGAGGTGACCACGACGTTCGGGAAGGTGACGAGGCGGGCCAGGGTGTCGTCCTCGACGGCCTCCAGGGACTTGTCGAGGAAGAAGAGCCCGGCCTCGGCCTCGTACACGTCGAGGCCGACGCCCGTGAAGCGGCCCGCGCGCAGCTCGCGCACCAGGGCGTCGGTGTCGATCAGGCCGCCGCGGCTGGAGTTCACGAGGATCGCGTCGTCCCTCATGGCGCGCAGGGCGTTCGCGTCGATGATGTGCCGCGTCTCGGGGAGCAGCGGCACGTGCAGGCTGATCAGGTCGGACTCGGCGAACAGCCGCTCCTTGTCGTCGACGTCGACGTACTTCATGCCGAGCTCGACGCAGGCCGGGTTCTGGGTGACGTCCCAGCCCAGGAGGTTCATCCCGAAGCCGTGCGCGATCCGGGTGAACGCCTCGCCGATCTTGCCGGTGCCGAGGACACCGGCGGTGCGGCCGCGCAGGTCGCGCCCCATCAGGCCGTCGAGGCGGAAGTCGAAGTCGCGGGTGCGGTTGCTGGCGCGGACGATGCGGCGGTTGACCGCGGTCGCCAGGGTCCAGGCGAACTCGGCGACGGAGTACGGCGAGTAGTACGAGACCCGGGCGACCGTCAGGCCCAGGCGCTCGGCGACCTGGAGGTCGATGTTGTTGAAGCCGGTGGAGCGCTGGGCGATCATCTGGGTGCCGCCGGCGGCGAGGGTCTGCAGGACGCGGTTGTCCAGGCTGGCGTTGACGCTGGTCGAGATGATCTCGTAGCCGGCGGCGATGGGGGCGGTGTCCTCACTCAGGAAGACGTCCAGGCAGCGGATGTCGTGGTGCGGGGCGAAGGCCGTCTCGATGAGGGGGCGCTCGTCCGCCTGGACGCCGAAGGCGAGGATCTCCACGGTGACACTCCCGTTTGGGGTACGCAGGTCCTGTACGGGGCGAATATACGTTTCCGGAGGTTCTGGCGCCCCACGAGGGGGGGGCGAAATCGGCGTCAGCCGAAGAAGACGTCAGCCGAAGAAGACACCCACCTCCTCGTAGAGGGCGGGGTCCACCGTCTTGAGGCGGGCGGTCGCCTCGGCGATGGGTACCCGGACGATGTCCGTGCCGCGCAGGGCGACCATCTTGCCGAAGTCCCCGTCCCGGACGGCCTCGATGGCGTGCAGGCCGAAGCGGGTGGCGAGCCAGCGGTCGAACGCGCTGGGGGTGCCCCCGCGCTGGACGTGACCGAGGACGGTCGTCCGGGCCTCCTTGCCCGTGCGCCGCTCGACCTCCTTGGCCAGCCACTCCCCCACCCCGGACAGCCGCACATGCCCGAAGGAGTCGAGCGTGCCGTCCTTCAGGACCATCTCGCCGTCCTTGGGCATCGCCCCCTCGGCGACGACGACGATCGGCGCGTACGACGCCTTGAAGCGTGAGGTGACCCAGGCGCAGACCTGGTCGACGTCGAAGCGCTGCTCCGGGATGAGGATGACGTTGGCGCCGCCGGCCAGCCCGGAGTGCAGCGCGATCCACCCGGCGTGGCGGCCCATGACCTCCACGACGAGGACGCGCATGTGTGACTCGGCGGTGGTGTGGAGGCGGTCGATGGCCTCCGTGGCGATGCCGACGGCGGTGTCGAACCCGAAGGTGTAGTCCGTGGCGGACAGGTCGTTGTCGATGGTCTTCGGTACGCCGACGACGGGCACGCCGTACTCGTCGGTCAGGCGCGCGGCGACGCCGAGGGTGTCCTCCCCGCCGATCGCGATGAGCGCGTCGACCTCCTGCTTGGCGAGGTTCTCCTTGATGCGCCGGATGCCGTTCTCGACCTTGAGGGGATTGGTGCGCGAGGAGCCGAGGATGGTGCCGCCGCGGGGCAGGATGCCGCGGACGGCCGGGATGTCGAGCTGGACGGTGTCGCCTTCGAGCGGTCCGCGCCAGCCGTCGCGGAAGCCCACGAAGTCGTACGCGTACTCCTGCACGCCCTTGCGGACGACGCCCCGGATGACGGCATTGAGCCCGGGGCAGTCGCCGCCTCCGGTCAGAACTCCGACCCGCATGGAAATGTCCCTTCGCCACAGTTGCGCTGACGCGGGCCACGCTAATGGTGATCCGCGTCACTCCGGCATGGGACGAACGGTGAATTCCCGGACGAGGTCCGGGAGTTGTGGTGGAGCGGGCAGGTCCGGTTCACCCGAAGGAGGTCACGCCCCGGGCCGCGCGACGGACCGGAGGATCACGCTCCGGCCGATTCGTCGGTGTCGAGGCCGCGCTCGATCGCGTACCGCACCAGCTCCACCCGGTTGTGCAACTGGAGCTTGCCGAGGGTGTTCTGGACGTGGTTCTGCACCGTGCGGTGCGAGATGACCAGGCGTTCGGCGATCTGCTTGTAGCTGAGGCCCTTGGCGACCAGGCGGAGCACCTCGGTCTCGCGGTCGGTCAGGCGCGGCGCCCCCGGCTCGTCGGGGGTGGCGGGCGCGGGCTCGGAGGCCAGGCGCCGGTACTCGCCGAGGACCAGGCCCGCGAGGCCGGGCGTGAAGACGGCGTCGCCGACGGCCGTGCGGCCCACCGCGTCGATCAGCTCGGCGGTGGACGCGGACTTCAGGAGGTACCCGGTGGCGCCGGACTTGACCGCCTCCAGGACGTCGGCGTGCTCGCCGCTGGCCGACAGGACGAGGACGCGCAGCGCGGGGTTGGCGCCGACGAGTTCCTTGCAGACCTGCACGCCGGGCTTCAGCGGCAGGTTCAGGTCGAGGACGAGGACGTCCGGCGCGGCGGCCTGCGCGCGGCGCACCGCCTGTTCGCCGTCGCCCGCGGTCGCCACCACGTCGAACCCGGACTCGGCCAGGTCCCGGGCGACGGCGTCGCGCCACATCGGGTGGTCGTCGACGACCATCACCTTGACGGGCGCGGCGGCGCCCGCCGAGTCCGCCCCGTCCGTGTGCTGTCCGTGCTCGCTGCTCATCGCGCTTTCTCCGCCTTCCCCCGTACGTCCCGCGCGGCGCGCGGCACTCTCAGTTCCACTTCCGTGCCCTGGCCCGGCACCGAGATCAGCTCGGCCGTGCCCCCGATGTCCCGCAGCCGCCCCCGGATGGACAGCGCGACACCGAGCCGCCCCTCCCCCTCGGCCTGCGCGAGCCGCCCCTCCGGGATGCCGGGGCCGTCGTCGCGCACCGTCACGATGACGGCGTCCGGCTCGTCCTCGACCAGGATCCACGCGCGCGCGTCCGCCCCGGCGTGCCTGCGGACATTGTCCAGGGCGGCGCCGACGGCGGCGGTGAGTTCCCTGGCCGCGCGCGGCGCGAGCGGCACCACGGCGCCGGGCTCCGACAGGGTGACCAGCGCCCCGGCGTAGGGCGCGAGCAGGGCGCGCAGGTCGCACGTCGCGGTGCCGGTGAGGTCGTCGCCAGGGTCGTCGGGCTCCTCGACGGCGCGCACGACGGCGCCCCGGGAGGCGTCCTCCGAGGCGTACGAGGTGCGGACCAGGCCGCCTGCGACCAGGGTGCGCAGGGCGACCTCCTGCTCGCCCGCCATCCGGCCGAGCTCGGCCGCCTCGCCGCCGATGGCGGTGCCGCGGCGCTGGACCATGGCGAGGACCTGGAGCACGCTGTCGTGGATGTCGCGGGCGAGCCGCTCCCGCTCGCGGGTCGCGGCCTCGATCTCCAGGGCGCGGGCGAGGGTGCGCTCCGAGGCGCGGGCGACCTCCACGACGTATCCGATGGCGATGGAGGCGATGCACACGAGCAGGACGTTGTGGACCGTGTCGCGGCTGAAGGCGCCGCGCTGCACGACGTTCGCTACCCCCACGAGCAGCGAGGCGAAGGCCGCCCAGCGCCAGCCGCCCTTGATCGCGAAGGCGAGCACGGAGCCCGCCGTCCATATGGACGGCAGCGTCGGCCCGCCGTCGACGACCCGCCAGTGCTCGACCGCGACCGGCGTCAGCAGGATGCCGGTGAGCGCGACCGCGAGGTCCACGGCGAGGAACCGCTTGGTGCAGCTCGCGGCGCCCGCGACCTTGGGGACGGTGGCGAGGGTCCAGGCGGCGAGCACCGCGTAGTAGGCGATGGCGAGCCAGGGGCGGGCGAAGGTTTCGTACGCGGCCACGAAGAGGCCGATGGCGTACAGCATGGTCAGGACGCGGTACGCGGTCAGAGCACGCCACAGAGGCTGCTCCACCGACATCCGCATGACTCTCTCGCGCTTGGCCACGAACCCCACCCCACAGGGCGCGCTCGTGCGCCCCTCTCACACCGACGCGGCTACGAGCCGGACCGTTCCCTGCCAGGCCGAGCGGTGCCCCCCGCGTCGTCCCGCTCGCCGCCCGGCGCCGCGGTGCCCTCGACCATCTGCCGGGCGGCCGCGGCGGCCTGCTTGGCGGCCGCTTCCTTCCTGGCCGCCTCTTCCTTCTTCGCCGCCTCCTTGGCGGCTTCCTTCTCCGCCTTGGCCGCCTCGGTGAGCTGGCGCTTCGCGGCGGTCGCGTAGATGTCGACGTACTCCTGGCCGGAGAGCTTCATGATTTCGTACATGACCTCGTCGGTCACCGCCCGCAGCACGAAACGGTCGTGCTCCATGCCCTGGTAGCGGCTGAAGTCCATGGGCTTGCCGATGCGGATGCCGGGCCGCATCAGCTTCGGCATCACCTTGCCGGGCGGCTGGATCTTCTCGGTGTCGATCATCGCGACGGGGATGACGGGCGCGCCGGTGGCGAGCGCCACGCGCGCGAGGCCGCCGGGCTTGCCCCGGTAGAGCCGCCCGTCGGGCGAGCGCGTGCCCTCGGGATAGATGCCGAAGAGCTCGCCGCGCTCCAGGACGTCGATGCCGCTCTTGATGGCGGCCTCGCCCGCGCCGCGCGCCCCCGAACGGTCCACCGGAAGCTGGCCGACGCCCTTGAAGAACGCGGCCGTCATGCGGCCCTTGATGCCGGGCGTCGTGAAGTACTCGGCCTTGGCGATGAAGGTGACCTTGCGGTCGAGGACCGCGGGCAGGAAGAAGGAGTCCGAGAAGGACAGGTGGTTGCTGGCCAGGATGGCGGGGCCCTCGGCGGGAATGTTCTCGAGGCCGTCCACCCAGGGCCTGAAGGCGAGCTTCAGGGGCCCTCCGATGGAAAGCTTCATTGCGCCGTAGATCAAACCGAGTGCCTCCTGTGTCTGTGGATCAGACCATAACCCGAGCGGCGCCCGCGCTCCTTCCGGAGCCGGGCCGACGGCCCCCGCCGGGGGCGGTGTCCGCGGTGTCCGGGATGGGCGACGGCCCTGGTCGGTGTCAGTCCGGTCGCGTACGGTGAAGTACCCCCCGTACCCGTAGTACTCATCCCACGAAGGAGACCGAAGGTGCCGGTCCTCCCTGGAGCCGAGCCGTACCGCCACGAGGGCGGCGAGGTCGGCGCCCTGCTGTGTCACGGCTTCACCGGATCCCCGCAGTCGCTGCGCCCCTGGGCGGAGCACCTGGCGGAGCACGGCCTGACGGTCTCGCTGCCACTGCTGCCCGGCCACGGAACCCGCTGGCAGGACATGCAGGTCACAGGCTGGCAGGACTGGTACGCGGAGGTGGACCGCGAACTGCGCGCGCTGACCGAGCGCTGCACGGAGGTGTTCGTCTTCGGCCTGTCCATGGGCGGCGCGCTCGCGCTGCGGCTCGCGGCCCGGCACGGCGACGCGGTGCGCGGCGTGGTCGTGGTCAACCCGGCGAACAAGATGCACGACCGGGCGGCGGGCGTCCTGCCGGTGGCCCGCTTCCTGGTGCCCTCCACCAAGGGCATCGTGAGCGACATCGCCAAGCCGGGCTCCGTCGAGATCGGGTACGACCGGGTGCCGCTGCACGCCGCGCACTCGCTGCGCCAGTTCTTCCGCCTCGTGGACGGCGAGCTGCCGCAGGTCACCCAGCCGCTCCTGGTCCTGCACAGCCCGCAGGACCACGTGGTGCCGCCCGCCGACTCCGCCCGCGTGCTCAGCCGGGTGTCGTCCACGGACGTCACGGAGATCCTGCTGGAACAGAGCTACCACGTCGCGACGTTGGACCACGACGCGGACCGGATCTTCGAGGAGAGCCTCGCGTTCATCGGCCGGCTCGCCCCCAGCGCAGGCAAGGAAGGGACGACCACCGGTGGCTGAGCAGCAGGACAAGTCGGAGCCCGACCGCGAGGATTCGCGCGAGGACGGCACCCCGGAGCCGGCGGAGCAGGCCGTTCCGATCGACGAGGACGCCGCGTGGCGCGCCATCGTCGCCGGGTACGGCGAGGAGCCCGCGGACCCGCCGGGCGCCAAGCCGTTCAAGTCCGTCGAGGACCTGGCCCTCCTTGAGACGGAGACCAACGGCCCGGCCGACGGCGACGCGGGCGACACCCTGACGGACAAGGGCGCCAAGGCCGACCGCGACGGCAAGGCGTCCGACGGTGACGCCCCGGCGAAGCCGCTCGGCAGCTCGGTGTCCTTTGCCCCGGGGGTGGGCAGCGGAGGTCCCCGCGACTACAGCGCGCCCGAAGCCTCCGAGGACGACTTCGACGCGGACGACGAGGGCCACTTCGTGCCGCCCGAGCCGCCGCCGCTGCCGGAGGGCGACGTCACGGCGAAGTTCGCCTGGCTCGCCGTCATCGGCGGACCGGTGCTGCTGTTGCTCGCGGTGCTGCTGGGATGGCAGATGACGTGGTGGCTGACGATGCTCGGCATCGGCGGGTTCCTCGGCGGGTTCGCCACGTTGGTCGTCCGGATGAAGTCGGACGACGAGGAGGACGATGATCCTGGGCGCGGGGCTGTCGTCTGACCCCGCACCGGGGTTGCCGTCGATCGCCGCTTCGCGGCTCGTCCTCAATCGCCGGACGGGCTGAATGGTGCCCGCCCGGCTTTTCTGTGCAGGTTTATGCAGGCACCCTGAGTGCTGCCAGCACCGGCAAGTGGTCCGTCGCCGCCCGCAGGTCGTCGGCCGTCACGCCCGGGTGGTCCAACGGGACGCCGCAGCCGAGGACTTGGATGCCCTCCGTGGCGAAGATGCCGTCGATGCGCTGGTGCGGGTCGGCCGGGGTCGAGGTGTATTCGCCGCCCCAGGGCGCGGTGGCCCAGCAGTCCTGAAGTCCGGCGGCGACGCGGCGGAACGTACGCCCGTCGGGGCGGTCGTTGAGGTCGCCGCCCGCGACCGCGTGCGGCACGCCCATCGCGGCGAGCCGGTCGAGCAGCATCCCGCCCTGCGCGTACCGCTCCTCGCTCTGCAGGCTCAAGTGGCAGCTCAGTACGCCGAGCCGGACGCCGCCGAAGCGCACCACCGCCGTCGCGAAGCCGCGCCGGTGCTGCCCCGGCGTCAGCGGGAGCAGCACGTCCTCGGTGCGCTCGACGGTGGCCCTGAGCGAGCACAGCAGCGCGGGCCCGGCGGCGGTGCCGCCGCCGGAGAGCAGCACCAGGTCACTGGCGCGCGCGAGCCGCGTGAGCTTCTTGCGCCACCGGAAGAACCGGGGCGCTTCCTGTACGAGGACGAGATCGGGCGCACACGCGGCGATGACGCGGGCGAGCGCGTCGGTGTCGTCGCGCATCGAGCGAATGTTGTAGCTGAGCACCCGCACGACGGCCGAACCGTCCGGTTCGGTGCGGGAGTTGGGCAGCGTACGCGTCGGGTCGGTCGACATGACGATCAAGATACGGGAAACGCCGGACGGGCAAGTAATAGCCCGTCCGGCGTTTGAGGACGAGCCGCGAATTGAGGACGAGCCGCGAAGCGGCGACAGACGGCGCCCCACGCTGGGGTCACATCACAGGGTCAGGCTCCCGGGCCAGATCCGCCGCACCCACAAGGCCCGCCTGGTTGCCGAGCCGCGCCGCGAGAACCTCCGCCTGCGGCCGCCACTGCGCGCCCACAAGCCACCGCTTGAAGGATTTACGGATCGGGTCCAACACGAGCTCACCCTCGTCGGAGAGACCCCCGCCGATGATGAACGCCGACGGGTCGAAGAGCGACGCCAGGTCGGCGAGGCCCGCGCCGACCCAGCGGGCCAGCTCGCGATAGGAGTCCACGGCCACCAGGTCACCCTGACGGGCTGCCATGGAGATGTGCTTGCCCTCGATGCCGTCCGGGGTGCCGTCGCCCAGCGACAGGAGATACTCGGCGTTCTCCGGGGCGGCGTTGGCCCGCTGGCGCGCGTACCGCACGAGGGCGCGGCCCGACGCGTACTGCTCCCAGCAGCCCTGGCTGCCGCAGCCGCACAGCAGGCCGTCCGGGACCATCCGGATGTGGCCGAACTCGGCGGCGACGCCGAAGTGGCCGCGGCGCAGCTTGTTGCCGATGATGATGCCGCCGCCGAGGCCGGTGCCGAGCGTGATGCAGATGGCGTTGCGGTGGCCCTTGCCGCCACCGAACTTGTACTCGCCCCAGGCGGCCGCGTTGGCGTCGTTCTCGACGACGACCGGCAGGCTGACGCGCGCCTCGACCTCGTCCTTGAGCGGCTCCTGGCGCCAGTCGATGTTCGGTGCGAAGTAGACCGTGGAGCGCTGCCGGTTGACGTACCCGGCGGCGCCGATGCCGACGCCGACGATCTCGTGCCCGGCTCGTGCCCCCTCCACCGCGGAGGCGATCGCGTCGACGATGGCCTCGGAGGTGCCGGGGGTCGGCACCTTGAACGTCGACAGGATGTGACCGGCCTCGTCGACCACTCCGGCCGCGATCTTCGTGCCGCCGATGTCGACGCCGATGGTGAGTCCCATGAATCCCTCAGTTCGATCGAGCCCCGCTACGGCCCACCGTACCCGAGGGGGGTCAGTCCAGATCGATGTGTTCCACCGGTCCGGGCCCCTCGTCGCGGCGATCCGGGCCGCCCGGAGCGGTGGGTCCGGCGTCGCCGCGCGTCCAGCGGCCCTCCTGCCGGGTGACCGCGCTGCGGTAGGCGGCGAGCAGTTCGGAGCCGGCCGCGGCGAGGTGGTCGAAGACGTCCGGGTTGCGCTCGATGACGGGCTCCACGGCGGCCTTCGCCTGCCGGACGACCTGCTGCACGGTCTCCTGCACGGCGCCCTGGGCGACCGCGCCGAGCAGCGGCGACTGGAGGCCCGAGAGCTTGTCGGAGACGGCGTCGACGAGCTTGCGCAGTTCCTCGGCGGCGGAGCCGGGCGGCGGCCCGTACTGGGCGCGGCGGCGGGCCTTCTCCGCCGCGAGGTCCTCGGCACAGGCCGTGGCCCACGCGTCGGCGTCGGCGGCGGGTTCGGGGCGGGGCGCTTCCGTGTCGGGGCGGCCGCTGCCCTGCTCGGGGCGCTCCGGCTCGGACGCGTCGCGCTCGGTGGCATCGCTCATGTCGGGCTGACTCCTGCGCAGGGCCGATGAATTCGTACTCTCGACGTTACCCGAATGGCGGCAGACCGTTCACCGGGTCCGCCGCCCCGGTTTCTCCGCGCGCGACCCGGCCTGCGGGCCCCCGGGCCCCCGGGTCTCAGCGGTTCTGCGGCCAGAGGTCCGGGTCCGGGGCGAAGCGGATCCGGAGGGTGCCCTCGCGCAGACCCGCGCCCGTGACGGCGCAGCGGCGCAGCGCGGAGGGCAGCGTGACGATCCGCCGGAACGGGCCCGCGGTGACGACCAGTTCGTCGCCGCGCCGGATCAGGCCCAGGTCCTCGCGGGCGACGCCGGGCAGCGGGACGGACCAGATCAGCAGGGAGTCCGTGGCGAGCGCGTCGGTGACGGGCCAGTCGACGGGGTCCGGGGCCGGTCCTGGGCCGGGGACGCGGAGGGCGGCGAGGTCGTCGGTGCCGCGGGGGTCCTGGCCGTGGTGGGTGACCTCGTGCGTGCGGTACGTCTGCGCCCACTCGCCGAGCGTCTTGTACTGCTGGGCGCGCAGGGCGGCGAGCCAGGGGGTGTCGTCGTGGGGCGTCGGCAGGACCCGGTTGGCGACGACGCCGTCGAGGGCGAGGGCGCCGAGGGCGAGGCCGGTGGCGGTGCGGGCGACGGCGTCGGCGGCGGCCGGGCCCGGCTCGGCGACCAGGCGGACGCTGGTGTCCGGGGCCTCGATCACGGCCTGCGCGGCGGCGAG
>NZ_AOPZ01000246.1 GCF_000414115.1 Streptomyces aurantiacus JA 4570
GGGCGCCTCGTCGGCGATCGCGGGCACGGCGAGGGCCCCGGACACCCCGAGCGCGGCGAGCGCGACGAGGGCCGCGGTGAGGGCACGCAGCGACGCACGCGGACGCGTGGTGCCCGCGAGCGCGCGCGGGCGGCGGACGAAGGCGGTGGGAACGCGGTGGTTCCCGGTGCGTGCGGTGGGGCGTGGGGTCGCGGACATGGGCGGGAGTCCTTCCGGTGGGGCGGTCTTCCGCCCCGGCGGGGACGGCTGGCCGACATCCCAGCACTCGCGCCCCCGCGCGCGGGGCCGCCACCCCGCTCTGTCACCTCACCGGTCGAGCCCGCACCCCCCGCGGGTGGGCGACCGCGAGGGCATCACGTCAACGGCATCAAGTCGGGCCGTTTGGCCGCCACATGATCACCGGACGACTCGCCGCGCAGCCGCCGTCCGATCCACGGCACCAGGTGCTCGCGCGCCCAGTGGACGTCGTCGCGCCGCTCCTCCAGGGTGCCGCGCGGCGGCCGCGGCGGCCACGGCTGCTCCGGGTCGGCGGGCACCTCGATCCCGAGCGCCTGGCCCGCCCGCATCGCCACCCGCGTGTGCCCCTCGGGCGACAGGTGGAGCCGGTCGGCGTCCCAGGCCCGCCGGTCCTGGATGGACTTCAGCGACCACAGGTCGAGCACGGGGCAGCCATAGCGGTCGGCGACCGCGCGGACATGGCCGTTGTACGTGGCGATCTTGCCGCGCAGATGCTTCAGGAGCGGCACGCGCCGGGTGTCGAAGCCGGTGGTGACGACGACGGTGCCGACGGCGGCGGCGAGCTCGGCGACGGCCCGCTCGAAGCGTTCGGCGACCTCGTCGGGGTCGGTGCCGGGCCGGATGATGTCGTTGCCGCCCGCGGCGAACGTCACCAGGTCGGGCCCGAGCTCCTTGGCCCGCGGCACCTGGTCGGCGACGATCTGGTCGAGGAGCTTGCCGCGCACGGCGAGGTTGGCGTATCGGAAGGAGTGCTCGGGCACGCGGTCGTCGAGGAGGACGGCGAGCCGGTCGGCCCAGCCGACGAACGTCCCGTCGGGCCCGGGGTCCCCCACTCCTTCCGTGAAGCTGTCGCCGACCGCTGCGTAGGAGGTGAAGGTGTCCGTGGGTGCGAATTTGCTGAAGTGTGTCGACTCTGCTGTCACGTCGTCACATCTTTCCTGGCGACAAGTGACCTACGCCATCGTAATAAGGGGTTGACGAGGGGTGAGATAAGCCACCGGTCAAGATTGCACCAACCCGGAATACGCGTCCGGGGACACCCGCGCCCCGCCCCTCGCGCGCCGCCCGCCTACGCGTCCGTGACCCGCCGGAGCCGGAAGACGGCGGCGTCCAGGTCGCCCCGCAGCCCGGTGCGCAGCCCGTAGTGGAGCAGGACCGCACCTCGGTGCGCCGCCCCCGTCTCCCGGCACGCGTAGGCCGCCGCCGGGTCGAGACCCCGCAGCCGCACCGGCGGCGGTTCCTGGCCGTACGCCTGCGCCGGGAGCCAGGCGAGGACGACGACGTCGTCCCCGCGCACGTACTGCACCGCGCTGACCCCGCCGTCCGGTTCCCGCAGCCGGTACAGGTCGCCGAGCTGCACGACGGGCCTGATCTCCTTGTACAGCTCCACCCAGCGGCGCGCCTCGGCGAGTTCGTCCTCGCTCCACCGGGTCAGATCGCCGCCGACGCCGAGCACCCCGGCCATGGCGCTGACGAAGCGGAGGCGCAGCGAGCTGACGCGCCCGTTGAGCTGTGTGTTGGGGCTGTCGGTGACCCAGGCGGCCATCACGCGCGCGGGGTGGAGCTGGCTGAACCCGTGCTGGATGGCGAGCCGGTCCAGCGGGTCGGTGTTGTCGGACGTCCACACCTGGTCGGTGCGGGCGAGGACGCCGAGATCGATCCGGCCGCCGCCGCCCGAGCAGGACTCGAAGGCCACGGCCGGGTGCGCGGCCCGCAGCCGGTCCACCAGGTCGTAGAAGGCGTGCACATGGCCGTCCCACAGGCGCTGCGGGTAGGGCTCGCCTGGCCACCCCGGGTCGGTGAAGCAGCGGTTGAAGTCCCATTTCACATAGTCGATGGGCGCGCTGGTCAGGAGGGCGTCGAGTTTCTCCCAGAGGTAGGTCTGGACGTCCTGGCGGGCGAGGTTGAGGACGAGCTGGTTGCGGAACTCGGTGCGCGCGCGGCCGGGGTGGTGCTGCACCCAGTCGGGGTGCGCGCGGTACAGGTCGCTGTCGGCGTTGACCATCTCCGGCTCGACCCAGATCCCGAACCGCATGCCCAGGGCGTGCACCTCGTCGGCGAGAGGCTTGAGGCCGCCGGGGAAGCGGTCGGGGTTGGGCGTCCAGTCGCCGAGCCCGGCCCGGTCGGACACGCGCGCGCCGAACCACGCGTCGTCGACGACGAACAGCTCCACGCCGAGCGCCGCGGCCCGCCCGGCGAGCGCCCGCTGCTGTTCCTCGGAGATGTCGAACCCGGTGGCCTCCCAGGAGTTGTAGAGCACCGGCCGCACCTCGTCCGCGTCCGGGATCACGTGCGCGCGCTGGTACGCGTGCCAGGCCCGGCTCGCCCCGCCGAAGCCGCCGTCGCTCCACAGGCCCGCGAAGACCGGCGTGGCGATCGCCGTGCCGGGCGCGAGCATCTGCTGCCCGGAGTCGTCGTGCCCGCTGCCGCCGGTGATCTGCACGGCGCCGTCCGGGAGTTGGTGCACGGCGATCCGCCACGACCCGGACCAGGCGAGCGCGCAGCTGTAGACCTCGCCGCTCTCCTCGGTGGCGCCGTCCGCGTCGAGCGCCACCCAGGGCAGGTGCTGGTGCCCGGTGTGCCCGCGCCGGCTGCCGATGACCTTCTCGCCGTACGTGAGCTCCGACCGTACGAGCCGGGACTCCGCCGCCCAGCGCCCGTGCAGCTGGGAGAGCCGCCAGCGCTCGCGCAGGGGCAGGGTCCAGGTCGCGGAGTCGGCGCGCAGGATCTCCAACTCCGGCGCTCCGGCGGGGGCTTTGTTGCTGAGGATGGCGTACCGCTCCACGACGTCGCCGCGCAGCCGCCAGGACAGCGTGATCTGAAGGCCGTGCACGGCGTCGGTGAAGTGGAGCTGGAGTTCGTCGTCGGCGCCCTCGGCCCACCGCAGGAAGCGCCACTCCGTCCCGCGCACCCCGCCGCCGCGCACCGAAAGCGCGGGCCGCACGAACCGCGGCCCGCCCTCGACCGGGTACTCCTCGCGCCCGTCGAGCCACGACTCGAAGGGCCGCTCCGGGGGCGGCGGCGCCGCGGCCAGCGCCTCGGCGTCGGCCAGGGCGATCCGCGGGCCCCAGTGCAGGTGCAGCAGCTCGTCGCGGCCCGTGAGGCGCAGCGCGTAGCTGCTGGTGGGCCCCGAGAGGAGCCACGTACGACCGTCTGCGCCGATCTCGATCATCGAACCCCCAGAGCCCCACAGATGCGGAAACGGATCTCAACAGGCACGCGCGCGTACGAACATCTTCGAGCCGTACAGCCACCGGGGCAACGCCCGCGCACCTCCCGCGTACGCCACCCTGACGCGCCCCCGCACGCGCCTCCGGGCACCCCTGTGCCAGGACTGATTGCCTCAGGAACCCGTGTCGTATCGTCGAAGGCGCAACCACCTGCGGGCCGCGTGCCCGCGAGGTCGCGCGAAGCCGCCCCCGAGCATGAGGAGACCCCGTGACGCAGCAGGTCCCGTCGACCGAGCCCGAGCTGGCCGGCGTGCGCAACTTCCGTGACGTGGGCGGACTGCCGACGGTGGACGGCCGCAGGGTGCGCCACGGCGTGCTCTTCCGCAGTGGTCACCTCGCGCACGCCACGGCGGCCGACGCGGCGTTCCTCGCCTCGCTGGGCCTGCACACGATCTTCGACTTCCGCAACGCCGCCGACCAGCGCCTGGAGGGCCCGGACGTGGAGCTGCCGGGGGTGCGCAATGTGAATCTGCCGCTGACGGACCCGGCGGACGGCGCCGAGTTCTGGAAGATGGTCCGCGACGGCGATCTGGACCAGCTCCGCGGCGTCCTGTCCGACGGCAAGGCCGCGGGCCGGATGACGGCCTCGTACCGGACGATCATCAAGGAGCGCACGGCCGAGCACAGCCGGGTGCTGCACGCCCTCGCCGAGGACAGCGTGCCCGCGCTCATGCACTGCGCGGCGGGCAAGGACCGCGCGGGCCTGTCCATAGCAGTGGCCCTGCTGGCGGTCGGCGTGGAGCGCGAGGCGATCGAGACGGACTACCTGGAGTCGAACGCCGCCCACCGCCGCTACAAGGTGCACCGCAGCAGCACCTCGCCGGACGCGATGTCCCCCGAGGTCATGGAGCTGCTGAGCCCGCTGTTCGACGCCCGCGCCGAGTATCTGGCGGCGGCCTTCGAGACCATCGAGCTGACCTGGGGCGACACCGACACGTATCTGGCGCGGGGCCTCGGCGTGAGCAAGGGGACGCGGGAGCGCCTGCGCGAGCGGCTCCTCGACTGAGAGCCTGTCTCAGCCCCCCGGCGTCACTGGTTCTTGCCCCCGAGCACGAACAGCAGGTAGACGAAGAACGCGAACACGTGGCCCACGGCGACATAGATGATCAGCCGGATCCACAGGGCGCGCGGGAACTTCTCCTCCATCGCCATGCGGCGTGCGGGCTGCCCGGACTGCGGCTGCTGCGGCTCAGATTCCGTCATGTCGGTCTCCCTGGGTGGTGCCGCCGAGGCACAGCGCGGTGGCGGGGCTCTGCAGCAAGGTGTGGACGAAGAGGAAGTCGGCGCCGCCGTGGTCCGCGGCGGCGATCCGGTGCGGGGTCAGCGAGTCGAAGTGCGCGCTGTCGCCCGGCGCGAGGAGGTGCGCGGTGTCGCCGAGCCGCAGCCGCAGCCGCCCCTTGAGGACGTACAGCCACTCCTCGCCGGGATGGACCCGCACGATGTCGCCCTGCGCCCCGTGCGGGACGTGCACGCGCAGCGCCTGCATGCCCCGGCCGGGCGCGCCGGCCTGCCAGTACGTCCAGCCGCCGGCGGCGGTGGGCTCCATGTCCGGGGCGCGGACGACCGCGTCCCGGTCGGCGGGCGTCTCGCCGAGCAGTTCGGAGACCGTCGTACCGTAGGTGCGCGCGAGCGCGAGCAGCATCGGCAGGGACGGCTGGCGCTGCCCGGTCTCCAGGCGGGACAGGTGCGCGGGCGAGAGTCCGGCCGCGCGGGCCGCGGCCTCCAGGGTCAGGGCGGCGCGGCGGCGCAGCTCCCGCAGTCGCGGGGCGACGGCGGGCAGCTCGTCGGCCGCCTCACCGTCGTCCGGGGTGGCAGGGCTCATACCGTAGATTGAGCCAGAGCCTTACCCCAGAGGCAATTTTGTTGCCCCAGAGGCAAAACTCATCGATTCGCCACCGCCTGCTTCACCAGCGTCCTGCCGAAGTCCCACATCAGCCCGCCCCCGCTGTGGGCGTCGTCCATGACGGCGGTGAAGGCCGCCACGAACCGGTCGACCTCCTTCTCCCCCACGGTGAGCGGCGGGATCAGCTTGATGACCTCCAGGTGGTCGCCGGACACCTGGGTGAGGATGCGGTGCTTCTGGAGCAGGGGGACGACCACCATCTGCGCGAACAGGCCCTTGCGCGCGGCCTGGAGCATCGTCCAACGGCTGCGCAGCTTCAGGGACTTGGGCCTGCCGAACTCGATGCCGACCATGAGTCCGCGCCCGCGCACCTCGCTCAGCAGCTCATAGCGGTCGACGAGCGCGGCGAGCCGTGACTTCAGCAGCTCACCGGTGACGCGCGCGTTCTCGACGACCTTCTCGTCCCGCATCACGGCGAGTACCGCGAGCCCGGCCGCCATCGCCTGCGCGTTGGACCCGAAGCTCGCCGAGTGCACGAGGACGCGGTCCATGGACGAGTAGACCTTCTTGAAGATCCAGTCCTTGCCCAGGGTCGCGCCGACCGGCACATAGCCCCCGGACAGCGCCTTGGCCACGCACACCAGGTCCGGCTCGACGCCCTCCTCGTGCTGGTAGGCGTAGAACTCGCCGGTCCTGCCGAGGCCCGTCTGCACCTCGTCGGCGATCAGGAGCGCCTTGTGCCGGTGCAGCAGCTCCTGCGCGGCACGCAGATAGCCGGGCGGCGTCTCGTGCACGCCCTTGCCCTGGACGGGCTCGACGATCAGCGCGGCGACGTCACCGCGCGCGAGCTCCGCGCGCAGCGCGTCGAGGTCGCCGAGCGGCACCGCCGTGTCGGGCAGCAGCGGCGCGAAGCCGTCGCGGAATCCCGTCTCACCGTTCACCGAGAGCGAGCCGGTGGTCAGGCCGTGGAAGGCGTGCGCGCAGTAGAGCACGCGCGGCCTGCCGGTGGCGTACCGGGCGAACTTCAGGGCGGTCTCCACCGCCTCGGTGCCGCTGTTGCCGAAGAACACCCGGTCCAAGTGCGGGCTGTGGGTGAGCAGTTGCTCCGCGAGCAGCCCGGGAAGGGGCTGGCAGTCGAAGCGGGTGAGGTCGGCGAGCGAGGCGTCGAGGACGTCGTGCAGCGCCTTGCGTACGACGGGATGGTGCCGGCCGAGGCCCATCACGCCGAAGCCGGCGAGCATGTCCAGGTAGTCGTTGCCGTCCGCGTCCCAGAAGTACGCGCCCTCGGCCCGTTCGTAGACCTTGTCGAAGCCGATGGTGTGCAGCATGCGCGGCAGTTGGTGGTTGAGGTGCCGCGCGTGCAGTTCGTACCGCTCGCCGCCGCGCTCGGCGAGCAGTCTGCCGAGGTCGAACTCCTTGCTCGTGCTCGTCATGCTCAGTTCTCCTCGCCGGCCACACCGGCTTTCTCCTTGCCGGGGGGACCGGCCTGCTTGCCGGGGGAACCGGCCTCTTCACCGGTGGGACCGGCCTGTCGCCGTACGTCCGCGCCGGGCTGTTGCCGCGTGTCCGCGCCGCACGCGTCCTTGCGCGCGAGGGTCGCGCTGATGCTCCCGGCGATCTCGACGGGAGTGAGCCCCAGGTCCGCGAGCACCTCGCCGCGTTTGGCGTGCGCGAGGAACTGGTCGGGGATGCCGAACCGCCGTACGGGAACGTCCACTTCGGCCTCCCCCAGGGCCAGCGCGACGGCCGAGCCGACGCCGGCGGCCTTGCTGTTGTCCTCGACGACGGCGACGAGCCGGTGCCGCGCCGCCAGCGGGGGCAGCGCCGGGTCGACGGGCTTGACCCAGCGCGGGTCGACCACAGCGCAGCCGATCCCCCGCTCCGCGAGGAGGTCGGCGGCCTGCAGGCACACCGGCGCCATCACGCCGACCGCGACGAGCAGCACGTCGGCCTCCGGGTCCTGGCGCAGCACGTCCATGGCGCCCACGCGGTCCACGGCCGGAACGGACGGGCCCACCGACTCCTTGGGGAAGCGCAGCAGGGTCGGCGCGTCGTCGACGGCGACCGCCTCGCGCAACTGCGCCCTGAGCTGGTCGGCGTCGCGCGGCGCGGCGATCCGCAGGCCGGGTACGACCTGGAGGATCGACATGTCCCACATGCCGTTGTGCGAGGCCCCGTCGGGCCCGGTGACCCCGGCCCGGTCGAGCACGAACGTCACCCCGCACTGGTGCAGCGCGACGTCCATCAGGAGCTGGTCGAAGGCCCGGTTGAGGAAGGTGGCGTAGACGGCGACGACCGGGTGGAGGCCGCCCGTGGCGAGCCCGGCGGCCGACACGGCGGCGTGCTGCTCGGCGATGCCGACGTCCCACACCCGGTCCGGGTAGGCCGCCGCGAACTTGGTGAGGCCCACCGGGTGCAGCATGGCCGCCGTGATCGCCACGACGTCCTCGCGCTCGGCGCCGATGCGGACGATCTCCTCGCCGAACACCGAGGTCCAGGAAGGGCCGTTGGACGGGGCGAGGGGCTCGCAGGTCAGCGGGTCCATGACGCCGACGGTGTGGAAACGGTCCGCCTCGTCGGCGAGCGCGGGCTCGTAGCCGCGCCCCTTCTCGGTGAGGCAGTGCACGAGGACGGGGCCGTGGAAGCGTTTCGCGCGCCGCAGGGCCGACTCGACGGCCTTGGTGTCGTGCCCGTCGATGGGGCCGACGTACTTCAGCCCCAGGTCCTCGAACATCCCCTGCGGTGCGAAGGCGTCCTTGAAGCCCTTCTTCGCGCCGTGCAGCGACTCGTACAGCGTCCGTCCGACGACGGGGGTGCGCTGGAGGATGTCCTTGCCCCAGGCGAGCACCTGTTCGTAGCTGTCGGTGGTGCGCAGCGTGGCCAGATGGTTGGCGAGCCCGCCGATGGTGGGGGCGTACGAACGCTCGTTGTCGTTGACGACGATGATCAGCGGCTGGTTCTTCGCGGCCGCGATGTTGTTCAGCGCCTCCCACGCCATGCCGCCGGTGAGCGCCCCGTCGCCGATGACGGCGACGACGTGCCCGCGCTCGCCGAGCACGTCACGGGCCTTGGCGAGGCCGTCGGCCCAGCCGAGCGCCGTCGAGGCGTGGCTGTTCTCGACGATGTCGTGCGCGGACTCCGCCCGCGAGGGGTAGCCGGACAGGCCCCCCTTGCCGCGCAGCTTCGAGAAGTCCTGACGGCCGGTCAGCAGCTTGTGTACGTAGCTCTGGTGGCCGGTGTCCCACACGATGCGGTCCTCGGGCGACTCGAAGACCCGGTGCAGGGCGATGGTGAGCTCCACCACCCCCAGATTGGGCCCGAGATGACCACCGGTCCTGGCGACCGCGTGCACCAGGAACTCCCGTATCTCCTCCGCCAGTTCGCCCAGCTCGGCCTCGGACAGCGCCTTGAGGTCGCGCGGCCCCCGGATCGTCTCCAGAATGGTCATGCTCGGGCCCCCTTACTGGTTGTTCAACTCACCGTGACGTCGGGCACCCCGGACGGGACGCCACCGGCCTCCATCTGTTCGGCGATCTTCATCGCCTCGTCGATCAGGGTCTCCACGATCTTCGACTCCGGGACGGTCTTGATGACCTCGCCCTTGACGAAGATCTGCCCCTTGCCATTGCCGGACGCGACACCGAGGTCGGCCTCACGCGCCTCACCCGGACCGTTCACCACACAGCCCATCACGGCGACCCGCAGCGGCACCTCCATGCCCTCCAGACCCGCGGTGACCTCTTCGGC
>NZ_AOPZ01000247.1 GCF_000414115.1 Streptomyces aurantiacus JA 4570
TCCGGCGTTTGAGGAGCGGGGGTCCGGGGGCGGAGCCCCCGTTTCGGGGCCACGCGCACACGAACGAGGGCGGGCCCACAGCCGAAGCTGTGGGCCCGCCCTCGTCGTGTCTCCGCTCCGCGGTCCAGCGCGCTTACGCGGACTTGCGGCTGTCGCGCGGATGCACCGCAATATTCATCGCACCGGACCTGAGGACCGCCAGGCGCTCCTCAAGAACCTCCTCGAGTTCTTCTCGAGTGCGGCGCTCCATGAGCATGTCCCAGTGCGTACGCGCAGGCTTCCCCTTCTTCTCCTCAGGTCCGTCGCCGTCCACGAGAAGTGCCTGGGCCCCGCAGACCTTGCACTCCCACTCGGGCGGGATCTCCGCCTCCACCGAGAACGGCATCTCGAATCGATGTCCGTTCTGGCATGCGTACTCCACGGCCTGGCGCGGAGCCAGGTCGATGCCGCGGTCGGTCTCGTAGCTGGTCACCACGAGGCGCGTGCCGCGAAGAGCTCGCTCACTCATGAATCGTGCCTCCCGGGCTTGTCGCCCACAGGACAGGTGTCGCTGTCGTCGTCATCCGGTCAACGTCCGGTCGGCGGTAAAGATTCCCGTTCAGGGTCATGCGTCGCCGTCGTATGCCGCCCCTTGTTGTACCCACCAGCGCCCGGTTTGTCACATCTGGCAGCAGATGTCACCCAGCGTTTCTGAATCCTCAGCGCGCAGTAACGGTCCGCCTGGCAGGCCAAACGCGTACACTACCGCTCTTCGCCGCTGGTTGCTAAATCCCCGCGGGCACGGGAGTGCCCGCGGGGGTGCCGAGCGGGTGAACAAATCCGTCCTGTCCGTCCGGGTCCGACGCGGCTTCCGGCGGTCAGACCCAGGTCCCCCGGTCCTTGAGCACGTCGCGCAGCGTCTCGATGTGGTCCGTCATGATGCCGTCGACGCCCAGGTCGAGCAGGGCGTGCATGCGCGCGGCGTCGTTGATCGTCCACACGTGGACCTGCAGCCCGCGCGCGTGGGCCGTGCGGACGAAGCGGTGGTCGACCACCCGCACCCCCGACTGCGCCTCCGGCACCTGGGCGCACACCGCCGAGACGCGTGGCGTCGCGGGTACGCCCAGGGAGAGCAGCCGCAGCCCCAGCACCCCCCGCGTACCGAACGACGTGGCGAGGCGGGGCCCCGCGAGGCGCTGGGCGCGGGAGACGCGGGCCTCGGAGAACGAGCCGACGCACACGCGGTCCCAGGAGCGGGTGCGCTCGATCAGGTCCAGGAGCGGCAGCAGGGCGGACTCGGCCTTGACGTCCACGTTCCAGCGGACGTCGGGGAACGCCTCCAGCATCTCTTCGAAGAGGGGCACCGGCTCGGTGCCGGCCACGCGTGCCCGGCGCACCTCGCTCCACGGCAGGTCCGCGATCTTGCCGGTGGCGTCCGTGACGCGGTCCAGCGTCGCGTCGTGGAAGGCCGCCAGCCTGCCGTCCGAGGTGGCGTGCACATCCGTCTCGATGTAGCGGTAGCCCGCGTCCACGGCGCGGCGGAAGGCGGTCGCGGTGTTCTCCAGGCCGTCCGCCGCCCCGCCGCGGTGGGCGAAGGCGAGGGGGCCGGGGTGGTCGAGGTAGGGATGGCGTACGCGCGTGGTCACCGTCGCAGTATCGCCTGCTCCGATGGCTCGCCGGAGGCCACGACGCGGCCCGCGGATGGAGCGGGCACGGCGAAGAAGCGCAGGAAGAACTGGGCGAGCGGCCCGATGGCCAGCGCGTACACGACCGTGCCCACGCCCAGCGTGCCGCCGAGCGCGAAGCCGGTGACGACGACCGCCACCTCCACCAGCGTCCGCATCAGCCGGATGGAGCGGCCGGTGCGCTCGTGCAGGCCCGTCATCAGGCCGTCGCGCGGGCCCGGCCCGAACCGGGCCGCTATGTAGAGGCCCGTCGCCACCCCGTTGAGCACGATGCCCGCCACCATGAGCGGGACCCGGACGCCGAGGCCGTGCGCGTCCGGTACGAGGGCGAGCGTGCCGTCCATCGCCAGGCCGACGACGAAGACGTTCGACACCGTGCCGAGTCCCGGGCGCTGGCGCAGCGGGATCCACAGGAGCAGCACCGCGGCACCCACGAAGATCGACACGACACCGATCGACATCCCGGTGCGCTCGGCCACGCCCTGATGCAGCACGTTCCACGGCTCCAGGCCGAGGCCCGAGCGCACGAGCAGCGCGGAGCTCGCGCCGTACAGGGCGAGACCTACGTAGAGCTGGCACAGCCGGCGCGTGAGATGCCGTTCGCCGCGCGGCCCCGTGGCGGGCCCATCTGATTTCGCCCTGGACAAGAGAAGCCCCCCGTGGTGGTAGTGGCCTGACGCATGACACTCTGTGGCTTGGTGGAAGACGCCAACCATGGCCAATTCGATGAAGGTGGACTGGGATCATGGCTCAGTGGACATCAGCGGTGGGCTCGACCCAGCTCGCCCGGCTGCTCACCTCCCAGCAGGCGCGTCCCGCCGGCGCGGGCACTCGCCGCCCGCCCGCCTACCGCGCCCTCGCCGACGGTATCCGGCTGCTCGTCCTGGAGGGCCGCGTTCCCGTGGCCGCCCGCCTGCCCGCCGAGCGCGAGCTGGCCGTGGCGCTCTCCGTGAGCCGCACGACCGTCGCCGCCGCGTACGAGGCGCTGCGCAGCGAAGGGTTCCTGGAGTCCCGCAGGGGAGCGGGCAGTTGGACCGCCGTCCCGGCCGGCAACCCGCTTCCCGCGCGCGGCCTCGAACCGCTGCCCCCCGAGGCGCTCGGCTCCATGATCGACCTCGGCTGCGCAGCCCTGCCCGCGCCCGAGCCCTGGCTCACCCGCTCCGTGCAGGGCGCCCTCGAAGAGCTCCCGCCCTACGCCCACACCCACGGCGACTACCCGGCCGGACTGCCCGCGCTGCGCGCCATGCTCGCCGAGCGCTACACCGCGCGCGGGATACCGACCATGCCGGAACAGATCATGGTCACCACCGGCGCGATGGGCGCCATCGACGCGATCTGCCACCTCTTCGCGGGCCGCGGCGAACGCATCGCGGTGGAGTCGCCGAGCTACGCCAACATCCTCCAGCTCATGCGCGAGGCGGGCGCGCGCCTGGTGCCCGTCGCGATGGCCGAGGGTCTCGGCGGCTGGGACATGGACCGCTGGCGCCAGGTCCTGCGCGACGCCGCGCCCCGGCTCGCGTACGTCGTCGCCGACTTCCACAACCCGACCGGCGCACTCGCCGACGAGGACCAGCGCCGCCGCCTCGTCGACGCGGCCCGGCACGCGGGCACCGTCCTCGTCGTCG
This sequence comes from Streptomyces aurantiacus JA 4570, assembly GCF_000414115.1. GTDB lineage: Bacteria > Actinomycetota > Actinomycetes > Streptomycetales > Streptomycetaceae > Streptomyces > Streptomyces aurantiacus_A. Next base: position 3,290 of record NZ_AOPZ01000247.1, read on the forward strand.
ACGAGACGATGAGTGAACTGCGCCTCGACGAAGGCGGCGTGGAGGGCGGAGCCGGCGAGGCTCCGGGCATGCCGCGCCCCGTCTGCGGGTTCGACCCCGCGGGCTCCACCGTCATCACCGTCGGCTCGGCGAGCAAGGCATTCTGGGCGGGCATGCGCATCGGCTGGGTGCGGGCCGCGCCCGATGTGATCCGCAGCCTGGTCGCGGCGCGCGCGTACGCCGACCTCGGCACCCCCGTCCTGGAGCAGCTGGCCCTCAACTGGCTGCTCAGCACCGGCGGCTGGCAGCAGGCCGTGGACGTACGCCGACAGCAGGCGCGCGACAACCGGGACGCGCTGGTCGCCGCCGTGCGCCGCGAGCTGCCCGGCTGGGAGTTCGAAGTGCCGCGCGGCGGACTGACGTTGTGGGTGCGCACCGGCGGCCTGTCCGGCTCCCGCATCGCCGAGGTCGGCGAACGCGTGGGTGTCCGGGTGCCGTCGGGCCCCCGCTTCGGTGTCGACGGAGCCTTCGAGGGCTATGTACGGCTGCCGTTCACCGTCGGCGGGCCGCTGGCGGAGGAAGCGGCGGTACGCCTCGCGGCGGCGGCCCGTCTCGTCGAGGCGGGGACGGGCGCGGGGTCCGGGGCGGAGGGGCCGCACACGTTCGTGGCGTGAGGCGCCCCGCGCGTCGGGCTCAGCCCTCCGCGACCGCTGCCGGGGCCAGGTCCGCGTCCGCCCGTGCCGTGCGGTCCGGGAGCAGGTCGAGCACGGCGCGCCGGTGCGCGTCGCTCGTGGCGTCGTCGTACGGGTCGGGGGTCGCCGGGACCTGGAGGCGCAGGACCGGGCCCGTGCCCAGGCGGGCGTAGCCGCGGCCCGGGGGCATGTCCGCCGTGGGCGTCGTGTGCGGCGCCGCGCCCAGGACCTCCTCGACCTGGTCGGCGGTGGCCGGGCCGAGCAGCACGCGCGCGCGGGTGTGCTGGCGCACGGTGTCGGTCAGCCCTTCCATGCCGTCGAGCTGGTCGGCCACGACGACGGTGACACCCGCCGCGCGCCCGTGCCGCAGCGGCACCTGGAGCAGGGACTGCGGATCCCGGTGCCCGTCGGCCGCGGCCAGGTGGCCGAGGATGCCGGGGCGGTCGAGCAGGATCCACAGCGGCCGCTTGGTGTCGTCGGGCGGCGGGTGGCCCGCCTGCCGGGCCCGGTTCGCCGCGATGAGCCGCCGCTCCGTCTCGTGCGCCGCCCACTCCAGGCTCCCCAGCGCCCCCGCGAGCCCGCACTCGACGGCGAGGACCCCCGCGCGCCCGGTCAGGCAGGCGTAGTCGCCGGTGCCGCTGCCCTCGACGATGACGACGTCGCCGTGCTGGAGCGCCTGCAGGGCGACGGAGCGCAGCAGGGTCGTGGTGCCGCTGCCGGGACGGCCGAGGACCAGCAGGTGCGGCTCGGTGGAGCGGATGCCGGTGCGCCACACGACGGGCGGCACGTCGCGCTGCTCGTCGCCGTCGGCCACGGGCAGGGTGCGCTGCACGGCGGTGGGGTCGGTGAAGCCGAGCACGGTCTCGCCGGGCGCGGTGACGAAGCGCTGGGCGGAGATGTCCGTGGGCAGCGGAGGCAGCACGGTCACGGTGAGCGCGTTGCCCTCCTCGTCCCACGCGAAGTGGTACTCGCGGCCGCGCCCCGACTTGGCGTACAGCACCTGCTCGATCCGCGCGCGGGACTCGGCCTCGCCGTCGGTGAAGTACGCGGGATAGCGCACCACCAGATGCGAGATCCGGCCGTCGTCGTCGAACCCGTACGCGGTGAACGCCTTGTCCCACTCGCCGCCGTGGGCGAACAGCGGGCTCGGGTCCTCGGGCACCGAGAAGTACGGCACGAGCGCTTCGTAGAGCGACTGCAGCCGCTGGACCTGGGCGTCGTCCGGGCCGGAGGGCGCCGGCGCCGCGCGCTCGCGCCCGGTCCAGGCCGCGGCCGCCATCAGGCAGATGGCGGCGAGCATCGGACCGTAGGGGATGAGCGCCACGACGAGGACCACGGAAGCCACCAGGAACAGCAGCGAACCGCGCCGTTCCTTGGGGGTCGCCGCCCACTTGCGCCGCCCTGCTCCGGCGAGACGGCGCAGCCCGCGCGTGATCGTGATCAGCGGGTGGAGTACGTCCGTGGCGCCGTCGGCGGCCGACCGGGCCAGCTCGCGACTGCGGGCGAGCTGGGCGGTGCCGGTGCTCAGGATGCGGGGGAGGGGGCGCCGGGCCACGTCGGTCTCCTGGAAGTGGTGGTGGGGGCAGCCGTCAGAACTTGATCCCGCCGAGCAGGCTCGCGAGGCTCGCGCTGCCCGCCTTGATGCTCGGTGCGATGGCCGTGCCCGCGAGGAAGAAGCCGAAGAGGGCGCAGACCACCGCGTGGGATGCCTTGAGCCCGTCCTTGCGGAAGAACAGGAAGGCGATGATGCCCAGCAGCACGACGCCCGAGATGGACAGGACCATGGCAGTTCTCCTGAGTGAGGGGACAGTCACCATCAGTACTTCCAGGCTCACAGCATGTATCCATGCGATAAAAGCTGCAAATGGGGGATATTTCTCTTATTTAGCCCGGATGGTGGCGGGCTGATGCGGCGTGCGCGGGCGGGTTCGGGCCGTGTCGTCCGGCCGCGCTGATCTTTGCCTCCGACGCGGTCGGTCATGTGCCGTGACGGGCAGTACCCTGTCGATTCACTCGTACGGCCGCGGCATCGCCGGCGGTACGCGTGCGGTCACCCCCAGCGGGGTGCGATCACCCCCCAAGGCAGCCGGAGCGCGAAAGGCGGTCACACCATGAGCGAAGCCCCCGACCCCGAGGTCGTGAAGCTGGCGGGCAAGATCTTCGATCTGGCCCGGGCGGGCGACACGGACGCGCTCGCCTCGTACGTCGACGCGGGCGTGCCCGCGAACCTCACGAACGACAGCGGCGACTCGCTCGTCATGCTCGCCGCCTACCACGGCCACGCGGCCGCCGTGCGCGCCCTGATCGAGCGCGGCGGGGACGCCAACCGCGTCAACGACAAGGGGCAGACGCCCCTCGCCGGTGCCGTCTTCAAGGGCTCCGACGACGTGGTGCGGGCGCTGCTCGACGGCGGTGCCGATCCGGCCGCGGGCACACCGTCGGCGATCGACACCGCACGCATGTTCGGGAAGACCGAGCTGCTCGCGCTGTTCGGGGCCGCCTGACCGGGGTACGCGGCCTGGTGCGACGGGGGCGCCGGAAATGTGGTCGCGGCGGGCTGAACCGCTGGGTCATCATGACGACGTGATTCACGGACGCGACGTCGGGGCAGGTGTTGCCGCAGCGCGCGGACCGTGAGCGGCCCGACCCCGGACTTGGCGTCCGGGAACCTCCGGGTCACCGACGAGAGGCAGAGGAAGATGGTCTTCAGCAAGCAAGAGACGGCGGGCGGCCCGACGTGTTGGCGCACGGCCAGGTAGTGCGGATTCCCGGTTGCGTCGACGCTTGATGTGAGGCTGTTTCCCATGTTCGAACCGGTCATAGCGCCCAGCGGTACGCTGCTCGGCCTGCTGCAGCGGGGCCGCGGCGACGGCACGCTGCACGCCCTCACCGCGCCACGGTCCGAGGCGCTCTCCGCCCTCGACCACTGTGTGCTGCACGATCCGCGGCACGACTGGCAGGTGGAGAACCGCTCCCTGTACTACGCCCGCCTCTACCTCGATCTGAACGGCGGGCTCGGCGCCATCGAGCGCCACCTCTTCGACCCCGACGACATGCTCGACCCGGACGACTCACGCACCGGGCTCGCGCTCTCGGTGCTCGGCCACCTCGCCTCGTACGACAGGCTGGACGCGCTGCGGCTGCTGCGCAGCTACGCCGAGCACGGCGCGAACTGGGCCTGGGCCCTGGACGAGCTGGCCCTGCGCGACGACGACGCGGGCCTGCGCGCCCTCGCCGCCCCCGTGCTCGCCAGGTTCTCCGCCGACGCCGAGGGCGAGGCCGCCCTGGCCGTCGCCGTGCGCGACGCCTTCGAGCCGCGACCCTGGCGGCTGTGGGCCGACGATCCGCGCCCCGAGATCGGCGCCCGCGTGCGCGCCGCCGCCGAACGGGGCTCCTTCGACCGCTGGCAGCGCCAGATGGAGCCGGCCGGGCCGCGCCCCGGCTGGAGCGTCCAGGCCGTGTTCGACTGGGCCCAGGAGGGTCTTGACCGTGGCGCCGCGCTGCATGTGCCGGCCGCCCGCTGTCTGACCGCCGTCGCCGGGCCCGAGGACCGCGCCGAGATCGTGCGCGCGGCGCGGCACGGCACGGACGGGGCGCGCGGCACCGCCTTGCGGTACTTGGCCGACGTCCATGATCCCGACGTACTCGACCTCCTGGAAGAAGCGGCGCAGAGCCCGTCGCGAGCCGTCGTCGACATCGCGGCCGAGACGTTCGAGCGGATGCGCTCCGTCGCCGCCGTCGACCGGGCCAGGCAGTGGGCCGGACGGCCCGACGCGCTCGGCGCGGCCGCCGGACGCGTGCTCGCCTGCCGCGGCGGCGCCCAGGACAGCCAGCTCGTGCTCACCGCGCTGCGCGAGGCGGTGCGCGGCGAGGGCCCGGACGCGCCGACCCTGTGGCCGCTCGTCGACGGCGCGGGACGCCTCGGCATCGGCTGCGCGGCGCCGGTCCTGCGCCACGTCTACCGCGAGACCGCCTCCTCCCACCTCAGAGGCCGCGCCGCCCGCGCGCTGGCCGCCACCGACCCCTCCTTCGCCGCCGGCTTCGCCGTCGAGTGCCTGTGGGACTGCGAGGAGTCCACCCGCGAAGTCGCCGCCCGGCACGCCGAGACCGGCGACGCCCGCGTCGTCAACCGCCTCCGGAGACTGGCGGCGGATCCCGCCGAGGAGGACGACGTGCAGTCGGCGGTACGCAGCCGCATCGGGCCGGACGCGCCCGCCGTGTGAGCGAGGGCCCGGCGTCCACCGGCCGCGGTGGCGGGGAGGCGGGCGCGTGAGCCTCGCCCCGGCTTCCCCGCCGGACGGCTGCGGGCGGGTTGCCTGGTGGGCGATTACCCAGGTGGGGCGAATCTGCGGGTGGACTGATTGCCCGGGTGGGCCGACGGCCCCCAGCGGGGGACGCCCCGCAGGCCGCAGGGCGGCAGGGTCGGAACACCGCTAGGACGCGCACGGCCACGGCACCGACGGCCGCGTACGCCGCATTGGCGCGGTGCCGAGCCCCCGGCACGGTTGCCGCAGGCCGCGTACGCCGCACCGGCACGGTGCCGGGAGCCCGAAATCGCCTTCGCCCAGTGCGTAACGCCCCGCGTGCGGCGAAATGGCCGGATCTCGCGGTGCGGAACGCTCATGGGACGTTTCACGTCAGGAAAGATCCACGTTGACGTGGGCACGCCCCGCCTGACGACAACACCGGTATGCGTGTCGTCATCGTCACCGAATCCTTTCCCCCCGACATCAACGGCGTGTCGCACTGCGCCCTGCAGACCGCGCGGCAGCTCGTCGCGCGCGGTCACGATCCGCTCGTCGTCGCCCCGGCCACCGCGACCGGCGCGTCCACCGACACCACCGACACCCTCTCCCCGTGCCCCGTCGTCCGCGTGCCGTCCCTGCCTCTCCCCGGATACCCGCAGGTCAGGGTCGCGCTGCCGAGCCGGCGACTGGCGGCGGCACTGAGCGCGCACCAGGCCGACCTCGTCCACCTGGCGAGCCCCTTCGTGCTCGGCGCGCGCGGCATGGCCGCCGCCGCGCGCAAGCACCTGCCCACCGTCGCCGTCTACCAGACCGACCTCGGCGGCTACGCGCGTACGTACATGGGGATGGGCGAGGCCACCGCGTGGCGCCGCATCCGCGCGGTGCACGCCGCCGCCGACCGCACCCTCGCGCCGTCCACCGCGGCGCTCACCGACCTGGTGTCGCACGGCGTGCCCCGGGTGCGGCTGTGGCCGCGCGGCGTCGACACCGACCGCTTCCGGCCCTCGCGCAGGGACGCCGTGCTGCGCCGCGAACTCGCCCCGAACGGCGAACTGATCGTCGGCTACGTAGGGCGGCTCGCCCCCGAGAAGCACGTCGAACTGCTCGCGGAGACGTGCGCCCTCGACGGTGTGCGCGTCGTCGTCGTGGGCGACGGGCCGAGCGCCGGCGCGCTGGAGACCGCGCTCCCCGGAGCAACCCTGCTCGGGCGCCGCACCGGCGACGAACTCGCCCGGATCTTCGCCTCCTTGGACGTCTTCGTGCACACCGGGCCCCTGGAGACCTTCTGCCAGACCGTGCAGGAGGCCATGGCCAGCGGGGTGCCAGTGGTCGCGCCCGCCGTGGGCGGACCGCTCGACCTGGTGGTCCCCGGACGCACGGGCAGCCTCGTCCGGCCCGGCGACGCCGCCGCCGTACGGGACGCCGTGTGGGCGATGGCCGCCGACCCGGAACTGCGTGCCGCCTACGGAGCGGCCGGACGCGCCGCCGTCCAGGGGCGCACCTGGGACGCCGTCGGGGACCAGCTCATCGGGCACTACGAAGAAGTGCTCGCCGAGCGCCCGGCGGTGGCGGCATGAACGCGGCCCTGGGCATGAGCCCGCTGGGCGCGGCCCGGGCCGCGCGGACCTCGGGGCCGCTGCGGATCGTGCGCCTCGCCAACTTCGTCACGCCCTCCTCGGGCGGACTGCGCACCGCGCTGCGGGAGCTGGGGCGCGGGTATCTGGCCGCCGGCCACGAGCCCGTGCTCGTCGTCCCCGGCGAGCGCGCCGGAGCCACCGAGACCGAGCAGGGGCTCGTCATCACGCTGCCCGGCCATGTGCTGCCCGGCACCGGCGGCTACCGCGTCCTCGCCGACCGGCGCCGCGTGACCCGCCTCCTGGAACGCCTCGCCCCCGACCGCCTCGAGGTGTCCGACCGCACCACGCTCCGCTGGACCGGCGAGTGGGCGCGCCGCGCCCGGGTCCCGGCCGTGATGGTCTCCCACGAGGCGGCGGACGCGGTCATGCGCACCTGGGGGTTGCCGCCGCGCTTGGCGCGCCGCGCCGCCGACGCACTCAACTCCCGTACCGCGCACGCCTACGCGCGCGTGGTGTGCACCACCGCATGGGCGGAGCGCGAGTTCGTACGCATCGGCGCGGGCAATGTCGTACGCGCCCCGCTGGGCGTCGATCTGGCGGACCGCCACCCGGGCCTGCGGGACCGGCGCATACGTGACCGCTACGCGCGCGAGGATGACGTTTTCCTGTTGCTGTGCTCCCGGCTCTCCGTGGAGAAACGTCCCGGCACGGCGCTGGACACGCTGGAGACGCTGCGTGGGCGCGGTGTACCGGCCGTTCTCGTCGTCGCGGGCGACGGTCCGCTGCGGGCGCGGCTCGAACAACGGGCGCGGGAGCGGCGTCTGCCGGTGACGTTCCTCGGCCATGTCGCCGACCGCGCCGTACTCGGCGCCCTCCAGGCCACGGCCGACGTGTGCCTGGCGCCGGGGCCCTGCGAGACCTTCGGCCTCGCCGCCCTCGAGGCCCTCGCCTGCGGCACCCCGGTGGTGGCCAGCGCCTCGTCGGCCCTGCCGGAGATCGTGGGCGGCGCGGGCGCGGCGGCCGCCGACACCCCGCGCACCTTCGCCCACGCCGTCCGCGCGGTCCTGGAACGCCCGGAACACACGAGGCGCACGACGGCACGCGCGCGTGCGGAGTGCTTCGGGTGGGACACGGCTGTGGCGGCGTTCCTGGCGGCGCACGGGGTCGAGGGGATGGAGGGGGCGGGGGGCGCGTCGAGGTCGCCGGGGGGTTCTGCCGTTGCGGCGGCTGTGCCGGGGCATGGCGTTGTCGCTTCGGCGGCGACCTGCGGGAGCGATGCTGTCGCTTCCGCGGTGGGTTCCGGGTGCCAGGATGTGGCTCCGGGGGCGGCTAATGGGCACGATGCCGGTGTTCCTGGGGTGGCTTCCGGGCGGGACGCTGCCGCTCTGGCGGCGGGCGTCGGGCATGGCGCCGTCGTTCCTGCGGCCGTGCCGGGGTGCGACGTCGCCGCTTCGGCAGCGGTGCCGGGGTGTGATGACGTCCCTCTGGGGGCGGTCCCCGGGTCGCATGATGCCGTCGTTCCGGTGGCGGGCCCCGGGGCGCATGACGCCGTCGTTCCGGTGGCGGTCCCCGGGCGGGAGGCCCTCGCTCCGGTCGTCGCCCCCGCGCACCGCGCCACGGCTCCGGCGGGAGCGGCTGAGCATCGTGCCGTCGCGTCGGCGGCAGCGGCCGAGCCCGGTGACGGGGTGCCTGCCGCGGGCCGGGGACCTTCGCTGCGGCTCGTGGCCGGGTCCGGCGGGGTGTCGGACGACGGGAGCGGTGGCGGATGAAGCCGGTGACGTACGTGGCGCTCGGGGACTCCCTCACGGAAGGCGTGGGGGACCCCGTGGACGGCGCGTGGCGGGGCTGGGCGGCGCTGCTCGCCGCGGCGCTCCGCACGCCCCAACAGCCCGTGGAATTCCACAATCTGGCCGCCGGTGGAGCGCAGACCTGCGACGTGCACGGCCGCCAGGTGCCGCGTGCGCTGGCCCTGCGGCCCGACCTCGTGTCCGTCGTCGTCGGCGTCAACGACACGCTGCGCTGCACCTTCGACATCCACGCGGTCGCCGCGCACCTCGACGAGGTCTACGGCGCCGTGACGGCGGGCGGCGCGGTGCTGCTCACCGCCTGCATGCCCGACCCCGGAGCGATGCTGGGGCTCCCCGGCGCGCTGGGCCGCCCGCTGGCGCGGCGGCAACGGGCGGTCAACGCCGTCGTACACGCGCTGTCCGAGCGGTACGGCGCCGTCCATCTGCACGCCGCGGACGAGGAGTGGGTCGCCGACCGCGCCCTCTGGAGCGCCGACCGGCTGCACCCCGGCGAGCGCGGCCACCGCGTGTTCGCCGCCCGCTTCCACGCTCTGCTCGCCGCCGAGGGCCTGGCACCCGGCGCCGCGCCCGGCCTCGACCCCGAACTGCCGCCGCCCACCCGCTCGGCGAGCCTGCTCTGGCTGGCCACGGCGGGCACCGGCTGGGTCGCCCGGCGCTGCACCGACCTGCTGCCGCAGTTGCTCAGCCTTGCCGCGGAGGAGGTACGGCACCAGGTGCGCGGTACGAGCGGCGGCCTGGACGTGCGGGCCGCGCACGCCGCGGCGGCCGCGCTCGCCGGGCTCGG
>NZ_AOPZ01000248.1 GCF_000414115.1 Streptomyces aurantiacus JA 4570
GGCCGCCCGCATCCTCCGCGTCCGCACCGACGTCACGTCCCCCGACGACGTCACCGCCCTCTTCGCCGCCGCCCGCGACCGCTTCGGCCGCCTCGACCTGCTCTTCAACAACGCCGGTACGTTCGGCCCCGGCGGCGTGCCCGTCGAGGAGCTGTCCTACGACGCGTGGCGGCAAGTCGTCGACACCAACCTCAACGGCGCGTTCCTGTGCGCCCAGGCGGCCTTCCGGCTGATGAAGGAGCAGGACCCGCAGGGCGGCCGCATCATCAACAACGGCTCCATCTCCGCGCACGTCCCGCGCCCGCTGTCGGTCGCGTACACGGCCACGAAGCACGCCCTGACGGGCCTGACCAAGTCCCTGTCCCTGGACGGCCGCCCCTACCGCGTCGCCGTCGGCCAGATCGACATCGGCAACGCCGCCACCGACATGACCGAGCGCATGCGCGCCGGAACCCTCCAGGCGAACGGGGAACTGGCCGTCGAGCCGGTCATGGACGTCGCCGACGTGGCCCGCACCGTGCGGCACATGGCGGAGCTCCCGCTGGAGGCCAACGTGCAGTTCGCGACGGTCCTCGCCACGGCGATGCCGTACGTCGGACGGGGCTGACGGCGCCTCAGGGCGGCCCGGCGCGGCCGTGCGTAGGCCCGGTGGGGCCGATTGCAGTACGGCGAGGAGGGCCGAGTTCCAGTCATATGCCCGGAGTCGGGCCATGAGCCGTACGGCGCCGCACTAAGCTCGCTGCCCTCCACAAGAACTTCACACTCGGAGCACAACTTGCGCATACGTTCGATGGCCACCGCCGTCCTCGCCGCCACCGCTCTCACGGCCCCGCTGCTCGCCGCCTCGCCGGCGGCCGCCGCCCGGCACCAGGGCGGCCTGCACCTCGGCTACATCCAGTACGACAGCCCGGGCCGGGACTCCAGCTCCCGCACCTCGGTGAACGGTGAGTGGGTGAACATCCACAACAACACCCGGAGCTCCATCCAGCTCAAGGGTTACAAGCTCAAGGACAACACCGGCTACACGTACACCTTCGGCAGCTACAGGATCGGCGCCGGCAAGACCGTGAAGGTCCGCACCGGCAAGGGCACCAACCGCGCCGGCACCGTCTACTGGGGCCGCGGCTGGCACGTGTGGAACAACACCAGCGACAAGGCCCGGCTCATCAAGCCGAGCGGCTCACAGCTCGACTCGTGCGCGTGGACGACCCGGGACAACGGGTACAAGAACTGCCACTGAGGCACATACGGCACGGTTCGGTGCCCGCCGCGTGGCCGGGAATGGACCCGGCCACGCGGCGGTTGTCGTGCGTCATGAGCCACAGCGACCGCTCCGCGGACCACCACGACGTACTGCGCTACACCGCCTTCGCCACCGACCCGGCAGGAGGCAACCCGGCCGGTGTCCTCCTGGACGCGGCCGGTCTCGGCGACGCGGACATGCTCGCCGTCGCGGCGAAGCTCGGCTACAGCGAGTCGGCGTTCCTGACCCCGGGCCCGGCCTCCCTCGGCGCCGATGGCCGCGCCTTCACCGTGCGGTACTTCAGCCCGCAGGCCGAGGTCCCCTTCTGCGGACACGCCACGGTCGCGACCGCGGTCGCCCTCGCGGAGCGCGACGGGCCCGGCGACTTCGTGTTCGCCACCCGCGCGGGGACCGTGCCGGTCAGCGTCGCCGAGTCCGGCGGGGCGCTGCGGGCGACGCTGACGAGCGTGGCACCACGCGTCGAGGAGGCCGCGGCGGCCGACGTCGACGAGGCGCTCGCCGCACTCGGCTGGCGGGCGGACGAGCTCGACGCGGGCCTGCCGCCCCGGATCGCCTTCGCGGGCGCCCGGCACCTGGTCCTCGCGGCGGGCACCCGGGCCCGCCTCGCCGACCTCGCCTACGACTTCGACCGCCTGAAGGCGCTCATGCTCCGGCTCGACCTGGTCACCGTCCAGCTGGTGTGGCGGGAGTCGGACACCGTCTTCCACGCGCGCGACCCGTTCCCGGTCGGCGGCGTCGTCGAGGACCCGGCGACGGGCGCGGCCGCGGCGGCGTTCGGGGCGTACGCACGCGAACTCGGCCTGGTCCCGGCCGCGGCGGAGCTGACGCTCCACCAGGGCGCGGACATGGGGCGGCCCGGGGTGCTCACGGTGACGCTGCGGGAGGGGGACGAGCGGGTCCGGGTCTCGGGAACGGCGGTACGCATCCCGGGCTGAACCCTGGCCCGCCGGACCGGTCGGGCTCCCGAAGCCGTCAAGCCTGACCGGTCTCGAACCGGGAGATCTTCCCGTCGTCCACGGTGAACTGCCACTTCGTCCGCATCTCGCCCCAGGTGTCGTTGCGGTAGCTGACCACGAGCGCGCGCCCGCCGTCCGCCTCCGACTCGACGTCCATGTGGCCGTTGGAGGAGAAGATCTCGCGGTCGGCCCAGTCGGCGATGTTCCGGTCGGAGCCGTCGTCGGCCATGGTCGCGTCGGGCGTGAGCAGGGCCTGGAAGGCGGCCTGGTCGTGGGAGTTCACCGCGCTGACGAAGGCCCGGACCGTGGGGTCGCTGAGCCGGTTTGTCTGAATGCTCATGCGCCCACGCTCGCACCGGGCCCCCCGCCCCGCCACCCAGGAACCCCCGCACGGCTCCTCACCCGTCCGGCCGACCGCACCGCGTGCCCGGCGCCGCCGCGGTGGACGGTGGGAGCGAGACGACCCCGCTCCTCCGGGGACCCCGACTCCTCTGGGAGCTGCCGTGACCTGTTCCTGTTTCGACCGGCGCGACGTCGGCCTGCTGCTGCTCCGCGTCGGCACGGGCGGCGTGCTCGCCGCCCACGGGACGCAGAAGCTCTTCGGCTGGTTCGGGGGCGGCGGGATCGAGGGCACCGGCGCGTTCTTCGAGTCCGTCGGCTACGTACCCGGCAAGGTGAACGCCGTCGTCGCGGGGCTCGCGGAGGCGGGCGGCGGCGCGCTGCTCGCGCTCGGCCTCGGCACTCCGGCGGCGGGGTCCGCGGCGGCGGGCGCGATGGCGGGCGCGGCGCCCGTGCACGCGCCGAACGGCTTCTTCAACCAGAGCGGCGGATACGAGTACCCGGCCGTGCTCGGCCTGGTCGCGGCGGCCCTGGCCGTCACCGGTCCGGGCCGGATCTCCGCCGACCACGCGCTCGGCGACGTCCTGAACCGCCCCTGGATGGCCCCGGCCGCGCTGCTCGCGACGGCGATCGGCACGGCGGCCCTGGTGGGGGCGCGCGGGCGCAACGTACGCGCGGCGCGGAGCGCTGAGCAGGACGTGCCGCCCGAGGAGTGAGGCGTGGGCTCCCGCGCCCTTTCGCTCCTTGCGCCTGCCCCGGCCCTCCGCTGATCGCGCTGACGCGCTCGTCCTCACACGCCGGACGGGCTTTGCAGTGGCTGTCCGTGGCAGGCTGCGGCCCATGTCCGACCCGATCCCCGCACCGCGCGCCACCGACGCGGCAGCGCACGCTCCCGCCCACGCGCCCGGCCCGGCGCCCGGCCCCGCCGACCTGCCCACCGACCTCTGGGCGACCGTCGACCGCCTGCACGGCTGGCTGGAGTCGCACGGCCGGCACTCGCCCCGCGAGACCCTGCTGCTGCGCATGCTGAAGCTGTCCGAGGAGACCGGCGAGGTCGCCCAGGCCGTCATCGGCGCCACCGGCCAGAACCCCCGCAAGGGCACCACCCACACCTGGGACGACGTCCAGTCGGAGCTCTGCGACGTCGTGATCACGGCGCTGGTCGCCCTGCGCACCCTCACCCCCGCCCCGGAAGAGGCCCTCGCGAAGCGTCTGCGCGCGGTCGAGAAGAGGTCGGTGCCGTCGTCGTCGGGGCCCGGCCGAAATCCAGGAGCGTCCGCGCGGTCGACGGGCTAGCGTCGCCCCTCATGACCTCGACACAGCCCGCCCCCGCCGCCTCACCAGCACCCGAGGCCCAGGAGGCCCACGACGGCCCGCCGCGGCTGACCCGTCTCACCTTCCACGGGCCGCTCTCCGAGGCCCGCGCCGCGCGCATCGCGGGACGGGCCGCGGAGGCCCTGCACCGCGTCCCGGGCGGGAAGGGGACGGTGCTCGATCTCGGCTGCGGCTGGGGCGAGTTGCTGCTCCGCGTCCTGGAGGCGGCACCGGCGGCGACCGGTGTGGGCGTCGACCTGAACGCCGAGGACCTGGCACGCGGCCGCGCGGCCGCCCACGCGCGCGGGCTCGGCGAGCGCGTCGCGTTCGTCGAGGAGTCGGCGACGGACACCGCGCGCGGCCCCGCCGACGTCGTCCTGTGCCTCAGCTCCGCCCACACCCTGCTTCCGGCCGACGCCGACCCCCCGCACACGGCCGACGCGCTGCACGCCCTGCGCCGTCTGGTCGCCCCGGGCGGGCGCGTCGTGCTCGGCGAGGGCTTCTGGCAGCACCCGCCCACGCCCGCCGAGCTGGCCGCGATGTGGCCGGACGCCCGCGCCGACGAGCACCTGTACCTGGGTGACCTCGCGGACGCGGCGGTCGCCGCCGGGTTCCGCCCGCTGTGGGTGGAGACGGCGAGCGAGGAGGAGTGGGAGGAGTTCGAGTCCGGATATCTGGCCGACACCGAGGAGTGGCTGGCCGCACACCCGGGCCGTCCGACGGCCGCCGCCCTGCGCGACCGCGCCGACCGGCACCGCGCCATGTTCCTGCGCGGCTACCGCCGGGTGCTCGGCACCGCGTATCTGACCCTGGTGCCGGTGTCCGAGGGCTGACCGTCCCGAACTACCCTCGACGACCATGACCACCCTGCGGAAGATCCACGACGTGACCGTCATGATGTGCCCGGCCGAGGGCGAGGCGATCGCCGGTGAGCAAGATGCCATCGACCTCATCGGGAACGCCTCCTACCAGGGCGCCCAGTGGGTCGTCGTCCCCGCGGGGCGGTTCGACGAGTCGTTCTTCCGGCTGCGTACGCGCGTCGCGGGCGACATCGTGCAGAAGTTCGTGAACTACCGCATGGGGCTCGTGGTCCTCGGCGACATCTCCGCGCACACGGAGGGGAGTTCGTCCCTGCGGGACTTCGTCCGGGAGTGCAACCGCGGCCGCCAGACGTGGTTCGTCGCCGACGACGAGGAACTGTCGGAGCGCCTCAAGAGCTGAGCCCCCGGGTACTGGGCGTCAGTGCCCGAACCACGCCTCGGCCAGCGCGTCGAGCGTCGGTTCGGGCGGCGCGGGCAGTTCCCGCAGGTACCAGGGCAGATTGCTGTACACGTGCAGCAGTGTGTACGCCAGGAGCAGCCGCGGCTCGAAGGTCCGTCCGTACGCCGCCGTGAACCGGGTGAGCAGCTTCGGCTCCGCGCGCGTGACGAACAGGCCGACGCCCACGAAGTCGTAGGCCGGGTCGCCGATCATCGCGGGTTCGAAGTCGAAGAGTCCGGTGAGGCGGTGGCCGTCGTCGGGGTCCACCAGCAGGTGCTGGCGCATGAACTCCGTGTGCAGCAGAGCGGGTTGGGCCTCCTCGGGCAGTGGCGCGGCGTCCAGGAAGTCCGGAATCTGCTCCAGCCAGCTCTCGGCGAGCCCGTGCCGGCGCTGCTGCTCGACGGCGCCCGCGCGCTGCCGCGCGGTGAACTCCCGCCAGTCGCCGGGCCCGAGGACGTCCGCGAGCGGCGCGTGCCCCAGCGCGTGCAGCGCGGCGAGCGCCTCGCCCGCCCGGGCGACGATCCGCTCCCGCTCACCCGCCGGGATCCGGGGCCACGCGAGGTGCAGGCCCTCGCCGGGCAGCCGGGACATGAGGACATAGCTCCAGCCGTTCACGTACGCGCCGGAGTCGTGCAACCGGGGCGTGTCGACGGGGAGTTGACCCTGTACGTGGCCGAGCACCCGCGCCTCGGCCGCGCCGTCGGCCGCCGCCGCGCCGGGGAAGAGCTTCAGGACGTGCCGCTCCCCCACCGCGTAGACGGGCTGCGAGCCCTCCGCGTACCGCGTGAGCGGCGCCCCCGCGAGGCCGAGCCGGGCGCACAGCTCCTCGGCGGCGGGCCGCACGACGGCTTCGTCCGGGACGACGGCGTCCCATTCCTCGTCGGTGTTCACGGGGGGCAGCATGATCGGCACGGTAGGGGGCGGAGCCGGCGGCGGCAACGCCTTTTCCCTCCGTACGCGGCGCCCCGGCGCCGTGCGCGGAAGGGCGCCGCGGCCCACCGTCCGGACCACGGCGCCCTCGTCTGCGTACGGACTCGGAGGCCGTTCCGTACGAACCCGGATCTTGCCGGAACTCGTCAGAACCCGTCAGAACTTGAAGGGTCCCGGCGACTGTGCCGACGTCGCGTTGCAGGTCACCGTGATGCCGAAGACCACTATCTTCAGGGACTTGGCCTCCAGGCTGTCGCCCGCGGCTACGGTGCCGTTCAGCGGGCCGGTGGAGACGGGGCTGCCGGCGGGTATCGCCGGGTTGGAGTTGCCGGTGAACGCCGTGCTGCCGGAGCCGTTCTTGGTGAGCGTCAGCTCGGAGCTCACCGCGCCCGCGCCGACGTCGACCGGCGCGGTGATCGCGGACGTCGAGACCTCGATGGTGGCCGCGGTGCCGTCCTGCGCGGCCTTGAGCGTCGCGGTGCCCGAGCCGAACGAACCGCAGTCGAAGCCGATGGACGCCTCCTGCGGCTCCACCGCGCCCGCGGCCGGAGCGAGGACGAGGGCGCTCACGGCGAGCGCGCCGGCGCCGAGGGCCGAGCCGAGGGCGAATCTGCCATGCCTCATGGGGGGCCTGCCTTCAATGGGGGGAGTGTGGGGTGCCCGCCCCACCGACCGCCGCCCGCAGTGCCCCGTCGCGGCCCGAGACCCGATGGGCCCGCCATGCCTGACGGTCAGTCAGTGATGTGGGTTGGGGTCATTGAGGCACAGGCCCCTTGGGACAACAAGACACATCCTCATGATTTTTGACATGTCACAGCCAAATTCGGCCATGGCATGGGCGGCCCCGGCGGGGCAACGGGTGAACCCGCCCCCTCCCCGGCACGTGAACGACCCGCGTCGCGAATGAATCCCGGCAGTGAACGGCTACCATCACGAACGTCAGACGATATGACCGCAGGCCGCGTGGTGACCGGGACCGACCGGTCCGGAGCGGAACCGAGCGGGGCCGAGACCGACCTGGAGGCACACCTTGTCCGAACCGCGCCTGGGTGTGGCCATCGTGACCATGGGCAACCGGCCGAAGGACGTCGACGCCCTCCTCGCGGCCGTGGCCAAGCAGGACGTGGCGCCGACGCGCCTGGTCGTCGTCGGCAACGGCACGCCGCTGCCGGAGTTCCCCACGTACCCCGGCGAGGTCACGGCGATCGAGCTCGACGAGAACCTGGGCTGCCCCGGCGGCCGCAACGTCGCCCTGCGCCGGCTGCGCGAGTTCGGCGACGTGGACGTGGCCATCGAGCTGGACGACGACGGCCTCCTTGTCGACCCCGACGCCTTCCGCACCGTCCAGCGCCTGTTCACCGAGGACTCGCGGCTCGGCATCGTGGGCTTCCGCATCGCGGACGAGAACGGCGAGACGCAGCGCCGCCATGTGCCGCGCCTGCGCGCCAAGGACCCGATGCGCGGCGGCCTGGTCACGTCCTTCCTCGGCGGCGCGCACGCCTTCTCGATGGAGATGCTGGCGGAGACCGGCGACTGGCCCGCGGACTTCTTCTTCACGCACGAGGAGACGGACCTCGCCTGGCGCGCGCTCGACGCGGGCTGGAAGGTGCTGTACGAGCCCTCGCTGCTGCTCCAGCACCCGAAGACGTCCCCCGCCCGGCACGCCGTCTACCACCGCATGACGGCCCGCAACCGCGTCTGGCTCGCCCGCCGCCGCCTCCCGCTCCCCCTCGTCCCCCTCTACCTCACCGTCTGGACCCTCCTCACCCTGGCCCGCACGCGGTCCCTGGGCGGCCTGCGCGCCTGGGCGGGCGGCTTCGTCGAGGGTTTCCGTACGCCGGGGGGCGAGCGCAGGCCGATGCGGTGGGCGACGGTGTGGCGGATGACACGCCTGGGGCGGCCGCCGCTGATCTGAGCGGCGGGTGGCTCGCGGCCACCCCGCCTCGTGCTCCTGCTCGGCCGCGTACTCCTGCTCGGCTGTCCGCTCCTACTCGGCCGCGTACTCCACGTACAAGGGAGTGGCGACGACGTATCGCACGCCCCCGGAGCCACCGTCCTCCAAGGCGGCGGTGACCCGGGCGTACCCCTGCATCCAGGCGGCCGTCTCCACGGGCAGTTGCCGGTCGAGGGCGGCGAGGAGCTGCCGCGTGCCTTCGACGAGGGTCACGGGGCTGGCGGGGGCGGGGACCTGCTCCCGGGTCCGCTCGCTGATGGCGTCGGGCTGGGCGGTGAGGATGCCCAGGAGGGCGGAGGCGTGGGTGGTGACGAGCTCGACCCAGGTGGCGCCCACGCTGGAAGCGCCGGCCTGGCGCCGCACCTCCTCCGCGAGGGCGGGCGGCTCGGCCTCGACGGGCTCCTGACCCCCCGCCAGATGACCCACCGAACCGTGCAGCAGCAGCCGCACGGCGCCCCGCTGCCGTACCCGTCCACGGCGCCGGGCGGATCGACGAACAGCACCATCCCCGGCGCGACGTCGCGCAGCACACGGAAGTTGAGCGGAGCCTCGAACTGCACCCAGCCGCCCGCCCGCAGCCCCGGCTCCGCGAACCAGCCCGCCGTACCGGACACGTGCCGCACGATCCGCCGCAGCCGCTCGCCCCGCTCCCGCTCGGCGTCCGGCACCTCCTGCTCCAGACCCACGCCGCCCACCGGAGTGGTGACCTGCCACCCGCCCCGGACCAGCCGCCGACGCCGCTCCGGCATGAACTGCCGCAGCTTCCGGTCGGACAGATACACAAGCTCGCGCACGACGCTCCTCGGGGGTGAGCTGATTCCACGACGACTCCGCGACGACTCCACGCGGTGTCGCCCGGACCGGCGTGTGCCATTGTGGCGCGGCGAAAGGCCGGGGTGGATCGGACGCGGGAACCGGGAACAAGCGACCGATCCGGGCGGGGCTTCGCGCCGTACCACCGCGCTCAGTGCCCGTCTTCGACCCCCGTCGTCCGCCCCGCCCCCACGTCGTGCGCCCTCGGGAGCGGGCCACAACCCGTGATCGTCGGCGTCGTTATGCGGGCGGAGAGGGACGAGGCGACCACCGAGGACGACGACAGGGCGGGCCGAGGAATCGATGACAGAAACGCTGCCGCACACCATCGGCCTCCCGGGCGCTCCGGGGCACGTGTCGGATGCCGGGCGACCCGGCCCCGGGACGGACGGCCGGGCTCCCCAATCCGGGTCTGAGCAGGGGGAGTTCCTGGCGCTCCTGCGGTCGGGGACGGCGCTCGTCGAGCCCGTCCTGCGCGAGGCCGTGGACCGGCTGCACCCGTCCGTGGCCACGGTGTGCCGCTACCACCTGGGGTGGGACGGCGGCGACGCCGGCGAGGGGTCGTCGGTGGCACGGGCGGGCAAGCGGGTCCGGGCGGCGCTGGCGCTCCTTTCGGCGCGCTCGGCCGGTGCTCCGGAGCGGTTCGCCGCCGTCGCCGGCGCGTCGGTCGAACTCGTGCACCAGCTGTCCCTGCTCCACGACGACATCATGGACGGCGACACCGAGCGCCGCGGCAGGCCCGCCGCCTGGGCCCGCTTCGGCACCGGGCCCGCCGTGCTCGCCGGTGACGCCCTCGTCGTCCAGGCCGTCGCCACGATCTTCCACGCCGAGGCGCCCGGGGCCCGTGCCGCCACGGAGGAGCTCATCGCCGCCGTGGAGCAGATGGTGGCGGGGCAGGCGGAGGATCTCGCGCTGGAGCACCGGTCCGCCCACGAGGTGTCCGCACGCCGGTACACGCACATGGCGCGCGGCAAGACCGGGGCGCTGTTCGGCTGCGCGGCGGCGCTCGGCGCCGTGCTCGCGCAGGCGCCGCCACCCCTCGTACGCACCCTGCGCGGCGCCGGCAGCGATCTCGGCGTGGCGTTCCAGATCCTCGACGACGTGCTCGGCCTGTGGGGCGACGGGGCGCTCACCGGGAAGCCGGTCGGCGCGGATCTGGTGCGCGGCAAGAAGACGCTTCCGCTGCTGCTCGCCGCGGGCTCGGACACGGCCGACGGCCGGCGGCTCGCGGCCCTGCTCGGCCCCGCCCCGCTGCCCCCGGACCGCGTACCGGAGGTCATGGGCCTGCTGGAGACCACGCACAGCCGGGAGCGCGCCGAGGCGATCGCGGCCCGCCAGGTGAAGTCGGCCGTGGCCGCCCTGGACGAGGCGGGACTCCCCGAGGACGTACGGCGGCAGTGGCAGGCGCTCATCGCCTGCCTGTCGCGGCGCGAGCGCTGACGCCACGCACCCCTTGCCCCACACACCCCGCCCCGCACGAGAAGGAGAGACGCAGTGACGCCCGGACCGTACGCCCTGCGCGTGCTCGACGTACACAAGGCATACAGGTCGCACAAGGTGCTGAGAGGCGTCTCGGTCACCGTCGAGCCGGGCTCGCTGGTGGGCGTCGTGGGCGAGAACGGGTCGGGCAAGAGCACGCTGCTGCGCGTCCTCAGCGGGCAGATCGCCGCCGACGCGGGCGAGGTGGAGCTGCGCGGCACGCTCGGGTACTGCCCGCAGGCGACGGTGCTCAACGACGCGCTGACCGTCGATCAGCATCTGCGCTGGTTCCGTACGGCCTACCGCCTGGACGGCACCGGCCGCGCCGGTGAGCTGCTCGACGAGCTGCACTTCGCCGAGTACCGGCACACCCGGGTGGAGGCGCTCAGCGGCGGCACCCGGCAGAAGCTGAACCTGACCCTGGCGCTCATGCACGACCCCGACGTGCTGCTGCTCGACGAGCCGTACCAGGGCTTCGACTGGGAGACGTACCTGCAGTTCTGGGACGTCGCCGCGCGGCTGCGGGACCGGGGCCGCTGCGTGCTCGTCGTGTCGCATCTGGCCTGGGACGCCGGGCGCCTCGACGTCGTCCACCGGTTGCGGGACGGCGTGGCCGCGCCCTGGAACGCGGCCGAGCGCCCGGCCGCCGCGCAGGGGGTTCCGCGATGACCCGGGCCTGGGAGGTGTTGCGCACCGGCGCCGCATTCGCGCTCCTGGAACACGCCCGCAACCGGCTGGCCCTGGTCCTGGTCGTCGGCTACATCCCGCTCTGGCTGACGCTGGAGCACTGGTTCGTCACGCCCGAGCCCGCCCGGTTCCTGCTGCGCGCGACCGGTCGCACCGTGACCGTCGACGGCAGTCACCTGACCATGGTGTCCGGGGCCATCAACACGGTGACCCTCATCGTCGGGTTCATGATGTTCATGACGACGTTCAAGGCTCTCGC
The DNA here is from genome assembly GCF_000414115.1 of Streptomyces aurantiacus JA 4570. Lineage (GTDB taxonomy): Bacteria > Actinomycetota > Actinomycetes > Streptomycetales > Streptomycetaceae > Streptomyces > Streptomyces aurantiacus_A. Next base: position 11,256 of record NZ_AOPZ01000248.1, read on the forward strand.
CTTCGACCACCGGCTCGCGCTCGCCGGGTATCCCCGGAGTTGTCTGCTGGTGAGCAAGGTCGTCGCCATGACGGTCGCTTCGGCGCTGATCGCGGCGTACGCGACAGCCGTGGTGTGCTGGTACTGGGACCCGGTGCGGCCCGGGCTCCTCGCCGTCGGTCTGTTCACCGCCGCCGTGAGCTACGGAGGCATCGGCATCCTGCTCGGCGCGTTCCTGCGCAGCGACCTGGCCGGGCTCTTCGTCATCATCATGGCCAGCCTGCTGGACACGATGCTGCAGAACCCGATGAGCAACACGGAGGCGGACAAGGACGGCCTCCAGCTCCTGCCCGGGTACGGCCCCACCCAGGTGTCCGTCACCGCCGGCTTCACGTCCTCGGACACGTCGTACGGTCATCTGCTGCTGGGGCCCGCCTGGTTCCTGGCCGCGTGGGCCCTCGGGACGGCGGCGTTCTTCGTACGCACCCGCGATCACCTGGGCGCGCGAGGGGCTCGGCGTGCGGCGCGTCGGCCCCGTACACCCCATACGTCCCAGCCCGCAGGGGAGGCCACATGACCACCCGCCACGACCTCCTCTTCACGGGCCGCTGGAGGGCACCGCTCCCGGCCGAGGCCCTCTACGCGAAGCTCGCCGACATCGGGTCCTACCCCACCTGGTGGCCGTCCTTCCGCTCCGTGCGGCAGACCGCGGAGCGGGAGTGCGAGGTCGTCATCCGTTCCTTCCTGCCCTACGAGCTGACGTTCCGGCTGACGCCGGTGGTGGAGGACCCGGCCGCGGGCGTCCTGGAGGCGGCGCTCGACGGCGACATCGCGGGCAGCGTCCGCTGGCGGGTGACGCCCGCCGCGCCCCACGCGAGCGGCACTCCCCGGTCCGGCGGCGAACACCCGTCCTGCGTGGCCCACTTCACCGAACACGTCACCGTCCGCAAGCCGGCCCTGCGGCGCTGGATGCCACTGGCGCGACCCGTCTTCCACCTGAACCACGCGGTGGCCATGCGGGCGGGGTTGCGGGCGGTGGAGAGCGCGGCGGGTGCGGCGGGGCGGCCGCGGTAGGGGACAGCCCGACCAGGCTCAACTCCGCCTCCCCCCACCGCAGTTTGTCCGCCCTTCACCTAAATTCGCAACTGTGGCCGATTAGTCCGCGCCGTACTCGACTTGGCAGTATCTGCGCTTTTGTAGCCGCCGGACGCACGGTGAGGGTGGGGCTTGCACCGGTGGTGTCCCGCCATCGGTGGAAATGGACCGTGAGAGAGGAAGTCCCGTACATGCCTCACATCCCGGTACAGCCCGGCATCTACAAGATCCACGCGCACATCATCGGCCCGAGCTCCCTGGTGACAGCCACGGAGTATGCCCTCAAGCACGGAGCGCCCGTCATCACGGACCGCATGAACCCGCTCCCGATCGAGCAGGACTGGATCATCGAGCCCACCGAGTCCGTGCCGGGAGCGCCCTATCTGATCCACCTGGCCCACCACGAGGCGGCGGGGCTCGTGGTCCCCGAGGACAAGCTCTACGTCAACTCCGTCCCGCGCGAGGAGTGGGCGAAGTTCACCTTCGAGCGGGTCATCGGCGGCGTCAAGATCCTGTCGGACAAGGGACTCGCCTGGCGCTCCGGGCACCGCGGCGCGCAGATCGGGCTCGTCGCTCCCAAGCCCGAGTTCCAGGAGACATGGACCCTTGAGTTCGTGAGTCCGGTCGGCGAGGACTAGAGGGCCGGCCGCAGGAGAAACGTGCGGCGGCCCGGGCCGGACGGTCCGGGCCGCCGCATCGGCGTGACCGGGCGGGCCGGGGGCCCGGGTGCCGGCTCTTCAGCCGACTCGGAACGCGCTGGTCATAAGCAGAAAGGCAGACGAGTCGGGCTGTGCGCTGGTGACTGCCGAAGAGGCACTTGAGCTGCATACACGCGCCGAGTGATTCCTCGCCATGCACATCGGGTGTACATCCGCGACAGCGACAGTCCCCCGGTGGCATCCTGAAGCCAGGCAGCATCGGGCACCTTGAGCGTCAGTCGGTCCCGGTTTCACCTTCGGGTGCCTCTTCCAGTGCCCAAGTGCCCGCCATGCCAGGTCGGCGAGAGTCTCGCCGGTTGCGGTCACCCACTGGGCGGTCCCCTGGTTGGCTACGGGCCGGGCCTTCCAGTCGGCCAGGTCCCACATGTGGCTGGCGAGGCCGGACGGTGAGTACTGCCTGCCGTCGCCCGCCTACAGGACGAGCTTGGAGCAACGGTTGGCCCAGGTCCCCGAGCCCGCCGTTCGTCCTCGGCCAGCCACTCCCGCAGAGCCTCCGCCTCGACCGGGTAGGCGCCCTGAAATGCGAGCGGCGACACCAGTCACGGATCTCGTAGGCGGACTTGAGCCCAATTCGTCCCTGGAAGCGGGCCGCCCTTCGGAGCGTATAAGGCACCTGTCCGGGGCGATGACCTCCTGAGCAGTCCCGGCCGCCGGGGCGCACGCCCCCCAGCGTGTGCCATAACCCAAACCCGCCGCAGACAGTCGGCCAGCTCATGGGTAGCGTCACAGAGCTACCTGACGGTTCCTCTCACCCATAGCTTCGCAGGGCACCTGTGCGGCGTGCCGGGGAACGGGCGGGGCCCAGACGGAATTATGGCGTATGCCGCAGGGGGGCTCATGAGCGAAAATCGCCGTCGCCGGACGTCTGCGGGAAACCCGAGGCAGAGGAGCCGAACCGGCAATCGGCGGGCCGCCAGCCATCTGGAAGCCAGAGTTGCCGGGGAGTTCAATGCTGCCGCCCAGCGCGGACTCAGCGGTGTGCCCATCACCGAAGAGGCTCGGCCGACGTACGAGCGGTTTGTGCAAGGCGGCTTCGACGAACTTATGGCGCAGGCTGACCCCGAAGCCCAACTGTCCATAGCGACTGGACGGCTCGAGAACTTCACGGGCGAGTTGGCCACAGAGACGCGCCGTCGGACTCTCACCGCTGTCACCTTGGCTGTGTTCAGCACCATCAAGGACCGCACCTGCCCCATGTGGCCGTTCTGCTGATCTCAAAGGAAGGTCACCATGGCAGCAGCCGAAGAAACGGCGGCAGAGCGGCTAAAGTTGGCCCTGGCGGCGGCATCGGAGACGAGTAAGCACGTCCTCACACTCACGACCGCAGTGGTCACCATCACGATCAGCCTGGCCAAGGACATCGGCGCCAATGCCACGCCTTCGGAGCTCTTATGGTTGCAATTGGCGTGGCTGGCTCACGCCATTTCAGTTCTGGCTGGAGTGGGTACGCTCCTGGCCCTCGCCGGCACGGTCAGCGAGGGCGACGACACGAGATCGATCTACTCGGCGAACATCCGGTTGCCGGCGGCTACGCAGATGGCCTTCTTCGGCCTCGGAATCGCTTTCGTCGTGATCTTCGGAGTTCTGGCGATCTGAGGGCCCTATAAATGATCACCGCGTCGGTGCTGACGGGGTTGTTCGCCTTATGGTGCGCCGACGCTTCGTTGAGTATCGGCACGGGTTAAGCCCCGATGTGGCGGCTCAGGCTCGGTGCAAACGTTGCAGCGTTGCTTCGACCTCAACGGCCGCCTGCTCGAGATCGTTCGCCAGCCCAGCAAGCCGTTGACCAGCCGTGTTGCTTTCGATGTCGGCAAGGAGCGCTTGGGACTGTTCTCCGATGTGCAGAACCTTGCTGGTCAATGCGCTGTTGATCGCAGCCTGGAGATCTCCTAGGCCGCTAGCGACCGTTTTCCTGATCGCGACGCCCCAGTTTGGTTCTTCTTGTCCCAGCTGCCTGGAGAATTCGGACACGACGGCGTACGTCACGGCGGAGTCCGGTCGCTTCCAGAATTGCGTCAGTACCCTCGCCACGACCGTAACTGCCACGGACCTGAGAAGCAGTAGGACAAGCCCGGCAGATATAGTCCACCAGAGCTGGGAGAGAAGCTGAGAAACACCGCTTGCTCCTGCCACCTCAGGGTTGGCCCCGGGTAGTGGTGCTATCAAGTCGTCGAGAACCTGATCCAGCGCCGAGGAATCGTGGACAGTAGGGGAACTTTCGACAGCGTGGTCTCCGGCGAGGGCCTGCTCCGCTCGATGGACCACATCGAGGAACTCACGAAGGTCCGACTTGACCTTTTCCTCCATCCTGGCCACACGATTGCGCAGAAGATGGTTGAGTTCGTCCTCTTGCCATTTAGTGAAAGCATGCTGGAATCGCGATTCAAGGTGACCTGCGGTTCGACGTGCAGCTGCCTCCAGTCGCTCTCGCATCCTGATCGCATCCTGTAACCGCAAACTGTCACCTTCAGGCATGTCGCCTACCCATCCCTGACATTGTTCAGCCGCATCACGCATGAACTTCTTGGCAATTTCCTCGACTTCCGGTTCAATTTCCCGCAGATAGTATCCGACAAGTTCATCAATACGATCACACTGTCGTTCCAGTAGCGGCAGAATTTCGTTCACGCGCGCGCAATTTTGCCGAACCTCACTTGCGTGCAGCGCCAGATTATTTTCCCGCTTACGCACGACCTCGGACATCTCCCCGATCACGTACTTGATGCCCGTTGCTGGCGCCAGCAGCTTCACGGTGCCGCGTCGATCGCCCAAGTGCTCTTCGATACTCCTCTCCAGTGCTGGCAGGCTGGATTGGACGAGTTGCTCGTCGTTGCTGGACATGCGCGCTTCCAGCCCACCGAGCGCATTTACGAAGAAGATTCTTTCCGCAGGCGCGAAAGAAGTCAGGTTCCTCGTTGCGGCGTTGACGAACCTGTCGCGCTGACTGGGAGGAACCGTGTCAATCTTCGTGAGGACAATGTGTAGTTCCTGATGACCAAGCGGGTGAAGGTACGTATGGATGAAATTCATATCACCACGCCCCATTGCCCCGCCGCATGCGCTGACGTATACGACTATGTCCGCGCCCGCCACTTGGCGGATCGTACTCTCCATGCGAACCGCTCCGTCTTTCAACGGGTCGTCCAACCCTGGCGAGTCGATAATTTCGACCCCGTTTCTCAGGATATCGGCGGGCCACTCGATCTCGGCTCGGCTGTATAGACTCGGTCCCGCTCCGTCCTCCGCGATGGTCAGATGTTTCTCGAACTCGCTGATCGGAACACGGACGGGAGGCGGTGTAGGCCCTTCAGAATTGTGCGGTGGGCAAAAGAAAGCCCGTCGTTCCGAGCCGTAGCGGACGACGGTGACGATACCTGTCGTCGGAAGAAAGCGCGCTGGAAGAACTTCATCACCCAGCATGGCGTTGATCAGTGTGCTCTTGCCCGCGTCAAAATTGCCGACAAAGAGCACACGAAACCTGTCGCTGATCAGGCGATCGTGTACTGCCTGAAGGTCTCGAACGCGATGGCCCGACCCCAGTGCAGCAGCTACCGCTTGCACCTTGAGCGTTGCCTGGGTGAGGTTTTCGCGTTCCTCGCCGAAAGAAGCAAAGCTCATTCCTGCCTTCTCGGACGTCACGCCGTGGCCTCCCCAATGCTGGGATAGGCATCAGAAATTTCATCGGCGAGAGACGTTGCTTCGCCGATAAGCACGTCCCAGTGCGCTCCAGCCTCGGAGACCTCGCGTTCCATGGAATCCAATTGCGCCTTCCGCCAATTTTTCCGAGAATCCTCAAACTCGGCAAACAGTTGCTCGTAAACTGCCCGGATCTGCTCGGTGAGATCCTCCCCAATGTGCTCAGCTGCCCGTTTCGCATCGAGCGCGAGGCCGCGCGCGACCTTGTCTCGGGAAGCCCTTGCCAAGTGATTCGGCAGAAAGGTAATCACACGCGCGGCCATCTTCCCCGACCACTCGCCCACCTTGCCCTTGTTGCTGACCATGACATCGAACAGCATGCGAATCTTGGTGCCTTCCTCATCGGAAAGCCTGTCATGAGCTGCCTGAATGAGCACTGGCACTGCTGCTCGGCTGACAGCTTCCATAAGCTTTGCCAATCTGCGCAGGGCCTTATACTCGGGGATCCGCGGTGGCTCCGGGTTGAATTCAGGCCGATCTGAATGCAGGGTCTCCAGGCGGCGACCCTCCGACCGCCATGTCTCGAAGTATTCCCTCAGTCGACCCCTGAGCCATGAGTAATCGCCTTGGACCAAGTCATCCAGTTCGGCCACTGATGACCCGGCCAACGCCTCAAGTTGCTCCTCCAACCTGATCAGACATTGAGATATCCAGTTGTCCGACTCGGGGATGCTGCGGAGGTCACCCTCCAGCTCACGTGCAATCGCTTCCGCGCGAGTCGACAGGCCATCCCTGCATCGTTGGACAGCGCGTTCGCGTCGACGCTCGAGCTCCAACTGGATCTCGCCGGACCTCAGGGCACGTTCGGCCAGCTTAGCCGTCTCTTCCAGACGTGATACGCGTTCCGATGCCTGTAGACGTGCGGCTTCCGCTGCCGCTTCTCCAGTTCTGCCCACTTCCCGAACAAGGTCATACAGTTGAAAGTCGAATTTCATATCCCTTTGGCGTTCCACGCTATTCCTGCCGATGTCGGCGATGAGCAGCTCACGGAGCTGGTCCAGTTGTTCCTCACTTTCGGACGGCCCAGGACCACTAACCACATCTGCCTTTCGGTAGACTTCCTGTGTGCGCTCTCGTACGAATGTCAGCACTCTGTAGCGCTCGTGCCTGGGTATGGCGTCGAGCTTGGTAACGACCACGAGGACGCCTCCAACATGCGCCCTTTTGATCTCCTCTGCCAGAAAATGGATCTCGGCTGCGCCCATAGGAGCGGTCGCCGAGACGACGAGCAGCGCCAGGTCGCTACTCCTGATGACCTCACCCAGCCGAATTGCCGCGGCCCCGTCGCTGTCCACTGCGGAAGGCGTATCAACCAACTCCAGCCCTGCCGGCAGGGATGTCCCGCCGCCCAAGCACATCCTGATGGCCGTGGGCAATTCGTTCTCGCCGGTGAGCAAAGGGGACCAACATACTTCGTCAAGATTGCGGCGCTCAGCCGGACGATCGTCAGCCCACTCGATCTCGATGCACGGCGGCGTATCGGTGACGAATACACTTACCGGCACGGATGTCGGCTGGCCCAGCGGAAGAAGCGTCTTCCCTGCCAGCCGGTTCACAAGAAGCGTTTTGCCGCGGCCGAGACGCCCGACGATGGCTATCTGGTAGCGCTCACGTCGCCTTCGGCGCTCCAGCGTCTCAAGGTCCGAGGCCAGTGCTGTCAGGTCGAATTGATCGGCAAGAGTCCGTAACCGCTGCAGCCACATGTCCCGGACGGCTCTTCCGACTTGACCCGGCTGATCCTGTGACTGAGACACACGATGGTTTTCTGTCATGTGAGTCTGCGCCCGTGAAGCACCTGGTGCACGTCCAGTAATCTCGCAAACGTGCCCGCTTCCCGGTCACGCTTCCCTCCCCCGGTTCTGGACCTGGCAGAGAAGCTAGCGCGATACCTGAGCGACGTCATCGGCGTACATGGCCCATACGCGCTCCGGCGCACGCGACCTCACTCCCGCCAAGGGCGCCGATCGCGCTCTACAGCTCGGCGCCGGGCTCGTCGGTGGCCATGGTCCGCAGCGGACGGTGGCCTTGGCCGTCGAGCTGGGCCAGGTGGAGGGCCCTCTACTATCTGCACGAGGCGGACCCCCTCGTCGTCCCTTCGCTGGGCCGGCTCGGCCGCTCCATCCAGGACCTCATCGCCCTCGTGTCCGCCTGCGCAAGCGCGGTCCTCGCTGCCCACCCGGTCGTGTCCGGCGCCTGCGGCCACGGTTGCGCCCGCATCGGACACCCCACCCTGCGGCCGCAGACGCAAGAGCACGACCGCTACACGACCGACGAGCATCACAACCGACCGCAACGGAATTAGCCAGCAGGATCGGTGACACGATTCCTACCTGTACCCCAACTCGCGGCGCAGTTGCGCCCCCGCATCCACACCGTGCTCGCCCAGCCCGGTCTGTTGGTGGCCGCGTGCACGGAGGAGCACCTGCGGCTTCTAGCCGGCGCCGAGACCTACGTCCACGGACTCACCCGGGGACCCTTCATCGTGTTCCGCGGTCCCTGACCGTGCACGACCCCGACCACTGGCGGATCGTCGGCTGGATGATGCGGTGCTCGACGCGGAGGGGCTCTCGACCGACGGCCGTGTGCGCCGTAGCTGACGGCTTGCCGAATGCGGATGCCGCGGCCCGAACCAGGCAGCGCAAGGGCCGAGATCAGTCCACTTCGCAGAGGGGACAGCCCGGACGATACTTTCAAGTCCACCCGACGAGTCGGGCTGTACGCCGGGGATTGTGGCCGCCTCTCTGCCGCAAGGGTGCCTGAGCTGTGCGAACACGTCGAGTGATCCTTCGCCATACGCATCCGGTGCACATCCGAGATGGGTGCAGTTCGTCTGAAGGGAAACCTCGCGTTCAGGCGGTGAGGTCGAATTCCTGCTGGCTGGGTGAGGGACAAAGCCGCTGGTGCTCGCGGCGTGCGTGGTAGCGCCAGTAGGCGTCGAGGTCGCCGTTGTCGATCAATGCGCGGAGTTTCAGCACTGCTTCGGCGCCGGTGAGTCCCCAGCGGGCGCCGGTGATGTCGAGGCGGTCACCGATCAGATGCCAGCAGGCGCCTTCGATGGCGCCGGTGGCGGTCGGCCGACCCGCGGCCAGGGCGATTCGGTCGCCTCCGCGCCCCGCCCCGCGGTCTGCAACCGGTCGGCGAAGCCGGGCCGGTCGTACGCCTCCAGCTCCACCCGAAGCGCGACCGCCAGAATCTGCAGGTCGGCCTCGGACGCGACCTCCGGCGCGAGCCGCGCGGACGCGAGCGGAAGCCCGTCTCACGCTTCAGGGCGAGCCCCGGAACGGCGATGGATAGGGGCCCAACTCGTCCCCGTGTCTTCTCGGGCTCACTGACTGTGACATGACGCTGCGCAGGCCGCGCGTTGGCGCAACGGCTGCTCACTGCCGGCCAGTGGGGGGGCGTCTCAGCGAGTTCCCACCAGATAGGCATATGCCACAACGTTCCCCGAGTACCCGGCCTTCTTTGAATAGGTTCCGCCGCAGGTAATGAGGCGCAATTCCGGGCGGCCCCTGTCACCGTAGACCTCACGTACCGGGAAGGCCCGCTTGGAGTGCGCTTTCACTCCATAGACGCGGAACACGGCTGTTTTGCCGTCACGCCGCCGGACCTCGATGGAGCTCCCTGCGCGGAGCGCCCCGAGGCCGTAAAAGACCGCTGGTCCGCCGCTGTCATCGACGTGACCGACAATGACGGCGGTACCGGCAGAGCCAGGTGACGGCGAATCCCGGTACCAGGCCGTCAAGTTGCGTTTTTCGGGTGGTGGTTCCTGGATCTGGCCGTCGCGCCGCAGTCCGACGTCCGCAACAGGGGCGGAAACACTGATCGAGGGGATCCGGAGCCCTACAGGCTTCGAGGGAGGAAGAGGAGCGGCGGCAGGCGGGTCGCCGACCTCCTTACCGGCCCGACCTGGCGCCTGGGACTGCGGCGGCTGCGGAGGGCCCGCCTCCCCGAACAAGGCGCGTGCGGTCAGGACGAGTCCGACGACGATGAATACGGCCGCGCAGCAGGCGAGTACGCGACGGCCGCGCAGCGTGAGTCGGGCCCCCCTCGAGCGCCGAGACCGGGCAGAAGGCGGACGGTTGGCCCGAGACTGCGCGGGCGGGCGTCCGGGGCGTGCATTTCGCGGGTGGCGCATAGGGCCTCGTGATCACCTGATAAGGGGTCTACGAAACGCGGCCGAGGATAACACCCGCCAATCCTTTCACCGCATATCTGGCAGCGTGTCATCGAGGCGAATTGTTTTCCACGCACCGCCATCAGACGGTAGTTCGTTCGGCTCAACGTCGGGCTTCAGAAGAATTAACCCTCCGTCCGACCAGGGAATTTCGAGCGGCAACCGGCCCAGCGGCGAGGCATGTGAATGAATCGACTCGGACACGTAAGTCGACAAGTCACCTAAGTGGGAGGTTATCGACGCCATCCCTTTGCTCGACCGCACGATTCATCGACCCGTGCGCCGCGCCCAGGGGCCAGCTACCCGAAGGAACTGAACGGAGACTCAACGTGCGCGAATCACGCATGTTCCATGCCGTGGCGCTCATCACGGCAACGGCAGCCCTGTCGCTCCCCGCCTCCGCCCTCGCTCTCCCCAACGAGGTCGTCGTCGACCCTCCCAGGGTTCAGCAGTACGCCCAGGCGAAGGTCACTGCTCACGCCTGCGGCAACCACGCCATCCACGCCACCGGTTCCACCACGGCGGCGCGCGGCACGTTCCCCTTGACCAAGGGGCCCGGTGACACTCATCCCTCCGGACGCTTCACGGTCGCAGGGAGCGCCCAGCTGGGGACGAACACCGTCACGATCATGTGCGACACGGGCGCCGACTTCACCGTCGACTTCACCGTGCTGAAGGGGGCGCCCGCCCGACCGGGCCACACACCTCCCCAACAAGCCATCAAGGTAACGGAACGCCACAGAACACCTCCCCAGCGAGCCGTCAAAGTGGCCGAACACCATAAATCCCCCACCGGGCCCGTGAACACCGGAGTCGGCGGCTCGGCTCAGGACGGCACTGCCGCAGGGCTCCTCGGGCTCGGGGTGCTCGCGGCCGGCGGCGGCGCCGTCTACGTGCTGCGCCGCCAGGCGAAGAGGAGGAACTGCTGATCGGCCCCATACCGCCGGCACGGCTACGGGCTGCCCACACGGGCTGGGCAGCCCGCGCCCACATACCGCGTCGAGAACCGAAGAGTCTCAGGGCCCGCGAACTGCCCGCGAACTGCCGCGGTGCTGCGGCTGGTTGGCAGGAGCGTCCCGCCCAGGCCGGAAGCAGAAAGGCAGACGAGTCGGGCTGTACGCCGGGTTCTGTTCCGAGGGCTCCTCGCGGGGCCCTCGGCGACGGCCATCCATCTAGGGCCGGCATTGCTGCCGGCCTCGTGCGGTCTACCCGCGGACTCGGGCGGGCAGCCCTCGGTCGTCCGCGCAGAACCGCCTCTTCTCGCGAAGGGGCGCTTCCTTTTGACCTTGCTCCAGGTGGGGTTTACCTAGCCGCCTGAGTCACCTCAGGCGCTGGTGGTCTCTTACACCACCGTTTCACCCTTACCCGGCGCCGGAGCGTCGGGCGGTCTGTTTTCTGTGGCACTGTCCCGCGGGTCACCCCGGGTGGCCGTTAGCCACCACCTTGCCCTGTGGAGCCCGGACGTTCCTCGGGGAGGTCCACAAGAACCTCCACGCGGCCGTCCGCCCGGCTCGTCTGCCGTGTCGACCATGGTACCCGCCGCGGTGCGGGCCGCGGGCCCGAGGCGGCCGTGGCCAGGAACGAACCCGCGAGGATCAGCGTGAAGGCGGCCGCGAAGGACGGGGTGAGGGATTCCGAGAGGAAGGTGAAGCCCGCGGCCGCCGCGACCGCCGGGTTGATGTACGTGAAGACCACCGCGCGGGTCGGCCCCGCCTCACGGATCAGTTCGAGGAAGACGATGAAGGCGAGGGCCGTGCAGATGACCCCGAGGCCCGCCAGGGCCGCCAGGGTCGGTCCGTCGGGGACCTCGTCCGGCCAGGTCGCCGCCGCCGCGGGGGCGTAGACGACGGCCGCGAGCGTCAGGCAGGGCGCTATCAGTTGCAGCGTCGGTACGTCCTTGAGGTGGCGGGCCACGATCAGCGGGGCGATCGCGTAGCCGAGCGCCGTGATCATGACCTCCGTCAGGGACCACGCGTCGCCGCCGGTGAGGTGCGGGATCGTGAGCACCGCGACGCCCGAGAAGCCCAGGGCCAGGCCCGTCACGCGGCGCGGGCCGAGGCGCTCGGTGTCGCCGAAGAAGCGGGCCAGGAGCGCGCCGATGATGGGGACGGCGGCGATCAGCAGGCCCGCCGTCGAGCTCGACAGGTGGCGTTCCGCGTCCGTCAGGGTCCACCACGGGCCCAGGATCTCCACGCACGCGAACGCCAGCATCGGGCGCCAGTGCGTGCGCAGCACGGCCGGCATGCCGCCCTGGCGCAGGGCGAAGGGAAGCAGCAGCGCGGCGCCCAGCGCGCAGCGCGTGAACACCACCATCGACGGCGTCAGATCGCTGTCCACCGCCACCTTGATCATGAGGTACGGGATGCCCCACAGGACGCCCATGAGGGAAAAGAGAAGCCAGCCGCGTGCAGTCATGGGGCGAGTTTCGGACGGGGCCGGTGGTTACGTCTTGAACGTTGTTGCGGGCGCCCGGTCGAGCGTTGCCGCGGGCGCCGCCACCGCCTCGTCCCGGCGCGTCCGGGGCGTGTCGGCGCGCACGCTGCTGCGGTACGCCGCCGGGGTCACCCCCACCACCCTCCTGAACCAGCGCGTCAGATGCGCCTGGTCGGCGAAGCCCACCAGGCCCGCCACCGCCGCCGGGCGCAGCCCGCCCTCCAGGAGGCCGCGGGCCCGCGTGACGCGGTGCTGCGCCAGCCACGCGTACGGCGGCATCCCCGTCGTCGTACGGAAGGCGCGCAGGAGTTGGTAGCGGGACAGGCCGAGTTCGGTGGCCAGTTCGGTGAGGGTGGGGGGCGACAGGACGTTGTCGGCCAGGCGGTCGCGGACGGCCCGGGCCACTGCCGCGGCGCCCGGGACCGGGGCCCGGTCACCGTCACGCCGGGGGCGTACGTCGGCGTGGCGGCGGGCCAGGGTGGTGAACAGCTCGGTCAGGCGGGCCTCGGCGGCGAGGGCGGTCAGGGGGTCCCGGCCCGTGCTCAGGCCCGTGTGCGCCGCCCGCAGGGCCGCCGCGAGCTGCGGGTCGTCGACGACCGCCTCGCGGAAGTGCGGCAGGGTGCGAGCGCCGTCGGCGAACAGGTCCACGGAGGGGTACATCGCGCGGTACGCGTAGCCGCCGCCCGGGCCGGGGCGGCCGGTGTGGGGCTCGCCGGGGGCCAGGACGACGACGGCGCCGGGGCCTACGTCCAGGCGGCCGCCGCGGTAGTCGATGATCTCGCTGCCGCCGACGCAGACGCCGACGGTGAACTCCTCGTGGTAGTGCGGCGCGTAGCGGTGCCGGTCGAAGCGGGCCGTGAGGAGGTCGAGGGTGCCGCCGCCCAGGGGGGCACGGGTCCAGGTGGCGCGCTCGCCGGCGGTGGCCCGCGGCGCGTCAGGGGGATTCCCCGCATGTCCGGTGTGCCCCATACATCCCCCGTCTCACCTTGCGAACGCCAGTCCGTGGCCGAGGCCGTGATCGTACGAGACGGGCGCCCGGGACGGGGCGGGGCGGGCGCTTGACCTTGTCGTGACGTCAACGTTTCTACTGGGGGCATGCGGATCGGAGAGATCGCGGCTGCCGTGGGGCTGACCACGCGCGCCATCAGGCACTATCACCATCTCGGGCTGCTGCCGGAGCCCGCGCGGCGGCCCAATGGGTACCGCGAGTACGGGCTGCGCCAGGCCATCCTGCTGGCGCGCGTCAAGCGGCTCACCGAGCTGGGGCTCGGCCTCGAGGAGGTGCGGGACGTGCTCGCCGACGACGAGGGGCGCGAGCTCACCGAGGTCCTGGCCGAGCTGGACGACGACCTGGCCCGGCAGGAGGCGGACATCCGGGCCCGGCGGGCGCGGCTCGCCGAGCTCCTTCGGATGTCGCGGGAGGGGCTGCTGCCGGGCGAGGGTCCGGTCTCGCCGGGGCTCGCGGAGCTGTTCGGGCGGTTCGGCCCGGCCGGGTCGGCGACCGCCGCCAAGGACCTGGAGCACCTGGCGCTGTTCGACGCCGCCACCGACCCGGGCCACCGCGACCGTATCTATCTGGCCCTGCGCGAGCTCGCCGACGATCCCGAACTCGCCGCGCGGATGCGGGAGTTGTACGCCCGCATGGACGATCTCGCCGACGCGGCACCGGACGACCCCCGGGTCGAGCCGCTCGGCAAGGATCTCGCGGCGATCGTGCCGGACGACCTCCTCGCGGTCCTCGCGCACGGGGGTGAGGACGGCGGCCCGTCGCCCCGGACGGAGTCCGGCATGGGGAGTTCCTTCGGCGAGGCGTTCCTCGACGACTTCGCGCCCGCCCAGGCCGCGGCGGTCCGGCAGATGCTGAAGGCGCTCACCGAGCGGACGGGGTGGACCCCATGAGCCGCGCGGCACGGGTCCTGCGCCGGCTGGTCGCCCACGAGCTGCGCGGGTTCCACAGTCTCGCGCTGTGGGCGGCCCGGCGGCGGCACGGCATCGGGGCGGGGGCGCGCCCGGCGGCGTACACCGGACCGCAGACCGCGCTGCTCTTCGGCTTCGGGTTCGTGGCGGTCGTGGAGACCGTGGTGCTCGCGCTGATCGTGCCGTGGCCCGCCGTGCACGCCGCCTTCCTGTTCGTGGACGTCTACACGGTGGTGCAGATCGTCGCGCTGCACGCCGCGTGTGTGACGCGGCCTCATGTGGCGGGCGCGGACGGGTCGTTGCGGGTGCGGTACGGACAGTTCCTCGACCTGCGGATCCCGGCCGCCGACATCCTGCGGGCGCGGGTGGACCGGCGCTACCCGGAGGGCCGCAACGTCCAGGTCCACGACGACGGCACCCTCGACGTCTCCGTCGGCAGCCAGACGACGGTCACCGTCGAACTCGTCCGGCCGGTCGGCTTCGTACGCCCCATGGGGCTGCGGGCCCGGGCCCGCGTGGTGCGGCTGCACGCGGACGACCCTCGCGCCCTGGTCGACGCGCTCACGCCGGAGCGAACAGCACCGTCGCCCGCCCCGGATCCGCCTGGGTGAGCCGCACCCGCAGCCGCTCCCCCAGCGGCAGCCCGTCCGGGCCGCCGCCCTCGATCCGGGCGACGACCGCGGGCTCGGCCAACTGCACGGTCCCGACGGCTGGTTCGCGCTCCTTCACGTCCACCACGACCCCGTCGAAGACCTCCCCGACCCGGTCCTTCAGGAGGGCCGCCTCGACGATGTCCACGCAGCCGCGCTCAACGGAGTTGGCGCGCCGGGTGCCCTCGGCCATCTCCCGCGGCAGCTCCGGCAGCGCGGCGAGCACCCACTCCGGCGGCTCCTCGCCCGCGCACGCGGCCAGGCACAGCTCGGCGGCGTAGCGGTCGACGAGGCGGCGCAGCGGCGCCGTGCAGTGCGCGTACGGCGCGGCCACGGCGGCGTGCGTCGTCAGCTCCGGCACCTCGCCCGCGCCGAACGCCGTGTACCCGGCGCCGCGCAGCAGCGTCGTGCACTCCTGGAGGAACGCCGCGTGGCGCGGGTCGCGCGGGTCGAGGGAGCGCACGAGCCGCGCGTACGGGACGTGGTGCGGCCAGTCGATGCCGAGGGCCTTCGCGGTGTGGTGCAGCCGGCCGACCGCGCCGTCGGGGGCGGTCGGCAGCGTCCGCAGGATGCCCGTGCCGGAGGCGATCATGAGGTCGGCGGCGGCCATGCCGGTGAGGAGCGAGATCTGGGCGTTCCAGCCGTCGGCGGGCAGCGGCGCGCGGAAGCCCAGCTCGTACCGCCCGTCCTTCTCGGTCACCTCCTGCTCGGGCACGTTCAGCGAGATGCCGCCGCGATCCACTTCCAGCTGTTCGCGCAGCCGCCCGATGTCCGCGAGCAGGGCGAGGGGCTCCTCGGCCGTGCCCGCGTCGATGGCGCGCTGGACGCCGTCGTAGTCGAGCTGGGCGCGGCTGCGGACCAGGGCGCGGCGCACGTCGGTGCTCCGGGTGCGGCCGTCCGCGTCCAGGTCGAGGGTCCACAGCACGGCCGGGCAGGTCTGGTCGGGCAGCAGGCTGGCCGCGCCCTCGCTGAGCGGGGCGGGGTGCAGGGGGATCTTCCCGTCGGGGAAGTAGAGGGTGGTGACGCGGCGGTGCGCCTCGGTGTCGAGCGGGCCCGAGGGGGTGACGTACGCGGCCACGTCCGCGATCGCGTACCGCACCCGGAAGCCGCCGCCCGGCCGCCGCGACAGGTGCATCGCCTGGTCCAGGTCGACGGACGACGGCGGGTCGATCGTGAAGAAGGGGATGCCGGTGGCGTCCTCGTCCGGCAGCCGCGGGGCCGCCGCGGCGCGTTCGGCGTCGGCGAGGACGGCGGCCGGGAAGGTCTCCGGCACGTCGAGCCGGGCGCGCAGGTCGCGCAGCGCGGCCCGCAGCGGAGCCTCGGCTGCGCCGGTCATATGGAGCTGACGGCGGGGCATGCACCGAGCGTAGGGCGGGGTTCGGGGGTCGGCACCCCGGCGTTCCGGGCTCGGCACCCCGGCACCCCGTACCCTTTCGCGGGGGCCGCACCCCCTCTTTTTCCGTACGCCGCGTTTCCCGCCGTACGCCGAACGAAATCGGAGAAGTGATCGTGCTCGTCCTGTTGCCGCCGTCCGAAGGCAAGGCCGCGTCCGGCCGTGGCGCGCCCCTGAAGCCGGAGTCGCTGTCCTTGCCCGGACTCGCCGACGCGCGCGCCGCCGTCCTGGACGAACTGGTCGAGCTGTGCGCGGCCGACGAGGACAAGGCGCGCGAGGTGCTCGGGATCGGCGAGGGGCTGCGCGGGGAGGTCGCGAAGAACGCCGAGCTGCGGACGGCCGGGGCGCGGCCCGCCGGGGAGATCTACACCGGCGTGCTGTACGACGCCCTCGACCTCGGCTCGCTCGACGCGGCGGCCAAGCGGCGTGCGGCCCGCTCGCTGCTCGTCTTCTCGGGGTTGTGGGGCGCGGTCGGGGTGACCGACCGGATTCCCTCCTACCGGTGCTCGATGGGGGTGAAGCTGCCCGGGCTCGGGGCGCTCGGCGCGTACTGGCGCGGGCCGATGGCCTCCGTGCTGCCCGAGGCCGCCGGGGACGGGCTCGTGCTCGACCTGCGGTCGTCCGCGTACGCGGCCGCGTGGCGGCCCAAGGGGGAGGTCGCCGGGCGGACGGCGACCGTGCGGGTGCTGCACGCGCAGGTCGTGGACGGGGTGGAGCGGCGGTCCGTCGTCTCGCACTTCAACAAGGCGACGAAGGGGAGGATGGTGCGGGCGCTGTTGGCGGCGGGGGGCGCGCCCGCCGGGCCCGCCGAACTTGTCACCGCGTTGCGGGATCTCGGGTACGTCGTCGAGGCGGAGACGCCCGGCCGGGCCGGGCGGGCCTGGGCTCTTGATGTGGTGGTGCGGGAGGTTCACTGAGGGGGCCCTGCCGGGGGCTTCCCCAACCCCGCCCCTTCCTCGTCCTCAATCGCCGGACGGGCTCTTTGGAGCCCGTCCGCCGATTCCTCGTTGCGGGGGGCGCAACGGGCTTTGCGCAGGGTGCGGGACGCGGGGCACGATGACCGCATGAACCCCGCTGCCGCCGCCAAGGCATCCGTGCTCGACCTCGCCCCCGTGGTCCCCGTAGTAGTCGTAGAGGGCATCGAAGACGCCGTCCCGCTCGCGCGGGCGCTCGTCGCGGGTGGGCTGCCGGCGATCGAGGTCACGCTGCGGACACCCGTCGCGCTGGACGCGATCCGGGCGATCGCCGACGCCGTGCCGGACGCCGTCGTCGGCGCCGGCACCGTCATCTCCGCGCGGAACGTCGCGGACGCGGTGGACGCGGGCGCCCGTTTCCTCGTCAGCCCCGGCTGGACGCCGGCACTGCTCGACGCGATGTCGGCGTCGGGGCTGCCGTTCCTGCCGGGCGTCTCGACCGCCTCGGAGGTCGTGGCGCTGCTCGAGCGGGGCGTCGGCGAGATGAAGTTCTTCCCGGCGGAGGCGGCGGGCGGGACCGCGTATCTGAAGTCCCTCGCCGGTCCGCTGCCGGGGGCGCGCTTCTGCCCGACCGGCGGCATCACCGCCGCCTCCGCGCCCGGCTACCTGGGTCTGAGGAACGTGGGCTGCGTGGGCGGGAGCTGGATGCTCCCGGCCGACGCGGTCGCGGCCAAGGACTGGGCGCGCGTGGAGTCCCTGGCCCGGGACGCGGCGGCCCTGCGCTGAGCCGCCGCGCGGCGGGCCGTACGGGCCGTCAGCGCAGATGCGCCGTGTCGTTCAGCAGCCGCACGCTCGCGTTGCCGTCCCCGTAGTACGCCACCGCCGACAGCGACGCCGCCGAGAGCTCCATGCGGAACAGCGACTCGGGCGGCGCGCCGAGGGCGAGCCTGACCAGGGTCTTGACGGGCGTGACGTGGGTGACGAGCAGCACGGTGCGGCCCGCGTACGCCGCCAGGAGCTTGTCGCGCGCGGCCTCGACGCGGGCCGTGACCTCGGCGAAGGACTCGCCGCCGGGCGGCGCGACGTCCGGCGAGGCCAGCCACGCGGTCAGCTCGTCGGGCTGCCGCTCGCGCACCTCGGCGAAGGTCAGCCCCTCCCAGTCCCCGAAGTCCGTCTCGCGCAGGCCCTCTTCGAGGTGTACGTCGAGTCCGAGCCGGGCGGCGACGGTGCGAGCCGTCTCCTGGCAGCGCAGGAGCGGGGAGGAGACGACGGCCTGGACCGTGCCGCGCGCGGCCAGCGCGGCGGCGACGCGGACGGCCTGCTCCCGGCCGATGTCGGAGAGGGAGGGGTTGCTCCCGCCGCTGCCGGAGAAGCGCTTCTGGGGGGTCAGCGGGGTCTCGCCGTGCCGAAGGAGCACGAAGGTCGCGGGCGCGCCGAGGTCGGCCGGCGCGGCCCACCCTACGGGCGGCGTCGCGACGGCCTCCCCGCCCGCGGCCTCCTCGCCGACGACACTCGCCTGGACCGCGACGGACCGCGCCGCCCGCACGTCGGCCTCGGCCCCCGTCGTCGTACCGGAAACACCGGAAGGGCCACCCGAAGCGGTCCCGGAGCCCGCGCCGCTTCCGGCGCCCCGCGCGGCAGCGGCAGCGGTACCCGCCAGCG
>NZ_AOPZ01000249.1 GCF_000414115.1 Streptomyces aurantiacus JA 4570
CGGCGGCGGCCGGGGCGGGCGTGCCCTGGGCCGGGGTACCGGGTGCGGGCATGCCCTGAGCCGGGGCCCCGTAGGCAGGGGTGCCTTGCGCAGGCGTCGCCATGGGGTGCTGTACGGGCGGCGCGGGGGCCCAGGGGCCGGGCTCCCCGTACGGCGGCGTGCTGTACGGGTCGGGGTCGTGCAACGGCCGGGGACGCTCGGCGGCGGCCGCGGCGGCGGGCACGTCGGTCGTGAACGACGCGTCATGGACAGCCGGATGCGCACCGCCCACGGCGGCACCCTCGGCGACGTCCGCTCCAGCCGCACCCCCGGCACCGCCGCCCGCGGCACCGGGCACCGCGCCCTGAGGCACCGCGTCCTGAGGCACCGCGTCCTGAGGCACCGCTTCCCGCGCCACCTCACCCGCAGGCGCCGCGCCGCGAGGTTCCCCAACGGGGGCTGCTGCCCCCTGCCCGTCTCCGTCACGGGGCGTCCCGCCCCGGGAAGTCTCGCCGGGGGTCACCCCGGAATCCCGCTCAGGCCCAGTGCCAACGTCCATGCTCTCCCCACAACTGGCCCGCGGCGGACGCCGATTACGTGCTGCATTCCGTGTCCGCCCAGTTCCCGGCGGGCACGGTCCACCGAGGATTCAACCAGGTCCCCGGGCCGACGCGCAGGGTGCGTCAGCGGAACTGGGACGTGCCGTGCAGCGGGCCGGTGCCGGGGTTCGGCGAGGCGGTGGGGGTGGGGTCGGCGGCGGCGTTGAGGGTGAGGCCGTGTGGCGCGGCGCCCGGGGTGTCGTCGGCCACGGCCCGCACCAGCGGGGACATCACGCCCGCCCCGGCAAGGAGCGGCGCGGTCAGCTGATGCCCCGTGGGTGGATACCCGGGCCGCAGGGGCGCCCCGGAGAGCAGCGGCGACGCGGCCGTCGTGGACGCGAGCGCCTGCGGCTGCCGCGGCCCCTGCACGGAGAGCGGGTTGCCGCTGCGGCGCCGCACGGAGTCGGGCAGGGCGGCGTTGGGAGTGCTCGGTGGACGCAGCGGGGACGCGTTGCTGTTGGCCGCTCCGGCGCCGCCGGCACGCTGCTCGCCGGCGGTGAGGGGCGAGCCCATGGTGACCCCGCCGAGGGCTATCGCGGCCAGCGACACCGCTCCGGCCGCGGCGAACGCGAACCGCCGCCCGAGCCAGACGGACCGCTCGGACTCGGACCTGCCGACGTCATGGATGCGGAAGCCGCGCTCCTCACTGGGCAGCACCGCGGCGTGGGCGCCCGAGGGGACGTACCCGGCGAGGGGCTCGGGTCTTCCCCCGCGGATGCTGAAGACACCGCCGTTGGGCAGGCCGGTGGAGTCCGACGAGCCGGTGGCGAAGCCGTCGTCGACGGGCGTCCGCGGGCCCCCGGACCGGCCGATGTCGTCGATGTCGGAGCCGGGAAGGCTCTGCAGGCGGGCGAGGAAGCTCTCGCTGGGGGGCGGCGGCGCCGTCTGCGCGAAGACGTTCTTGAGCCGGCGCTGCGCGTCGGCTTCGGTCTTGCACTTCGGACAGGTCGCAAGATGCGCGAGCACTCGCTCGCGTGCGTCATGACCGAGCTCACCGTCGACCAGCGCGGCGAGCCGGTCCCCCAGGTGCTGCTCGGCGAGATGCCGCTCGGCAGGATTGGACCGTGATCCACTCACGCGGTCGCGCCCCCTCCTCCCAGCGCCACGGCACCGCTCACTGCGAGCGAGCGACGCTCCGCGCGGGCCTCGGGGGAACGGTGCTGCAGGGCCTTGCGCAGCTGGGAGCGACCGCGGTGGATACGGCTGCGGACCGTACCGAGCTTGACGCCCAGGGTGGCGGCGATCTCCTCGTACGAAAGACCTTCGATGTCGCACAGGACGACCGCGGCGCGGAACTCGGGCGCGAGGGTGTCGAGCGCCTGCTGGACGTCCGCGTCGAAGTGGGTGTCGTTGAACACCTGCTGTGGGGAGGGCTCGCGGCTGGGCAGCCGCTCCGCCGCGTCGTCCCCGAGGGCGTCGAAGCGGATGCGCTGCTTGCGCCGGACCATGTCCAGGAAGAGGTTCGTGGTGATGCGGTGCAGCCAGCCCTCGAAGGTGCCTGGCGTATACGTCGACAGGGAGCGGAAGACGCGGACGAAGACCTCTTGCGTGAGGTCCTCGGCGTCGTGCTGGTTGCCCGTCAGGCGGTAGGCGAGACGATAGACCCGGCCGCTGTGCGTGCTGACGATCTCCTCCCACGTGGGAGGAGTCCACGCCTGCGATTCCGCGTCAGCGGCAAAGGTCGCGGTCTGAGCGGAGTCGGTGGCGCGGGAACGGTCAGCGGTGTAGGTCACGGATTTCGGCTTACCCGCCAATCCGAGAAAGCGCCGAAGCGCTCCTCCCCGATCCGCGGACGCGGCCGCACCTCCCCTGTCGGCTCTGGTGGTGTCCAGTGGAGCCCCTACCATAACCACCTCGCCCGTTAGCTCCGGATAAGCGTTTTTACGTGAATTTGGTACTTGCCGCTTGGTGTGCCGGGCCTGCTCGGTCCGCGTGCCGCGGACTTCGCTGCCCGACTTCGGATCCAGATCCATGACTATGCCCCCGCTGTCCTCACACCCCTTCTAAACGCACGGTCCCATCTGCAGGTTCCCGGCCCCAACGGATACAGTCACGGCCAGGCAACCACGGGGACAGGAGAGGGCCATTACCGGCAACCGGCAGACGAGCTGGGCGTTCGCCGACGCCTTTGTCGCCGAGGACGAGGCGCTTCGCTGGGCCCGTGACCGCGCGCGGGAAGCGGGACTTCGCTCGGTGTCGCCCGGCACCGGCGCCGCGCTGGGGATGCTGGCCGCCACCGTGGACGCCAAGGCGGTCGCCGAGATCGGTACGGGCACGGGAGTGTCGGGCATCCACCTGCTGCACGGGATGCGCCCCGACGGCGTCCTGACCACCGTCGATCCGGAGCCAGAGCGCCAGCAGTTCGCCCGCACGGCGTTCCGCGCCGCGGGTTTCGCCGGCAACCGCGCCCGTTTCATCCCGGGCCGCGCCCTCGACGTACTGCCCCGCCTCGCCGACGGCGGCTACGACCTGGTGTTCTGCGACGGCGACCGCACCGAGTGCATCGACTATCTCGCTGAATCGTTGCGCCTGCTCCGTCCGGGCGGGCTCGTCTGCTTCGAGGGCGTCTTCGCCGACGGCCGCACCGTGGACTCCGGGCCGCAGCCCGTGGAGGTGCTGCGGCTGCGCGAGCTGCTGCGCGCGGTGCGCGAGAGCCAGGATCTGGTGCCGTCACTGCTCCCGGTGGGCGACGGCCTCCTCTGCGCCGTCAAGCGGTAGCGCTTCGCTGGATGTGCGGTTCTGATCTGCGGGCCTGTGGGGGCTGAGCGCGCAGTTCCCCGCGCCCCTAACGGGGCCCGTCAAGATCACGTATGCCCGCGGCCCCCGGACACAGCACTGCCCCGGCTCGTCGTACGATGCCGGGGCAGCTCAAAAGTGTGGTGAAAAGTGTGGCCGCTTGCGCGTCAGCCGACAACCTTCTTCAGGGCGTCGCCGAGGGCGTCGGCCTCGTCCGGGGTCAGTTCGACGACAAGTCGACCGCCGCCTTCGAGCGGAACGCGCATGACGATGCCCCGCCCCTCCTTGGTCACCTCGAGCGGGCCGTCGCCCGTCCGCGGCTTCATGGCCGCCATGCTCGTTCCCCTTCCTGAAACCAGCTTGTCGCAGCCGACAACCCAGGTGTCACCGGCATCGAACACATTGCTTCCAGGTCATTATCCCGCATCGCGGGACCCGATGACCAACATCAGTCGGCATCGCTTGCGCAACGCGCGACCGCAAAACCACTCAATTCGGCGATGTGACTGCAATACTGCGCCGCCCCACACGGTTCACCCGTCACAAATACTTTGACGCAGGTCACATCGGCGACCGCATACCGACGGCCGATGATCTAGGTCATGCTGGCCCCGAAGCCCACACGACCAGTCACGCGAACAGGCACGCGACCGGTCACACGACGTCACAGGACCAGCGGAGGGGACCACATGGCCGACACCGTGCTCTACGAGGTGAGCGACGGGCTCGCGACGATCACGCTGAACCGTCCCGACGCGATGAACGCGATGAACGTCGAGGCCAAGGTCGCCCTGCGGGAGGCGGCCCGCTCGGCCGCGGCGGACCCCGCGGTGCGCGCCGTGCTGCTCACCGCGACCGGGCGCGCCTTCTGTGTGGGCCAGGACCTCAAGGAGCACGTCGGTCTGCTCGCCGCCGACCGCGAGTCGGGCTCCGGGGGCACCATGAGCACGGTGCGCGAGCACTACAACCCGATCGTGCGGGCCCTGACCGGCATGCCCAAGCCGGTCGTGGCCGGGGTCAACGGCGTGGCGGCCGGCGCGGGCTTCGGCTTCGCGCTCGCCGCCGACTACCGGGTCGTCGCGGACACGGCCGCGTTCAACACCTCGTTCGCGGGTGTCGCGCTGACCGCCGACTCCGGGGTCTCCTGGACCCTCTCGCGCCTGATCGGCCCGGGCCGCGCCGCCGACCTGCTGCTGTTCCCGCGCAACATCAAGGCGCAGGAGGCGTACGACCTGGGGATCGCGAACAAGGTCGTGCCGGCGGCCGAGCTCGCGGACGAGGCGCGCACGGTGGCCCGCGCGCTCGCCGAGGGGCCGACGCTCGCCTACGGGGCGCTCAAGGAGTCGCTCGCGTACGCCGCCGCCCACTCCCTGGACGAGACCCTGGACAAGGAGGACGAGCTGCAGACGAAGGCGGGGGCCTCCGAGGACCACGCCATCGCCGTGCAGGCGTTCCTCGACAAGGCCAGGCCGAACTACCTGGGCCGCTAGCCGGAGGCCCGGGCGCCGCTCGCCTCGCGGGCCACGCAGTCCGCGAGGTGGTCGTTCACCAGGCCGCATGCCTGCATCAGGGCATAGGCCGTGGTGGGGCCGACGAAGCGGAGGCCGCGCTTCTTGAGGGTCTTGGACAGGGCCGTCGACTCGTCCGTGATCGCGGGCACGTCGGCGAGCGTCGCCGGCACCGGGCGCGCGGTGGCGTCCGGGGCGAACGACCAGATCAGCTCGTCCAGTTCGCCGGCGGGCCAGTCGGCGAGCACGCGCGCGTTGGCGAGGGTCGCGTCCACCTTCGCGCGGTTGCGGATGATGCCCGCGTCGGCGAGCAGCCGCTCGCGGTCGGCGGCACCGAACTCCGCGACCGCGGCGATCTTGAAGTCGGCGAAGGCGGCGCGGAAGCCCTCGCGCCGGCGCAGGATCGTGATCCAGGAGAGGCCCGACTGGAACGCCTCCAGGGAGAGGCGCTCGAACAGCGCGTCGTCGCCGTGGACCGGGCGGCCCCATTCCGCGTCGTGGTACGCCACATAGTCCTCGGTCGACAGGCCCCACGGGCAGCGCAGGCCGCCGTCCGGGCCGGGGATCGCGCCGCCGCTCACTTGCCGTCCTCCGGTCGCTCGTCGGCCGGCGCCGGGGCGCCGGGGTGTGCGGGCCCGCGCGCCGCCGCGCCGTACCCCTTCAGCAGGCCGGGGCCGCCGACCGCCGTGGCCTGGGCGCCGGCGAGGGCCGCCTCCAGCTCGGCGATGCGGGCGTCCCGCTCGGCCAGCTCGGCGGCGACGCGGTCCAGGGCCTCGTCCACGTCGACCATGCGATAGCCGCGGACCGTCATGGGGAAGCGCACCGCCTCCACGTCGGCGCGGCGCAGCGGGCGGTCCGGCGGCAGCGGGTCGGTGAACCGCTCCGGCGCCGCTTCGGGCAGCGCGCCGCTCTCCCCGCCGCCGAGGACCGCCAGCGTCACCGCCCCGACCACGACGACGAGGGCGATGACCAAGAACAGGAACATGACCATCTCTGCGGTCCCCACGCTCGGATGCCGACCGCTCGCGGCCGGCACGAAAACTGTCTGGCTACTGTCTGGCTCCGATCGTGCCATGCGCCTCTGACAGTTAAGGTCGCAGGCGGCCGGGCCGCGAGGCCGGACAAGGAACGACAAGGAGGCTCACAGGGGATGCTCAGGCTGGGCAGGCGCGAGTTCGACGCGCACGAACCGGTGATCATGGCGATCGTGAACCGGACCCCGGACTCCTTCTACGACCAGGGCGCCACCTTCCGCGACGAGCCCGCCCTCGCGCGCGTGGAGCGGGCGGTGGCCGAGGGCGCGGCGATCATCGACATCGGCGGGGTGAAGGCGGGGCCCGGCGAGGAGGTCACCGCCGAGGAGGAGGCGCGGCGGACCGTCGGGTTCGTCGCGGAGGTGCGGCGGCGCTTTCCCGACGTCGTCATCAGTGTCGACACCTGGCGGCACGAGGTCGGCGAGGCCGTCTGCGACGTCGGGGCGGATGTGCTCAACGACGCGTGGGGCGGGGTCGATCCGAAGCTCGCGGAGGTCGCCGCGCGGTACGGGGTCGGGCTCGTGTGCACCCACGCGGGTGGCGCCGAGCCGCGTACGCGGCCCCATCGCGTCGAGTACGACGACGTCGTCGCCGACATCCTGCGGGTGACCGTGGGGCTTGCCGAGCGGGCCGTCGGCCTGGGGGTGCCCCGGGAGTCCGTCCTCATCGATCCCGGGCACGACTTCGGGAAGAACACGCGGCATTCTCTGGAGGCGACTCGGCGGTTGCCCGAGCTGGTGGAGACGGGGTGGCCCGTGCTGGTTTCCCTCTCCAACAAGGACTTTGTCGGGGAGACGCTGGATCGGCCGCTCAAGGAGCGGGTGATCGGGACGTTGGCCACGACCGCGGTGTCCGCGTGGCTCGGGGCGCAGGTGTATCGCGTCCACGAAGTCGCCGAGACGCGGCAGGTTCTCGACATGGTCGCGACGATCGCCGGGCACCGGCCTCCGGCGGTTGCCCGGCGGGGGCTGGCGTAGGCCCCTGCCGGGGGCTTCCCCAGTCCCGCCCCTTCCCCCGCCCCCAGACCCCCGCTCCTCAAACGCCGGAGGGGCTGACAAGTACAGCTCAAAAGCCCCGCGGGGCCCTACCGGCCCACTTCCTTCGTCACCAACGCCACCGCCTCCTCCACCTCGTCCGTGACGTGGAACAGCATCAGGTCCTTCTGGGACGCCTTGCCCTGGGCGACCACGGTGTCGCGGAGCCAGTCGACGAGGCCGCCCCAGTAGGCGGTGCCGAACAGGACGATGGGGAAGCGCGTGACCTTGCGGGTCTGGACGAGGGTGAGCGCTTCGAAGAGTTCGTCGAGGGTGCCGAGCCCGCCGGGCAGGACGACGAACCCCTGCGCGTACTTCACGAACATGGTCTTGCGCACGAAGAAGTAGCGGAAGTTGACGCCGATGTCGACGTGCGGATTGAGCCCCTGCTCGAAGGGCAGCTCGATGCCGAGCCCGACGGAGATGCCCTTGGCC
Source organism: Streptomyces aurantiacus JA 4570 (assembly GCF_000414115.1). Taxonomy (GTDB): domain Bacteria; phylum Actinomycetota; class Actinomycetes; order Streptomycetales; family Streptomycetaceae; genus Streptomyces; species Streptomyces aurantiacus_A. Next base: position 7,326 of record NZ_AOPZ01000249.1, read on the forward strand.
TCACGGGCCCCCCTGTTGGCGGCCTCCATGGCCCCGGGCCCGCCCCCGGTGATCACCGCGAAGCCCGCGTCGACCAGGGCCTTGCCGAGCCGCACCCCGGCCTCGTACTCGGCGGAGCCGGGCAGGGTGCGGGCGGAGCCGAAGACGCTGATGGCGCTGGGGAGTTCGGCGAGGGCGCCGAAGCCCTCGACGAACTCGGACTGGATGCGCATGACCCGCCAGGGGTCGGTGTGCACCCACTCGGCGTCGCCCTCGGTGTCGAGGAGCCGCTGGTCCGTGGTGCCGGGCGTGATCTGATCGCGCCGCCGCACCACCGGCCCCAGACGCTGCTCCTCCGGCGGACCCTGCGCTTCCGGATTGCCCATGAACGTCCCCTTCCACTGCCGGTCGACCCCGGCCCGCCCGCACGGCCGCGCTCAACTCGCTCGTTGTGCCACTTCAGCGTAGGTCTACGGGCGTTAAGCGGGGCGTAACTCCAGAAGTCGGAGATCGGGTCAGGCGGTCAGCCAGGAGCGCAGCCGGTCCTCGGCCTCGGGGATCAGCGACGCCTGGACCCGCTCGTCGATCTTGTGGGCGAGGATCGGGGCGCCGGGGCTGTAGTTGACCGCGGGCACGCCGAGCGCGCTGAAGCGCGAGACGTCCGTCCAGCCGTACTTCGGCCTGGCCTCGCCCCCGACCGCCGCCATGAAGGCCGCCGCCGCGGGGTGCGTGAGGCCGGGCCGGGCGCCCGGGGAGTGGTCGTCGACCACGAACTCGTCGATCCCGCAGTCCGCGAAGTACTCGCGCACGAAGGTCTCGGCCTCCTCCGGAGTACGGTCCGGCGCGTAGCGGAAGTTGACGGTGACCGTGCACACGTCGGGGATGACGTTGGTGGCGACGCCGCCCTCGATGCCGACGGCGTTGAGGCCCTCGTGGTACTGGAGGCCGTCGACGAACGGCGTGCGCGGTTCGTACGCGGCCAGCTTCGCCAGGATCGGGGCGGCGGCGTGGATCGCGTTGGAGCCCATCCACGCGCGCGCGGAGTGCGCCCGTTCGCCCTTGGTCCGCAGCAGGACCCGCAGGGTGCCCTGGCAGCCGCCCTCCACCTGCCCGTCGGTGGGCTCCAGGAGGACCGCGAAGTCGCCCTCCAGCCAGTCGGGGTGGGCCTCGGCGACCTTCCCCAGGCCGTTCAGGTGCGCGGCGACCTCTTCGTTGTCGTAGAAGACGAAGGTGAGGTCGCGGTTGGGCTCGGGCACCGTCTGCGCGATGCGCAGCTGCACCGCGACGCCCGACTTCATGTCGCAGGTGCCGCAGCCCCACAGCACGCCGTCCTCGTCGAGGCGGGAGGGGACGTTGGGAGGGTTCTCCGCGATCGGGACCGTGTCGATGTGGCCGGCCAGGATCACGCGCTCGCTCCGGCCCAGGCTGGTGCGGGCCACCACGTTGTTGCCGTACCGGTCGACCGTCAGGTGCGGCAGGGTCCGCAGGGCCGTCTCGATGGCGTCCGCGAGGGCCTTCTCCTCGCCGCTCGGCGACGGGAAGTCGACGAGCGCGGCGGTCAGCGCGGCGGCGTCGAGGGTGAGGTCGAGCGGGGCCGCGCCGGCCGGGCGGGCGGTGTCGGCGGCCACGCCGGTGTCGGCGGGGCGGGCGGCGGAGTGAGCTGGCGTCCGGTCCATGGCTCCGACCCTAACCCGCCGCCCCAGGGCCCGACTCGCCGCGGAGGGCCGTGACCGGAGTCGGCCGCCGAGGTCCGAATCGTCACTGGGCAGTAGTGCGGCCGCTCACCCGAAGGGGGCATGGCGATCACCGCGCGCTGACGCGGAAGCAGATCTTCCGGACATCCGCGGCGGGCGCCCCACAACCCTTGTGAACAAAGGACGTCGGGTGACCGGGACAGTTTCGACGTGAATGCTGTTTGCCCGATTTTATCCGTAGCTGATAATGCGACGCATTACCAACTCTTTACATTGGCGCACCGCAACCTTCGGGAGCTTCGAGCGGTAGTCACTGCGTCCGAACGCCGGAATCCGCACCGCGTCCGCACCGCGGAACGGCCGGACACCTCACACGTTCTCTCCGTCTGAAGGAGCATCATGTCCCTCCCCCTGACCCGTCGGATCGCCCGTGCCGCACTGCTCGTCGCGGCGGGAGCGGCACCCGTGGTCGGTGCGGCCGGCTCCGCCAGCGCCGCCGAGCTCCCCGCCACCTCCGACCTCCGCGGCTTCACGGCCCTGGACGGCGCCAACGTGGGTGACACGGTCGACGACACGGCTCAGAAGGTCACCGACCTCGCGGGCGAGACCGGCAGCAAGGCCGTGAAGAAGGGCACTCCGGCCGTCGGCCAGGCCCTCGGCAAGAGCGTCAGGACCACCGCGCCCGCCGCGCAGCAGGTCGGCAGCGACCTCACCGACGCCACCGGTGAGGTGGTCGGCGACACCACGGGCCCCGCCACCAAGGGCGGGCTGCCCACCGACGCCCTGGGCAAGGGCGCGCCGACGGCCGGGCTCCCGCAGCTGCCGCTCGGCTGATCCGCCCGCGCAGACACCGAAGGGGTGCGGGAAGCTCACGGCTTCCGGCACCCCTTCGCGCTGTCCTGTCGTCCCTTCGCACTGTCCTGTCGTCCGGGACGGGGACATCACCGCAGCCGCGCCACCGCGGCCGCCACCCGCTCGTCCGTCGCCGTCATCGCCACGCGGACGAAGTCGCGCCCCGCCTCGCCGTAGAAGTCGCCGGGCGCCACCAGGATGCCCAGCTCCGCGAGGTGGCCCACGGTGTCCCAGCAGGACTCGTCGCGGGTGGCCCACAGGTACAGGCTCGCCTCGCTGTGCTCGATGCGGAAGCCGTGCCCGACGAGGGCGTCCCGCAGCGCCGTGCGGCGCGCGGCGTACCGCTCGCGCTGCACGCGCACGTGCTCGTCGTCACCGAGCGCCGCCACGACGGCCGCCTGGGTCGGCGCGGAGGTCATCATGCCGCCGTGCTTGCGGATCTGCAGCAGATCGCCGAGGACGGCCTCGTCACCGGCGATGAACGCCGCCCGGTAGCCCGCCAGATTGGACCGCTTGGAGAGCGAGTGGACGGCGACGATCCCGTCGTACGAACCGCCGCACACGTCCGGGTCCAGCACCGACACCGGCTCGGCCTCCCAGCCGAGCTCCAGGTAGCACTCGTCGCTGACGAGCAGCACGCCGTGCTCGCGCGCCCACGCGACGGTCCGGGTGAGCTCGTCCTTCGACAGGACGCGACCGGTGGGATTCGACGGCGAGTTGAGCCACAGCAGCTTGAGGTCCGTCGGGTCGAGCGACGTCGGGTCGTCGTAGGCGACGTACTCCGCACGGGCCAGTCGCGCCCCCACCTCGTACGTCGGATAGGCCAGCCGCGGGTAGGCCACCACGTCGCCCGGGCCGAGGCCCAGCTGCGTCGGGAGCCAGGCCACCAGCTCCTTGGAACCGACGACCGGCAGGACGTTGCGGTGCGTGAAGCCGCGGGCGCCGAGCCGCCGCTCGCACCACCCGGTGAGCGCGTCGCGCAACTCCGGCGTGCCCCAGACCGTCGGATAGCCGGGCGAGTCCGCGGCCGCGATCAGCGCTTTCTGGATCAGCTCGGGGACCGGGTCCACGGGGGTGCCCACCGACAGGTCGACGATGCCGCCGGGGTGGGCGGCCGCCGTGGCCTTGTACGGCTCGAGCTTGTCCCAGGGGAAGGTGGGAAGCCGGTCGGAGACTGCGGACACGTGGTGACTCCCGTGCTGGTACTGGTCGTTGCAAACGCCTCGGTCCCGTGCGGCGCGGATGCCGTACGGGACCGGGGCGACGCTCGGGCTGCCGCTGTTACTGGTTCTGCGGCGGCAGCGCGGCGATGAAGGAGTGGTCGCGCTCGATCAGGCCGAGCTTGCTGGCGCCACCGGGCGAGCCGAGCTCGTCGAAGAACTCGACGTTCGCCTTGTAGTAGTCCTTCCACTCCTCCGGAGTGTCGTCCTCATAGAAGATCGCCTCGACCGGGCAGACCGGTTCACAGGCACCACAGTCGACGCATTCGTCCGGGTGGATGTACAAGGACCGGGAGCCCTCGTAAATGCAGTCGACCGGGCACTCCTCGATGCACGCCTTGTCCTTGACGTCGACACAAGGCTGCGCGATGACGTAGGTCACGCTGTCGTTCCTCCTCGATACGGGCGTTGGCGGGCCGTCCTCAGGCTCCGCTCGCCTGGCGCGCGGGAGCGCGGCGTCGTCGATGCCCGCACCTAGTATCTCCGTTCCCGGGCATGATCCGAACAGGAGGGGCGTACAGAGCTGTGGAATTCACTGCGGGTGGGCGACTCGAAGTCCGAATTACCCCTTCTGACGTGGGCAAACGTGTCTCTGTCCGACGCGTGGACGAAGGTGGTGCACCCGGCGGCGGGTTCACCGACACGGTGGGTGTTCTCGCATCGTGGAATGACGGTGTGTTGGTGATCACACGGCGGGACGGACAAATCGTCCGGATCGCGGAGCGGACGCTGGTCGCCGGGAAGACCGTGCCCGCCGCCCCGGCCCGGCGGCGCGGCCCCGCGGCGACGTACGAGGAGCTGGCGCGGGTCACGGCGCGCGCCTGGCAGCCGGTGGAGAGCGAGCGGCTCGGCGGGTGGGAACTGCGGGCTTCCTCGGGGTTCACGCGGCGGGCCAACTCCGTGCTGCCGCTGGCGGATCCGGACCGTCCGCTCGACGACGCGCTGGCGTTCGCGCGGCGCTGGTACGCCGGCCGGGGGCTGCCCGCGTACGTACAGACCGCGACCGGCGCCGCGGGCACGCAGGAGCTGCTCTGCGCCGAACTGGCCGACCGCGGCTGGGAGCGTGAGGTCAGCGCCGAGGTGTGGGCCGGCGGGCTCGCCCCGGTCGGGGACCTCGACGCGGACGCGGACCGCGTGGTCCTCTCGCGGACCGTGGACGAGGCGTGGCTCGGCCGCTACCAGCGGTCCGGGGAGCCGGGGCCGCACGTGCTGAAGGTGCTCACGAGTGGCCCTTCCGTGTGGTTCGCCGCCGTGCCCGGCGCGGACGGGCCGCCCGCGGCGATCGGGCGGTGCGTGGTCGACGGGCGGTGGGCGGGCTTCATGGCCGTCGAGGTGGATCCGGCGCTGCGGCGCACGGGCCTGGCCACGGCCGTGATGGCGGCGCTGGCCCGGCGCGCGCTCGACGAGGGCGCGTCGGCCGCGTGGCTCCAGGTGGAGGAGGACAACGGCGGCGCGCGGGCGCTGTACGAGGGGATGGGCTTCGCCGCGCATCACAGCTACCACCACTACCGAGAGCCTCGTCGCACGGCGTGACACTTTTGGTGGCACGGCGTGACGGAAAGGGCCAAGACGCGGACGGTCCGGGCAGCGAAGAGTGCGGGCAGCGAGCGCGGGCATGAGCGGTGCGATATGGCCAGTCACCTGTGGTACCCGCGCTTACGGCTAAGGTCCCACGGGAATTTGCCTCTCCGGCAACGAGACCGGCGGCAGCCGCGACCGCACCCGTACGACGCACACGTACGACCGCCACCGCACGACCGCACACCGCACCACGGACGAACCCTCAGCGCACGATCGCACACCGCACCACGGACGGACCCCCACCGGCGAGTCCACCGGTGCCAGACAGAAACGACAGAGGCACGGATGCGCGCACAGCCCGCGAAGTCCAGTGAATGGCGGCGCAGGTTCGCCGACGAGGCCAGGTCCGAGCGGCCCGACCTCTCCTTGCTGTGCCTGCTGCTGAGCGGGGAGGCGGACCCTGAGCTCGACGAGGCGGGCATCGACGCGGCGCAGATCCAGCTCGACACGCTCGCCGGACAGCTGCCCTTTCGGCCGGGCAGCCCGCGCGAGTGGGCGTCGGCGGTCGCCGAACTCCTGGGCGGGCGGCACGGGTTCCACGGCACCGTGTCCGACTATCAGCGGCTTGAGTCGTCCCTGCTGCACCAGGTGCTGCGGCGCGGGCGCGGCCTGCCGATCCTGCTCTCCGTCGTCTGGATCGAGGTCGCGCGGCGCGC
>NZ_AOPZ01000250.1 GCF_000414115.1 Streptomyces aurantiacus JA 4570
GCTGTTGGGCCGTTCCGACGAGTGAGACTTTAGCGGAATCTCGGCTCCCGAGCTAATCGGGGGCGTTCCTTCGAACGCGGACTCCTCATTTCACAAAAGCGCACGAAAACGAGCCGACAGCAGTCCCTCGTGAGAAACGAGGAGGCTGTGCATCGATCGTTTGAATGGTCTTGCGGAATGGCCGCCCGGGGACCGATCAGAGATTGGCGCTCACGTCGGGCAACTCGGAGAACACTACGTTCCGGTCCAGGGCGTGTCAACTTCGGGGCGGGGCGCGCTACGGTGGGGCCATGACTACGCATGCGCGCACCCAGCAGTGGTGGGCCGCCTGACGGCGGCCGCGCTCACGCATGCACTCAACGGCCGCCGCTTCGGCGGCCGTTCGCGTATCTCCCTCCGGAGGTCCTGAACCCGGTCGCCGGGTCGGCGGCCCCGTTCCGGAAGTGGGAGAGAAGAGATGACGCGGATCTTCAGTGGGGTCAAGCCGACCGGGCATCTGACGCTCGGGAACTACCTGGGCGCCATCCGGCAGTGGGCCGACGTCGATCAGCACCGGGCCGACGCGCTGTTCTGTGTCGTCGACCTGCACGCGCTGACCGTCGAGCACGATCCCGGGCGGGTGCGCAGGCTCAGCAGGCAGGCGGCGACGCTGCTGCTCGCGTCCGGGCTCGATCCCGAGCGGTGCACCGTGTTCGTACAGAGTCATGTGGACGAGCACGCGCGGTTGTCGTATCTGCTCGAGTGCGTGGCCTCGGACGGCGAGATGCGGCGGATGATCCAGTACAAGGAGAAGTCGGCCGTCGAGCAGGCGCGGGGCGGGAGTGTGCGGCTGTCGCTGCTGACGTATCCCGTGCTGATGGCGGCGGACATCCTGGCGTACGGGGCCGGCGAGGTGCCGGTCGGGGACGATCAGACGCAGCACGTCGAGCTGACGCGGGATCTGGCTGTGCGCTTCAACCAGCGGTACGGGCACACGTTCGCGGTGCCTCGGGCCACGCGGCCCGAGGTGGCCGCGCGGGTCATGGATCTGCAGGACCCGGCGTCGAAAATGGGCAAGTCCCATGAGTCGGGTGCCGGGATCATCTATCTGCTGGACGAGCCGGATGTCGTCCGGAAGAAGATCATGCGTGCCGTGACGGACAGCGGGAGCGAGGTCGGGTACGACCGTGCGGCCCGGCCGGGGGTCTCGAATCTGCTGGAGATCCTCGCGGCTTGTGAGGGCGGGGATCCGGAGGGCTTGAGTGGTGCGTACGCGTCGTACGGGGCGTTGAAGAAGGACGTCGCCGATGCGGTGGTGGAGTTGCTGCGGCCTGTGCGGGAGCGGCATCAGGCGCTCGTCGCGGATTCCGCGTATGTGGGGGACGTGTTGCGGAGTGGGGCCGAGCGGGCTCGGGGGATGGCTCGGCCTACCGTCGATGCGGCCTATCGGGCTATGGGGCTGCTGCCTGCGGGGGCGGCCGCCGGGTAGGGGGTGGGGGGTGGGGTGGCCCTGCGGGGCTTTCCCCAGTCCCGCCCCTGCCCCTTCCCGAAACCGGGGGCTCCGCCCCCGGACCCCCGGGGGTGGGAGTCCCGGGCGGGTGGGACATGCCTCCGTCTATCGGCCTTCGGCCTCGTCCTCAAACGCCGGACGGGCTGAAAAGCTCCCGGGCGGGCTGAGGCGTGGAGCCTCGGTCACGTGTTGTTGCCCGACGCCAGTTCTCGGCTTCGGTCTCGGGCCGCTTCCAGGGCCGCGATCAGGGCCGCTCGTACGCCGTGGTTTTCGAGTTCCCGGATGGCGTTGATGGTGGTGCCGGCGGGGGAGGTCACGTTCTCGCGGAGCTTGACCGGGTGTTCGCCGCTGTCGCGGAGCATGACGGCGGCGCCGATCGCGGCCTGGACGATGAGGTCGTGGGCCTTGTCGCGCGGGAGGCCGAGGAGGATGCCCGCGTCGGTCATGGCTTCGACGAGGAAGTAGAAGTAGGCCGGTCCGGAGCCGGACAGGGCCGTGCAGGCGTCCTGCTGGGTCTCGGGGACCCGGAGGGTCTTGCCGACGGCGCCGAAGATGTCCTCCGCGTGGGCCAGGTCGGCCGCGGTGGCGTGGCTGCCCGCGGAGATGACGGACATGCCCTCGTCCACCAGGACCGGCGTGTTCGGCATGACGCGGATGACGGGGGTGGTGTCGGCGAGGCGTTCCTCGATGAAGGCCGTGGTGATGCCCGCGGCGGCGCTGATGACGAGCGTGTCGGTGGTGACGTGCGGCGCCAGCTCGGCGAGGAGCGCGGCCATGTCCTGCGGCTTGCAGGCGAGGATGAGCGTGTCCGCGCGCTCCGCGGCCCCGGGGTTGGTGAGTGCCTCCACGCCGTAGCGCGTGCGGAGTTCCTCGGCGCGTTCCTGGCGGCGGGCGGTGACGAGCAGGTCCGCGGGCGCCCAGCCGCTGCGGATCATGCCGCTGAGCAGCGCTTCGCCGATCTTTCCGGTGCCGAGGACGGCGACCTTCTGGGTGGGCTTGTTCGGCGTGCTCGACTTGCTCGGCTTGTTCGGCGTGCTCATGGGCGCGGGCCTCCCGGGGGTGCGTCGTTCGGGGTCATCCTCGCATCGGGCGACGGGCGCGCGGTCCGCGGCCGGGGTCAGGCGGTGCGGCGGCGCAAGGTGGCGGCGCCCAGGGCCAGGACCAGGACGGCGCAGGCCGCCACGATCGCCGCGTCGCGGACGAAGTCGCCGGTGATGTCGGGGTGCCGCAGGACTTCGTTCATGCCGTCGACGGCGTACGACATGGGGAGGACGTTGGAGATCGCCTCCAGGACGGGCTGCATCTTGTCGCGGGGCGTGAACAGGCCGCAGAGGAGGAGCTGCGGGAAGATCACGGCCGGCATGAACTGCACCGCCTGGAACTCGGACGCGGCGAAGGCCGAGACGAACAGGCCGAGTGCCGTGCCGAGCAGGGCGTCCAGGAGCGCGACCAGGAGCAGCAGCCAGGCCGAGCCCGTCACGTCCAGGCCCAGGGCCCACAGGGCGAGGCCCGTGGCGAGGACCGACTGGACGACGGCGAGGGCGCCGAAGGCGAGGGCGTATCCCGCGATGAGGTCGCCCTTGGCCAGGGGCATGGCGAGGAGACGCTCCAGAGTGCCGGAGGTGCGCTCGCGGAGGGTGGCGATGGAGGTCACCAGGAACATCGTGATCAGCGGGAAGATGCCGAGGAGGGACGCGCCGATGGAGTCGAAGGTGCGGGGGTTGCCGTCGAAGACGTAGCGCAGGAGCAGCAGCATCACGCACGGGACCAGGAGCATCAGCGCGATGGAACGGGGGTCGTGGCGGAGCTGACGCAGGACCCGGGCTGCGGTGGCGAGGGTGCGGTGGAGGTTCATTTCGCTCGCTCCAAGGGGTGAGGTGGCTGGGGGGGGTGAGGTGGCTGGGGGCCGCTTGTGGGTGTCAGCGGGCGTTGGCCTCGTCCACCAGGTGGAGGAAGGCGGCCTCGACCGTCTCGGAGTCGGTGCGGGCGCGCAGGGCGTCGGGGGTGTCGTCGGCGAGGATCTCGCCCTCGCGCATGAGGAGCAGCCGGTGGCAGCGCTCCGCCTCGTCCATGACGTGCGACGACACCAGGATCGTGGTGCCGCGGTCGGCGGCGATGGTGTGGAAGAGGTTCCACAGGTCCCGGCGGAGCACGGGATCGAGGCCGACCGTGGGCTCGTCGAGCACGAGGAGCTCGGGGGCGCCGAGGAGCGCCACCGCGAGCGAGACCCGGCTGCGCTGGCCGCCGGAGAGGTTGCCCGCGAGGGCGTCGGCGTGGGCGGTGAGGTCGACGTCGGCGATGGCGCGGGTGACGTCCTCGTGGCGGCGGGCGGCCGCGGCGCCGCGGCCGGGGGCCAGGACCGCGGCGAAGTACTCCAGGTTCTGGCGGACCGTCAGGTCGTCGTAGACGGACGGGTTCTGCGTCACGTACCCGATGCGGGAGCGCAGGGCCGGGGTGCCGGCCGGGTGGTCGAGCACCTCCAAGGTGCCGGTGACCTTGGCCTGGGTGCCGACCACGGAGCGCATCAGCGTGGACTTGCCGCAGCCCGAGGGGCCCAGGAGCCCGGTGATCTGGCCCCGGGGGACGGCGAACGTGAGGCCGCGCAGGACGGTGCGGGGGCCTCGTACGACCGTGAGGGATTCGGCCCTGATCGCGGGGGTGGTGGTCCCGGCCGGACCCGCTTCGGTCCGGGGTGGGGTCTCGATATTCATCATGTGATGATTATGCGGCCGGCAGTGGGGCCTGCGTCAAGGGGGCGGCGGGGTGACGCGGGCTGCGTACGACCGTGACGTCCAAGGCGTACGTCTCCTCCACGACCTCGTCGGGGAAGTGGGCGCGCAGGTGCTCGCGCTCGTCCGCGAGGACGGGGGCGGCGCGGTCCGGGCCCAGGCGCGCGAAGTACGAGCGGCTGCCCAGGTGGGCCAGGTGGAGGTCCAGCGGGATCCGGCGCGTCCAGTGCAGGCGGCGGTGGGCCGGGGACGGCGAGTGCGCGGTAGCCCGGCAGCCGGGACTTCAGGCGGGCCTCCTGGGCGGCGTCCCAGGGGACGTGGACGGCCCGTACGAGCGGGGTGCCGGGCAGGGTCGCGCGCAGTTGTGCGCCCATGCCGCGGCCTACTGGTCCGCTACGGAGTCGAAGGAGAGGGCGAATTCGGGCGAGCGGCTGGGGTGGTCGGCCGTCCCGTCATGCTCGCGCTCCGGGGCGGGCCTGGCGATGACCCCGGCCGTGGGCCGGAAGCCTCCCCCGAGCGAGGGGCTACTTGCGGCGCTTGCGCTTCGACGGGTTGCCCGCCCGTCGCGAGTTCCGCTTCTCGTACTGCTCGCGCGCCGTCCGGTACTCCTCCCGGTGCAGCTTCTCGCCCGGGGCCTCCTTCAGGGAGCGGAAGAAGTACGCGAGCAGGGAGCCGATGAAGCCGATCATCATCAGGCTGCGCATCGACGCCACCGACTGCGGGTCGTGGCGCTTGCCGAACCCCTCCCACGTACGCCGGAACGCGATCGCGCTGCAGATCGCGAACATGATCACGACCAGCATGTTCACGAAGGAGCCCACGTCCGCGATCTCCAGGCCCTGGTACGCGAAGCGCAGCACCAGGCAGCCCGCGACGGCCGCGCCGAGCGAGCCGACCGCGACGCCGACACGACGCAGGCCGTAACGGTCCGTGTGGTCGACCCAGCTAGTGCCGAAGAAGCGGATGGGCTCGGGCTGCGGTCCCGCGGGGGTACCAGGGGTCTGCTCGGTACGCGATTCATCACTCACACCCGGATTATCGCCCGCGACGCCCAAAAGCCCGCCCGGAGCATCCAAGCCCGTCCGGCGCTTGAGGACGAGCCGCGAAGCGGGTCCGGCGCTTGAGGACGAGCCGCGAAGCGGCGAAGAGGGGGGAAAGGGGCGCAGCCCCAGCCGGGGCGAGCCGCCTAAGGCCCAGGGGCCAGCCCACGCTAGTTTGGGCAAGCAGACAGATGTACGAGGGACACCCGGGACGGGAGGTCGAAAGTGTCGCTCCGCTCAGGTGACCCTGAGGAGATCGGCGGCTATCCGCTGGAGGCCCGCCTGGGCTCCGGCGGCATGGGCACCGTGTTCCTGGGGCGTACGGCGTCGGGGCGGCCGGTCGCGATCAAGCTGATCCACCAGCAGTTCGCGAACGACGACGAGTTCCGCACCCGCTTCCGGCAGGAGGTCGCCGCCGCGCGCCGGGTCAGCGGCGCGTTCACCGCCGCCGTCGTCGACGCCGACCCCGAGGGTCTGCACCCGTGGATGGCCACGACGTACATAGAGGGCCCGACCCTCGCGCAGCGCATCGCCGGGCGCGGGCCGATCGGCGGCGCCGAGCTGCGCTCGCTGGCCATCGGGCTCGCGGAGGCGCTGCGCGACATCCACCGCGCCGACGTCGTCCACCGTGACCTGAAGCCGTCCAACGTGGTGCTCTCGGACGAGGGGCCGCGCGTCATCGACTTCGGCATCTCGCGCGCCGCCGATCAGCAGACGCTGACGATGACGGGGCGGGTCATCGGTACGCCGCCCTTCATGTCGCCCGAGCAGCTGCAGACGCCACGCGGGGTCGGGCCGTCCTCGGACGTCTTCTCGCTCGGTACGTTGCTGGTGTACGCGGCGACGGGGCAGGGGCCCTTCGACGCGGACTCCCCCTACATGACCGCCTACCAGGTCGTGCACGAGGCGCCCGCCCTCGACTCCGTGCCCCCGGCGCTGCGCGCGGCCGTCGAGCCGTGCCTGGCCAAGGACCCGGCGGCCCGGCCCTCCGTCGACGAACTCCTCGTCCTGCTGCGGGATCTGCCGGCGGAGCTGGAGGTCGTCGCGGGCGGGGGGCGCACGCGTGACGTCGTGACCGAGCATCAGCTGGGGCGGGACGACACGTCCGGCGAGCCCGGCCCCGCCGCCGCGGCCCCCGAACCTCGGCCCCGAGGCCCCCGCCGCCGCTGGCGCCCCGCTCTCGCCGCCGTCGCCGTCATCGGCGTGGTCGCCGCCGGAGTCGCGCTGCTCGACGCGGGCCCCGAGGGCACCCCGGACGGGCCCGACGGCAAGGGCCGCAACGTGGCCGCGACCGGTGCGGCCGCGCTCCCGGGCGGCTTCCGGCCGTGGCGGCAGGACGTGCCGGCGGGCAAGGCGAAGATCCCCGACGAGGTGCGCTGTCTGCCGGGCGGCGACTCGGTGTACTGCGGGGGCGGCGGCGTGATCGCGACCCGGGTCCGGGTCGCGGACGGCAAGCGGCTGTGGACGAGGGGCGGGCCGGGCGTCCCGGTCCAGGACATGTACCTCGCGGGACTGGCCACCGCCGGCGGCCGCGACGGCCACCAGGGCCCCGGCTCCGCCAAGGACCCCGGCTCCGCCGAGAACCCCGCCCGCACCGTCATCGGCTACCGCATCGCCGCCGAAGGCTCCGCGGGCCCGGACGAGGTCGTCGGCCTGGACGCCGCCCGCGGCACGGAGCTGTGGTCCGCGCCGTTCGGCGCCCATTCCACGGCCGTAGCGGGCCCCGGCGCCGCCGACGCCGTGGTGACCGGCTCCACCGTCCTGACGGCCGACGCCGACGGCACCCGTCTCGAAGCCCGCGACGCCCGCTCGGGCAGGACCCTGTGGACGTCCCCGTTCCGCGCGGGCGACCAGTGCGCGCCGCTCGGCGCCGGCGGCCGGGCGTACCTGATGTGCGCACCGAAGGCGCAGGTCACGGCCGGGGAGGTGCGGCGCGTGACGGTGCGAGGCGTCCGTCTCGCCTCCGGTGAACTCGGGCGGCCCGTCGGGGTGGCCGGGCCGGTGGAGCCGCTGGGGGCCGACGGCGGACGGCTCGTGCTCGCGCGGCAGCGGGTGGGCGAGATCGGAGTCGTCGAGTACGACGCGGTGGTCCGCCTCGACGCGGGGCGCGGCAAGGCGACGACGACCCGGCTGCCCCGGGCGTACGGCGGAGCGCCGCGGCTCGTCGACGGCACGGTGTACTTCACCGAGCAGAGCGGCCGGGTCAGCGCCGTCGACGCCGCCTCCGGCAGGCTCCGGTGGGCCGAGCACACGGGTGTGGAGGGCGCGTCCGGGCCGAGCGCGGGGCCGGGGGCGCTGTACTTCGGCTCGGCCGGCGGCCGGGTCGCCGCGCTCGCGCCGCGCGACGGCGAGCGCCTGTGGTCGACCGACCCGAAGGTCAACGGCGGCTCCGACCTCCGCCCGACGCCGCGCGTGACGTTCGCGGGGCGCGCGGCGATCGTGTCCGGCGCGGGCAACCTGCTGTACGCCTTCGACACGGCGAAGCCGCCGAAGTCCGGGTGAGACGAGCCGGAGATCGGCGGCTTCGTGGGCGCCCCGTCGCGCCCGGAGGTCAGCAGCGCGGCGCCACGTACCCGTTGCTCCCCGTCTTCACATACGTGTCCGACACATACCGGCCGCTGCCGATCCGGTCCCATATCTTCGACGTGCCCGTCGGCCCCGTCACCGTCTCGCCGGGCCGCTGGCAGGCGATGGAGACGCGGCTGCCCGCCCGCAGCCGGCCGACCTTGCCGTACGAAGTGCCGGGTCCGGAGCGGACGTTGACGTCCGCGACGACGGCGTAGGTCCGGGCCGCGGCGGCCTCGACGGTCATCTCCGCCCCGCCGGCCGCCTCGGCCTCGTCCGTCCCAGCGGCAACCGTCAGTTCCTCGCTGCTCATCCTGCTACCTCGTTCCCCCGTGAAACGGGCGGCGCGGGCCGCCCATGGCATGTACTCCACACCCTAGACGCGCCCGCGCATCAAGCCAGTTGCAGGACAAATCAGGACAGTCTCACCTGCTGTACGGCTGTGTCAGCCCAGCTTCGACACGTCCCGCACCGCGCCCTTGTCCGCGCTGGTCGCCATCGCCGCGTACGCCCGCAGTGCCTGCGAGACCTTGCGCTCGCGGGACTTGGGGGCGTACACGCCGCCCAGGGCCTCGCGGCGGCGGTCCAGCTCGGTGTCGTCCACGAGCAGCTCGATCGAGCGGTTCGGGATGTCGATGCGGATGCGGTCGCCGTCCTCGACGAGGGCGATGGTGCCGCCGGACGCGGCCTCCGGGGACGCGTGGCCAATGGACAGGCCCGAGGTGCCGCCGGAGAAGCGGCCGTCGGTGACGAGCGCGCACGCCTTGCCGAGGCCGCGGCCCTTCAGGAAGGACGTGGGATAGAGCATCTCCTGCATGCCGGGGCCGCCCTTGGGGCCCTCGTAGCGGATGACGACGACGTCGCCCTCGACGACCTGCTTGTTGAGGATCTTCTCGACGGCCTCTTCCTGCGATTCGCAGACGACCGCCGGGCCCTCGAAGGTCCAGATCGACTCGTCGACACCGGCCGTCTTCACGACGCACCCGTCGACCGCCAGGTTGCCCTTGAGGACACCGAGCCCGCCGTCCTTGGAGTAGGCGTGCGCGACGTCGCGGATGCAGCCGTTCGCCGCGTCCGTGTCCAGGGTGTCCCAGCGCTCGGACTGCGAGAACGCCTCGGCGGAGCGGCGGCAGCCGGGGGCCGCGTGCCACAGCTCGACGGCCTCGTCGGACGCGGAGCCGCTGCGGATGTCCCAGGCGTCCAGCCACTCCTTGATGGACGGGGAGTGGACGGTGTGCACGTCCTCGTTGAGGAGCCCGCCGCGGTACAGCTCGCCGAGGATCGCGGGGATGCCGCCCGCGCGGTGCACGTCCTCCATGTAGTACGTCGTGGTCGGCGCGACGTTGGGGGCGACCTTCGCCAGGCACGGGACGCGGCGCGAGACGGCGTCGATGTCGTTCAGGTCGTACCCGGCACCGGCCTCCTGGGCCGCGGCGAGCAGGTGCAGGATCGTGTTCGTCGAGCCGCCCATGGCGATGTCCAGGGCCATGGCGTTCTCGAAGGCGGCGTGGGTGGCGATGTTGCGCGGCAGGACGGAGTCGTCGGAAGCGTCGGTGGAGTAGTACCGCTTGGTCAGCTCGACGACCGTGGCGCCCGCGCGCTCGTACAGGGCCTTGCGGGCCGTGTGCGTGGCGAGGACCGACCCGTTGCCCGGCAGCGAGAGGCCGATGGCCTCCGTCAGGCAGTTCATCGAGTTGGCCGTGAACATGCCGGAACAGGAGCCGCAGGTCGGGCAGGCGTTCTCCTCGATGCGCAGGACGTCCTCGTCCGAGACGTTCTCGTTCGACGCGTCGACCATCGCGTCGATCAGGTCGAGCTTGCGGACCGTGCCGTTGACGAGCGTGGTCTTGCCCGCCTCCATGGGGCCGCCGGAGACGAAGACCGTCGGGATGTTCAGGCGCAGGGCCGCCATCAGCATGCCGGGCGTGATCTTGTCGCAGTTGGAGATGCAGATCAGCGCGTCCGCGCAGTGCGCCTCCACCATGTACTCCACGGAGTCCGCGATCAGGTCGCGGGAGGGCAGTGAGTAGAGCATGCCGCCGTGGCCCATCGCGATGCCGTCGTCCACGGCGATCGTGTTGAACTCGCGCGGGATGCCGCCCGCCTCCCGGACGGCCTCGCTCACGATCCGGCCGACGGGCGCCAGGTGCGTGTGGCCCGGCACGAACTCGGTGAAGGAGTTGGCGACGGCGATGATCGGCTTCCGGCCGATGTCCGCGCCCGGTACCCCGGAGGCCCGCATAAGGGCGCGCGCGCCCGCCATGTTGCGTCCGTGGGTGACTGTGCGGGACCTCAGCTCGGGCATCGTCGCTCGCTCCTCAAGGGTCATGCTGCGGGGCATGTTCCGGGCGTGTGTGACTCATGTGTGACTTAGGTCGAGCGTACGCCGGGGATCCAAGATCCGGACAGGGTGTCCGGATGCCGGGACGGGCGTCTCACTCCGGTACGTCACTGGTCAGCGGTGAGATGCCCCTGCACGACGGGCGCCACGCGAGCCACGATCTGCTCCAGGTCCACCGAGGCAAGAGGCTCGACCTTGATCACGTACCGCAGCATCGCCGTGCCGACCAGCTGCGCCGCCGCCAGCTCGGCACGCAGCTCGGCATCCGGCAGGTCGAGGCCGCGGGCGATACGGGCGAGCACCTGACCGGCGACGAGGTCGCGGAAGACCGCGGCCGCCGTCTCGTTGCTGACCGCGGAGCGCACGATCGCCAGGAGCGGCGCACGGGTCTCCGGGTTGTCCCAGACGCCGAGGATGAAGCGGGTCAGCCGCTCCCCCAGCTCCTCGGGCGGCCCGTCCTCCACCGCGCCGGGCGCCTGGAACGCGGGCGCGAAGGCCACCTCGATGGCGGCCGCGAAGACCTGTTCCTTCGTACCGAAGTAGTGGTGCACGAGCGCCGAGTCCACGCCCGCCGCCTTGGCGATGGACCGCACGGACGCCTTCTCGTACCCGCGCTCGGAGAACTGGGCGCGGGCCGCCTCCAGGATCACCTCGCGCATGGCGGGGCCCTGCTCCGACTGCGTACGGGAGGGGCGTCCCCGGCGGCGGGGGGCGGGGGCCTGGTCCGGTGCTTGGCCGGTCACGAGCGCGGCACCTTCACCGCCGACGCCAGGTGCAGCCGCGTGAACGCCAGCGCCTCGGCCAGGTCGGCCTCCCGCTCGGCGCTGGACATCGCGCGGCGGGTGTTGACCTCGACGACGACATGGCCGTCGAACCCGGTCGCGGCGAGACGTTCGAGCAGTTCGGCGCAGGGCTGGGTGCCGCGCCCCGGCACCAGGTGCTCGTCCTTCGCGGAGCCCTTGCCGTCGGCGAGGTGGACGTGGCCGAGCCGGTCGCCCATGCGGTCGGCCATCCGAAGCGCGTCGACGCGGGAGGTCGCGGTGTGCGACAGGTCGATCGTGAAGTGGCGGTAGTCGTCCTGGGTGACGTCCCAGTCGGGGGCGTACGCGAGCATCTCGCGGTCGCGGTAGCGCCAGGGATACATGTTCTCCACGGCGAACCGCACGTCCGTCTCGTCGGCCATGCGCCAGATGCCCTCGACGAAGTCGCGCGCGTAATTGCGCTGCCACCGGAACGGCGGGTGCACGACGACCGTCGACGCGTCCAGCTTCTCGGCGGCGGCCCTGGCCCGCTGGAGCTTGACCCAGGGGTCGGTGGACCACACGCGCTGCGTGATCAGCAGGCAGGGCGCGTGTACGGCGAGGACGGGGATCTGGTGGTAGTCGCTGAGGCGGCGCAGTGCCTCGATGTCCTGGCTGACGGGGTCCGTCCAGACCATGACCTCGACGCCGTCGTAGCCGAGGCGCGCGGCTATCTCGAAGGCCGTCGCCGTCGACTCCGGGTAGACGGAGGCCGTCGAGAGGGCGACCTTCGCATCCGGGATGCGGATTGGTTCCACCACGGGGACAGCGTACGGGGCCCGCTGGGTGCACCCCCAGGGGGCTCCGCC
>NZ_AOPZ01000251.1 GCF_000414115.1 Streptomyces aurantiacus JA 4570
GCTGCGCCTCCCCGCTCTCCGCCGACGTGACGCGCGCGGGAGCCGAGCCGCCGCCGGCGCCGCTGAGGACGAGGCCCGCCGCGACGGCGGCCGCGGTGGCCGTCGTGCCTATCGCCCCGGCCACGGCGACGGGCAGCTTCCCGCCGCCGGTGAGGACATGACGTACGCCATGACCGTGACCGCCGGCCCCGGCGGCCGACGCCGCGGCCCCGGCGCCCGCACCGGCCCCCGCCCCGGCCGCGAGCGGCACCAGGAACTTGCCCGCGCCGCCCAGCACGAAGACCAGCAGCGCCGGTCCCACCAGCGCGGGCAGCCGGTCGTTGGCACGAGTCAGGAGCGCCAGGCGGGCGCGGCAGTCGGCGCAGCCGTCGAGGTGGGCGACGAGTGTCTCGGACTGGCGGGTCGACGCCTCGCCGCGGATGTGCGCGGGCATCCGGTCCCAGTGGACCTCGCACGCCGGGCTCTCGGGCGTGCCGGGGTGCGCGCGCAGGAACGCCTGGCGCATGCCTTCGCGCGCCCGGTGCAGCAGCACGGCCGTGGCGCCGCGCCCGGCGCCGATGTCGCGGCCGACCGCCTCCAGCGGCTGTCCCTCCGCCTCGGCGAGCCACAGCGCCCGCACCCAGCGCTCGGGGAGCTGCCCGAGCACGCGCGTGAGCAGGTCGACGGCGGAGACGCGGGCCGCGGGATCGCCGTCCCCGTGGGCGCCGGTGGTCACGTCGACGGTCTCGACCGCGTCCGCGGCCTGCGGGTCGCGCGGGGTCTCGCGCTCCGCGGCGCGCCCGACGGAGGCGGCGAGATGGCGCACGGTCGTCATCAGGTACGCCGGTACGTTCTCGATCTCGTGCCCGGCGGCCAGGCGCCGCCAGACGCGGAAGTGCGCCTCGGCGACCAGATCGTCGGCGACCCAGGCGTTTCCGGTCAGCGAACGCGCGTACGCGACGAGCCGGGGGTGCTCGGCCTCATAGACGCGCGCGTACGCGGCGGTGGCGGACTCGGGCGCGTCGGAAGGGACGTCGGACATGGCAGGACACACTCCTGTCCCACTGCGGGAATGGGGACGAGTTCGGAAGCCTAGGCCAGAAATGTCCGACTTATCAGAGGGGAGTGGCGTAGGTCACAGAGATCTCTCTGTTCACTCCCGTAATACGGGCACCCGTCACGGGGTCGAAAGGGCAAGGAAGCAGCAGAAGTGGAGATCGACCATGGCCGTCACGCTCGAACAGTCCGCCCGCGCCCGTCTGATCACTCCCGAGGGTCGCGAGCGGCCGATTCCCGTGACGCTGCGCTACGCCGCGTCCGATCCGCTCGCGGTGCAGGTCACCTTCCCGCCGGAGGTGTCCCTCGACGGCGCCGAGGTCACCTGGATCTTCGCCCGCGGCCTGCTGGAGGCCGGCCTGAGCGCCCCGGCGGGCACGGGGGACGTGCACATCTGGCCGTGCGGGCGGGCGCGGACCGTCCTGGAGTTCCACGCGCCGCACGGCCTCGCGCTCGTGCAGTTCGACCGGGCCGCGCTGCGCCGCTTCCTGATGCGGTCGTACGCCGTCGTGGGCGCGGGCAGCGAGGAGGCGGCACGTGATCTGGACCGGGGGCTGACCAAGCTGCTCGGCGGGGTGTGAAGGCCGAGGTGTAAGGCCCGGGGCGCGCGAAGGGGGGCGACGGCTGGCGGCCGGGGCCGGTCTCAGCGGTAGAGCGCGGGGCGCTCCGCCAGGTCGACGGCGACCCGGCCGCCGTCGCCCAGCGCCCGCACGCCCGCCTCGGCGACGGCGGCCGCCGCGTAGCCGTCCCAGGCGCTCGGGCCCGCCACCCGTCCTTCGCGCGCGCCCGCCGCCCACTCGCGCACCTCGCGGTCGTAGGCGTCGGCGAAGCGGACCACGTAGTCCTGCGCGATCTCCTGCTGCGCGCGGCCCGCGGACCGCACCACCATCGCGGGCTCGTCACCGATGCGGGCGCTGCCGCTCTCGCAGACGGCCTCGCACGCCACCTCGTAGCCGAAGCCGCAGTTGACGAAGATCTCCACGTCGACGAGGGCGCCGCCCGCGGTCTCGAAGAGCACGAGCTGCGGGTCGAGCAGCCCGGCGGGCGCGCCGGAGGACGGCCGCGGCCGCGCCACCGTGACCGCGGTGATCTCCTGGCCGAGCAGCCAGCGGGCCGCGTCGATCTCGTGCGAGACGGAGCTGCTGATCAGCATCGCGGAGGTGAAGTGCGGGGGAGAGGACACGTTGCGGTGGCGGCAGTGCAGCATCAGCGGACGGCCCAGGCCGCCGGAGTCGAGCAGCGCCTTCAGCCGCCGGTACTCGGTGTCGTACCGGCGCATGAACCCCACCTGGATCAGCCGCCGCCCACCGCGGGCCTCCGCCTCCACGACGCGCAGCGCCGCCTCCGCGTCGGCGGCGAGCGGCTTCTCGCACAGCACCGGCAGGCCGCGTGCGAGCGCCGCGAGCAGCGCCTCCTCGTGCGCGTGGTCGGGCGAGGCCACGAGGACCGCCCGCACGCCGGGCTCCGCGATCGCCGCGTGCGCGTCGGCGTGCACGCGGACGCCGTCGAGCCCGGCCGCGGCCGCCTGCCCGCGCGCCCGGTCCGGGTCCGCCACGGCCACCACCCGGACCCCGGCGACCGAATTGGCGAGACGCCGCACGTGGTCGGCGCCCATGTGGCCCGCACCGAGGACGGCCACCCCCAACGGCTCACTCACCGGATGAACTCCCCTCCCGCGCCCCTGCGTCGGGCCACCGTAGCCGCCCGGCGGCGCACGATCACCACGCACCCGGTGACGACGACCGCCGAGCCCGCGCCGACCAGCACCAGAGCGGGCCAGTCGGAGTCGCCGTCGGACGCGCCCGGCGGCACGAGGGCCGCCGGGCGC
>NZ_AOPZ01000252.1 GCF_000414115.1 Streptomyces aurantiacus JA 4570
GACGAGCTGACCGGCGAGACCTATCACTGGGGCAGCACCAACTACGTACGCCTGGACCCGGCCCGGGCGCCCGCGCACGTACTGGTCCTGCGACCGTCCTCACCGCTGATCGGAGGGTCACCCACACCATGATTGTCAACGAGCCCGTCCAGGACACCTTCGAGGACACCCCCGCCCGCGACCGCGACCCCGACTGGTTCAAACGCGCCGTCTTCTACGAGGTCCTGGTGCGTTCCTTCCAGGACAGCAACGGCGACGGCATCGGCGACCTCAAGGGCCTGACCGCGAAACTGGACTACCTGCAATGGCTCGGCGTCGACTGCCTGTGGCTGCCGCCCTTCTTCAAGTCCCCCCTGCGGGACGGCGGTTACGACGTCTCCGACTACACCGCCGTGCTGCCCGAGTTCGGCGACCTCGCCGACTTCGTGGAGTTCGTCGACTCCGCCCACCAGCGCGGCATGCGCGTGATCATCGACTTCGTCATGAACCACACCAGCGACCAGCACCCCTGGTTCCAGGCATCCCGCGCCGACCCCCAGGGCCCGTACGGCGACTACTACGTCTGGGCCGACGACGACAAGCAGTACAGCGACGCCCGCATCATCTTCGTCGACACCGAAGCCTCCAACTGGACCTTCGACCCCGTCCGCAAGCAGTACTACTGGCACCGCTTCTTCTCCCACCAGCCGGATCTGAATTACGAGAACCCGGCCGT
>NZ_AOPZ01000253.1 GCF_000414115.1 Streptomyces aurantiacus JA 4570
GGCGCGGTCAGCGGTCCGTCTTCCGCTGCTCGGGCAGCGGCGTGGTGCCCTGCTCGGGGACGGGGGCCGCCGCGGCCCGGGGTCCCGGCACCGGCGCGTTCTGGTTCTGCTGCCACGGGCGGCACAGTCCCACGAAGCAGCCGACGGCCGCCAGCGCGCACACCAGCTGGACGACGGCCATCGGCACGGCCGTCCGTTCGCCCGCGATGCCGACCAGCGGCGAGGCGATGGCGCCGATGAGGAAGGAGGACGTACCGAGCAGTGCGGAGGCGGAGCCCGCGGCGTGCCGGGTGCGCATCAGGGCGAGGGCGTTGGTGTTGGGCATGGCGAGGCCCATCGCCGACATCAGCACGAACAGTCCGACGGCGATCGGCGCGAGACCGATGTCGCCGAAGACCCCGCTCGTCATCAGCAGCAGCGCGGTCGCGGCGAGCGTGATGACGGCGAGCCCGAAGCCGAGCGCCTTGTCGAGGCTGACCCGGCCCACGAGCAGCTTGCCGTTGATCTGGCCGACGATGATCAGGCCGACCGAGTTCACGCCGAAGAGCAGGCTGAACGTCTGCGGCGACGCGCCGTAGATCTCCTGGATCACGAACGGCGAGGCGGAGATGTACGCGAACAGCGCGGCGAAGGCGAAGCCGCCCGCGACCATGTAGCCGGTGAACACGCGGTCCGCGAGCAGGCCGCGCATCGTGCGCAGCGCCTCGGCGGTGCCGCCGTCGTGCCGGTCGGCGGGCGCCAGCGTCTCCGGCAGGCGGCGCCACACCAGGAGCGTCAGCGCGACGCCGACGACGGTGAGGACGACGAAGATGCCGCGCCAGTCCGTCAGGCGCAGGACCTGGCCGCCGATCAGCGGCGCGACGATCGGGGCGACCCCGGAGATCAGCATCAGCGTGGAGAAGAACCTGGCCATCTCCACGCCGTCGTACAGATCACGGACCACCGCCCGCGCGATCACGATCGCCGCCGCGCCCGCGAGGCCCTGGAGCAGGCGGAAGGCGATGAGGAGTTCGGCGGTGGGGGCGAGGGCGCAGATCGCTGTCGCGAGGATGTAGACGAGGAGGCCGATGAGGAGGGGGCGGCGTCTGCCCCACTTGTCGCTCATCGGGCCCACGACGAGCTGGCCCAGGGCCATGCCCATGAGGCAGGCCGTGAGGGTGAGCTGGATCGTGGCTGCCGGGGTGTGCAGGGCGTTCGTGACCTCCGGCAGGGCCGGGAGGTACATGTCCATGGACAGTGGGGGCATGGCGGTCAGGCCGCCGAGGATGAGGGTGACGAGGGTGCCCGTCGCCACGCGGCGGGCGGCGGGGTCCGGTGGTCCGCCGGTCCCCGCCGCCCCGGGTATCCGCCCCTCGGCCTGTCTCGCCTCCGCCATCGCGCCCCTCCCGGTAGTTGCTCGTGCCCCCTATCGTCTCAGGGCGCGGGGGGTGGTGGCGCCCTCGCGGGTGGCCGGCGCTCCGCGCCTCGTCC
>NZ_AOPZ01000254.1 GCF_000414115.1 Streptomyces aurantiacus JA 4570
CGTCGGGTCGGTGTCCTTGTGCCAGCCCAGCGGCAGTACGTAGTAGCGCTGGTCGCGTTCGAGGAGCAGGCGCAGGCCGCTGTAGCGGTAGCGGTAGTGGGTGGCGCGGCCCAGGTCCTCGACCTGGGGGCCGGGCGGGGCGAAGCTGAGGCGGTCGGTGCTGAGGACGACCACGGCCACCCGGCGCACGAGTTGGTCGCGGCCACGAGGGAGGCGGCGCGCCACCACCCCGGAGGGCCCGCGGCGCCGCTGCTCGTGGCGGAGCGGGTCCAGCCCAGCAGGAGCCCGGCCGCCACGAGCAGCGGCGCCGACCAGGCGTACGGCTGGATCCCTCGCCACAGCAG
>NZ_AOPZ01000255.1 GCF_000414115.1 Streptomyces aurantiacus JA 4570
GAAGCCGCCGTCGGGGCGTGGTCCGGACTCGAAGGTCCCGCCGACCAGCTCGACCCGCTGCCGCAGCCCCTTCAACCCGCTCCCCGAACCAGACGACGCCAACTCCCGGTCCACCACCGCCGTCGGCGCCGAATTCCGCACCCTCAACCGCACCCGATCCGCCTCATACCGCACCTCCACCCGCACCCCACTCCCCGGCGCATGCTTCCGCACATTCGTCAACGCCTCCTGCACAATCCGAAACGCCGTCCGCGCCACCACCGGCGACGACACCGAACGATCCCCCGACTCACTCAACTCCACCTCAACCCCCACCGCCCGCGACTCCTCCACCAACACCGACAACCCCCAATCACCCACCCCCACACCAGGATCAGACCCCACACCCGCCCCGACACCCGAACCCACCAACCCCACCGCACTCTCCGGAGACCGGAGCACCCCCACCAAATCCCGCAACTCCTCCAACGCCTGACACCCCGCAGCCCGCAACCCCTCCGCCTCCGCCCGCACCCGCTCATCCGACGACACCACCCGCAACGCCCCCGCCTGCAACACCATCAACGACACCCGATGCGTCACCACATCATGCATCTCCCCCGCCAAACGCACCCGCTCCTCCGCCCGCGCCCGCTCCGCCAACAAAAACTGCTCCCGCTCCGCCCGCTCAGCCCGCTCCGTCAACGCCACAATCAACCCCCGCCGCGCCGCCACATACATCCCCAACAACGCCGGCACCGCCGTCAACAACACCCCCGACGCCGCCACCGCAAACGACAACTCCCACAACCGCGTCGCCACCACCGTCAACACACCCGTCAACACCCACGCACCCCGCGGCCGCGACGAATACACCACCGCCGAATACGCCGCAAACGGCGCCGCCAACGGCACCCACACCCCCGACCCATCCACCGACGTCACCAACAACCCCGGCACCAACCACACCGACAACGACATCAACACCGCCGACACCGTCGCCACACCCAACACCACCAACGGCCACACCCGCCGCACCACCAACACCACCACCACAACCACCTGCAACCCCAACCCCGCCCACGGCCCAAACCGCGG
>NZ_AOPZ01000256.1 GCF_000414115.1 Streptomyces aurantiacus JA 4570
GCCACCGCCGCCGCGGCCGGTACTCCGTACGACCTCGTCGTCTCCGCCGGGATCGGCGGCGGCTTCCAGCCCGCCGCGCCCGTCGGCTCGCTCGTCGTCGCCGACGCGATCACCGTCGCCGACCTGGGCGCCGAGACGCCCGACGGCTTCCTGCCCGTCACCGAGCTCGGCTTCGGCCGCGTCACCCATGAACCCCCGCCCGCGCTCGCGGGCGCGCTGGCCGCCGCCACGGGCGCCGCGGCCGGCACCGTCCTGACCGTCTCCACCGTGACCGGCTCCGCCGAGCGCGCCGCCGCGCTGCTCGACCGCCACCCGCGGGCCCTCGCCGAGGCGATGGAGGGCTTCGGCGTCGCCGAGGCCGCCGCCCCGCGCGGCCTGCCCGTCCTGGAGGTCCGCGCGGTGTCCAACCCCGTGGGCCCGCGCGACCGCGCCGCCTGGCGCATCGGGGACGCCCTCGCCGCGCTGACCGAGGCGTTCGGGAAGTTCACGCCCGTACTGGAGAGTTGGAACAGGCATGACTGGCATGACGACTGAATTCCCGGATCGGGCGCTGAAGATCGCTTACTCGCCCTGCCCCAACGACACGTTCGTCTTCGACGCGTGGGCGCACGGGCGGGTGCCGGGCGCCCCCGAGCTCGACGTGACCTTCGCGGACATCGACATCACGAACGGCGTCGCGGAGTCCGGCTCGGCCGACTACGACGTGTTGAAGGTGTCGTACGCCGTTCTTCCTTACATCCTCGACGAGTACGCCCTGCTGCCCTGCGGTGGCGCCCTCGGGCGGGGCTGCGGGCCCCTTGTGCTCACCCGGGAAGCCGGGGTCGACCTCAGCGGCAGGACCGTCGCCGTGCCCAGCGAGAAGTCGACCGCCTATCTGCTGTTCCGGCTCTGGGCCGCCGATGTGCTGCCCGCCGACGTCGGCGAGATCGTGGTGCTTCCGTTCGACCAGATCATGCCCGCGGTGCGGGACGGGAAGGTCGACGCCGGGCTCGTCATCCACGAGGCGCGGTTCACGTACCAGAACTACGGGCTGCACAAGCTCGCCGACATGGGGGAGCACTGGGAGGCGACGACCGGGCTGCCGATTCCGCTCGGCGCGATCGTCGCTCGGCGGGCGTTGGGGGAGGGTGTGCTGCGCGGGCTCGCCGCGGCCGCGCGCGCGTCCGTGCGGATGGCCTGGGACGATCCCGAGGCGTCCCGGCCCTATGTCCTTGAGCACGCCCAGGAGATGGATCCGGCTGTCGCCGATCAGCACATCGGGCTGTACGTCAACGAGTTCACCGCGGACCTCGGCGAGGACGGCTACGCGGCCGTCCGCGGCCTCCTCACCCGAGCCGCAGCGGAGGGCCTCGTCCCGGCCCTGCGCCCCGGGGCGCTGTCCTTCCCGTAACTGGGGCTCCGCCCCAGACCCCGCTCCTCCGATACGGGGGTCCAGGGGGCGGAGCCCCCTGGGGGGTCACACATCCAGCTGGTCCGCCACTGCGCGCAGCAGGCCCGCGATCTTCGCGCCGGACGCCTTGTCCGGGTAGCGCCCCTTCTCCAGCATGGGGGTGATGTTCTCCAGGAGGGTGGTCAAATCCTGGACGATGGACGCCAGTTCGTCCGGCTTGCGGCGCTGCGCCGCGGCCACGGACGGGGTCGGGTCGAGAAGTGTCACCGAAAGAGCCTGGTCCCCACGCTGCCCGGCGACCACGCCGAATTCCACGCGCTGGCCGGGCTTGAGTGTGTCGACGCCGGCGGGCAGTACGGAGGAATGCACGAAGACGTCACCGCCGTCGTCGCGGGAGAGAAAGCCAAAGCCCTTCTCGCTGTTGAACCACTTGACCTTGCCGGTAGGCACGTGAAGTCCTCGTCCTCGTACTCGTCGTCGTACTCGTCTGTGCCGCGACGCGTGCCGGCGGACTGTCTGTCCCGTCCGCCGGGCGTAAACGGCTCTGGATAGCAGTACAGCGGGTCGCCCGACCCGCCGGCACCAAGACTATTGGTCCCGGGGCCGGTGACAAGACGTCCCCGGTTTCTTCCTTCGCGCTGGGAACTACCCTGGTCCGGTGCGTGACAAAACCCAAGCGAATTCCAGCGGACCGGGCGACGGGCTCGTCCGGATTGGCGCGATCGTTTTCTTCGTCGGCGCCGTGGCCACTCTGGTCACGGTGGCCCCGCTGTTCCTCGGCGGCGACCCTTTCCCGTCCCTCGCGTATGCCGTGTGCATGCTGATGGGTGCGGGTTTCCTCATCGCGGGCGCGGGCGTGCTGCGCGGAATCGCGGTGCAGCGGCGTCAGGCCAGGTCGGCGGCCGGTCCGGCGGCCGGGTCCTCGGCCACATAGGCCGAGAGCCAGGCCGGGAAACGGCTCAGATCGTCGAGTACGACATCGGCGCCCGCCGCGCGCAGTTCCGCTGCGTCGCACGGCCCCGTCGCCACCGCTACGGACAGCGCGCCCGCCGTACGCGCGCCGCGTACGTCGCCGGTGTGGTCGCCGACGTACACCGAAGCCCCGTATTCGCGCAGGGCCTGCGCCTTCTGCTCCGCCCACAGGTCGCCGACGACGGCGTCCGCGTCGATCGCCAGGTGCTTCAGGTGGAGCTTCGCGTTCGGCTCGAACTTGGCGGTGACGACTATCGCGCGGCCGCCCGCCGCGTGCACCGCGTCCACGGCCTCGCGGGCGCCGGGCAGCGCGGGCGTCGCGGTGATCGCGTATGTGGGATACATCTCACGGTAGAGCGTGGCCATGGGAGCGATCTGTTCGGCTGGAAACCAGTGCTTCAGTTCCTGCTCCAGGGGCGGGCCGAGCCGGGTGATCGCCAGGTCCGCGTCGATGTACGTGCCCGTGCGCTCCGAAAGCTCCAGGTAACAGGCGCGGATGCCGGGCCGGGAGTCGATCAGGGTCATGTCGAGGTCGAAGCCGACGGTGAGTGCGGCGGGGGCCCGGTCAGTCCGTGAGGTCATGTGCCCATTGTGCCGAGGGCTCCTGGGCCCGAGGGCCCCGGGCGGAGCCCAGGAGCCCCTTACACTTAGCCAAGCCTTACCAACCCCTGCCCCGCCCTTGGCTTACCGGCCCGCCGTCCCCGAACTGCGAAACGAGCCTCCATCGATGCGTGTGCCCGTCAGACGCGCTGTCGCGATGACGGCGGCCGTCGTGGCCCTGTTGCTCGCGGTCCTGTTCAGCCTCGCCGTCGGCGCCCGCGCGATCGCGCCGTCCGCGGTGTTCGACGCCCTCTTGCAGGGCGGGCACAGCGACGCCGCCGAAGTCGTCCGGGAGATGCGGGTGCCGCGCACCGTCATCGGCCTGATGGTCGGCGCCGCCCTCGCCGTCGCGGGCACCGCCCTCCAAGGCATCACCCGCAACCCCATCGCCGACCCCGGCATCCTCGGCATCAGCCAGGGCGCGTCGGTCGGCGTCGTGCTCGCCATCGCGTACGCGGGCGTGCACACGCTCACCGGATACGTCTGGTTCGCCTTCGCGGGCGCGGGCATCGCCTCCGTCGCGGTGTACGCCATCGCCAGCAGCGGGCGGGGTGGGGCGACCCCGGTCAAGCTCGCCCTCGGCGGCGCCGCCATCAACGCCCTGCTCGTCTCCGTGACCACGGCCGTCCTCACCACCAAGGCGTCCGCGCTCGACGAGTTCCGGTTCTGGCAGATCGGCTCGCTGTCCGGGCGCGACGCCGAAATCGCCGCCCAGATCTGGCCGTTCCTGCTCGCCGGGCTCCTCCTCGTCCTCTCCGTCGCCCGCGGCCTGGACGCCCTTGCCCTCGGCGAGGACGTGGCGAAGGGGCTCGGGCAGAAGGTCGCGGTCGTACGGATCGTGGGCGGGCTCGGCGCCACCGTCCTCACCGCCGTGGGCGTCGCCGCGGCCGGGCCCATCGCGTTCATCGGCCTCGCCGTCCCGCACATCGCCCGCGCGATCATCGGCAGCGACCACCGCTGGGTCCTGCCCCTGGCGGCCCTCCTGGGCCCCATCATGCTCCTCGTCTCCGACACGATCGGCCGCATCATCTTCCCCCCGAGCGAGGTCCCGGCAGGCGTCATGACAGCCCTCATCGGGGTCCCCTTCTTGGTGACCCTGGTCCGCAGAAGGGCGGTCGCCGCGTGAGCCTCCCCCGTTCCCGCTCCCGTTTTGGGCAGGCGTTCCGCACGGCGGAACGGGTGGGCAAAACCCCGGGTTCCGGGCAACTTTCACGCGTACGTCCAGCCGGTTACGGCGTACTCCGGTTCCAGAAGGCCAACTTCCTCGTACACCGCCGCTCCGGCGTCGTCGCGGTGGCCCTCGGCCTGGCCCTCGCAGCCGCCTGCCTGGCATACCTCTGCATAGGCGAAACCTTCGTACACCCCGCAGAAGCCCTGAAGGTCGTCCTCGGGCAGCCCTCCCCCGACGAGCTGGTCGTCGGCACGCTGCGCGAACCCCGGATGACGGTCGGCCTCCTGGTCGGCGCCGCGTTCGGCGTCGCGGGCGCCCTCATCCAGACGGTCGCCCGCAACCCCCTGGCCAGCCCGGACATCATCGGCATCAGCCAGGGCGCGAGCGCCCTGACAGTGGGCGCGATGACGTTCGGCCTGACGTCGTACACCGTGCTCCCGTACCTCTCCGTGGCAGGCGGCATCCTCGCCGCCCTCCTCGTGTACGTGTTCGCCTGGCGAGGCGGCCTGCACGCCACCCGCTTCGTCCTCATCGGCATCGGCTTCGCGATCGCGCTCCGCTCGGTCACGACGCTGTTCATGACGAAGGGCGACTACCTCGTCGCGCAGCAGGCGCAGATCTGGATGACGGGCAGCCTGAACGGCCGCGGCTGGGCGGAGGCGGAACCGCTCGCCCTGACCCTGCTCGTCCTGCTGCCCTGCGTGGCCTGGGCGGCCCGGGCCCAGCGCACGGTGTCGATGGACGACGACACGGCGACCGCGCTCGGCGTCCGCCTGGGCCGCGTCCGCCTCGGCCTCGTCCTGCTCGGCGTCGTCCTCGCCTCCGTGGCGACCGGCGCCGCGGGCCCCGTCGACTTCGTGGCGCTGCTCGCCCCGCAGATCGCCCGCCGCCTCACCCGCACCGCGCAGATCCCGCTGCTCGGTTCGGCGCTGCTCGGCGCGCTGATCGTCGTACTCGCCGATCTGCTCGCGCGGAAGCTGTTCGCGCCGACCGAGCTGCCGGTGGGTGTCCTCACGGCGGCCGTCGGAGCGCCGTACCTGATCTGGCTCATCATCAGGAGCCGCACCGTCCGCAATGGAGGCACCGCGTGACCGCCCCCGCCAAGGCCCCCGCCGACGCCCGCCTCGCGGCCCGCGAGCTGACCCTCGCGTACGAGGACCGCACGGTCGTGCACGACCTGGACCTCGCGATCCCCGACGGCAAGGTCACCGTCATCGTCGGCCCGAACGCCTGCGGCAAGTCCACGACCCTGCGCGCCCTCGGCCGGCTCCTGAAGCCCAGGGGCGGGAGCGTCCTGCTCGACGGCGAGGCGCTCGCGAAGCTGCCGACGCGGCACATCGCCCAGCAGATCGGGCTGCTCCCGCAGACCCCGGTCGCGCCCGAGGCGATCACCGTCGGCGACCTCGTGGCACGCGGCCGCCAGCCGCACCAGCGCTGGTGGCAGCAGTGGTCCGACGCCGACGAGACCGCCGTCACCGAGGCGATGGAACGCACGGACGTGGCGGAGCTCGCCGAGCGGTCCGTGGACGAGCTGTCGGGCGGCCAGCGGCAGCGCGTGTGGATCGCGATGGCCCTCGCCCAGGAGACGGACATCCTGCTTCTGGACGAGCCCACGACCTACCTGGACATTTCCCACCAGGTCGAAGTCCTCGACCTGGTACGGCAGTTGTCCGCGGTCACCAAAGAGGGCGACCGCGGCCCCGCGGCCGCACGGTCGTGGTCGTCCTGCACGACCTGAACCAGGCCGCCCGGTACGCCGACCATCTCGTCGCCATGAAGGAAGGGCGCCTCGTCGCCGGGGGGACGCCCGCGGAGGTCGTCACCGAGGAGCTCGTACGCGAGGTCTTCGGCCTGGAGTGCGTGGTGATACCCGACCCGGTGACGGGGTCCCCGCTGGTGGTGCCCGGCGCTCCCTGGCAGCCGGCCGCTCCGGCAGACCAGCAGCTCCCCCTCGACGACCGCGACGACCTCGACGACCTCGATGACCGCGACGACCTCGACGAAAGGCCCGCCTCATGACCAGCCTCCCCCGCCGCCGCCCCCTCACCGTGGGCGCCCTGGCCCTCTCCGGCGCGCTCGCCCTGTCCGCGTGCGGCTCGTCCGACGACGACAAGAAGGCGGACTCGGGCAAGACACACGTCGTGAAGACCGCCATGGGTGACGTGAAGGTGCCCGTCGCGCCGAAGCGGGTCGTCGTACTCGACACCGCCGAGCTGGACTCCGCGATCTCGCTCGGCGTGAAGCCGGTCGGCGCGACGCACGTCGAGGCGTCGAGCGGCTTCCCGAGCTATCTGCCCAAGGACGAGGTCGAGGGCGTCAAGGACGTCGGCGAGATGCTGAACCCCAACATGGAGGTCATCGCCGGACTCAAGCCGGACCTGATCCTCACCTCGAAGATCCGGCACGGCGCGAAGTACGACCAGCTCAAGCAGATCGCGCCGACCGTCATGACGGAGACGACCGGCCACCCCTGGAAGGAGAACTTCCAGACGCACGCCGACGCGCTCGGCAAGAAGGCCGAGGCGCAGAAGGTCGTCGCCGACTACACGGCCCACGCCAAGAAGGTCACGACGGCGATCGGCGGCCCTGCCAAGGCCAAGGCGACGAAGGTCAACGTCATCCGCTTCATGGAGGGCGCGGACATCCGCCTGTACGGCGAGCAGAGCTACATCGCCACGATCCTCAAGGACGTCGGCCTCGGCCGCGCCCCGATCTCGGCGAAGGCCAAGGACGGCTTCTCGTACGACCTGTCGCCCGAGAAGATCGACCAGGCCGACACCGACGTCATCTTCCGGTCCACGTACGGCGATCCGAAGAAGGCGAAGCAGACGCAGACCGTCGGCAGCGGACTGTGGAAGAACATGAAGGCCGTGAAGTCCGGCAATGTCCACACCGTCGACGACGAGCTGTGGATCCAGGGCATCGGCTACACGGCCGCGGCGAAGATCCTGGACGAGATGCAGGCGGACCTGACGAAGAAGTAGCCGGAAGCAGCCGCGCTCCGGGCGCGGACTACTCCTCCGCCGCAGGCCGTTGCCGCTGCGACCTCCACACCAGGAAGAGCGCGGAGGCGACGGCCGCGCCGCGGACCACCCAGGGCCAGGTGTCGGCCACCGCCTCGTTCATGTGCCCCTTGACGATGGTGTCGCCCCACTTGCCCTGCGAGCGGCCCCACAGCCAGCCGATGCCCGACGCGACGGCGAGGCCCGGCACGACGAACACGCCGACCTTCTTCTCGGCCGGGGTGAGCTTGCGCGAGAACCAGGCGACGACCCAACCGCCCACCAGCGCGAACCAGTTGCCGATGACCGCGCCCGCGATGAGCGCGAGGGCCGCGAGCAGCACGAGGGGGCTGGTGAGGGAGAAGGCGCGGGCAGCGGTCACGGCGCCGCCCGCGACGTCGGCCTTGGCCGAACTCCCCTGCGCGGCGGCGCCCTTGGCGGGGGCGGCCGCCCTGGCCGACGGGGGCAGCAGTCCGCCGAGGCGGCGGCGCGGGGCGGCCTCGAAGGCCCCGTCGGGCCCCTCCTCGTCGTCCCATTCGCCGTCTTCGGCGCCTTCGAAGCCCTCTTCGGCGTCGTCCCCGTAGTCCTCGGCGTCCTCGGTGCCCTCCCGGGTGCTGCCGCCTCCCGGCTTCGCCATGCTCACCGGGCGCCCGGGGCCCGCGGCGCGGGCGGTGGGCGGCGGCTTCAGCATCTCCGGGATCTCCACGCCGCCCACGAAGCCGTGCACGGTGTCCGCGCCCGCCGTCGGGGTGTTGTCCACGCGCCACCAGTCGGGTTCGAGTCCGGCGTCGCCGGTGGTGCCCAGTTCCTCGGTGCTCGCGAGGTGGGGCGGGGCGGGGCGCCGGGGTTCGGGGACGGGCCCGGACATGGGCGCGGCCGCGGGCCCGGACGCTCGGGCGGCGGAGTCCTTCTCCGGGGCGGACCGCTGGGCGGACGCGGGGCGCAGCCGGGGCCGGGGGACGGCCCGGCGCAGCCGGCCCGCCTCGGGCACGACCCGCCGCAGCCGGCTCGACGTCGTGGGCTCGTCGTCCTGTTCGGGAATGGCGGCGCTCACGTCGTCGGGGTTCGCGGCCGCCGCGTCGACCAGGTCGTCCGGGGTGCCGAGGCGGTCCAGGATGCGGCGGACCGCGGCGGGGCTGTCGGCGGCGCCGGCCCGGCGCCGGTCGATCTCGCTCCGCAGCCCCGAGACCAGCTTCATCCGTGTGCCGGACGACAGTTGGCGC
This sequence comes from Streptomyces aurantiacus JA 4570, assembly GCF_000414115.1. GTDB lineage: Bacteria > Actinomycetota > Actinomycetes > Streptomycetales > Streptomycetaceae > Streptomyces > Streptomyces aurantiacus_A. The sequence continues at coordinate 8,359 of NZ_AOPZ01000256.1, forward strand.
TGCTGGGCGACGTCGCCGACGCGGCTCAAATAGTCGAAGACGAGCTGGTCGCTCTCGATCCCCACGAAGTTCCCTCCGGGGCTGCGGTGTTGTGGGCCCGGCCTCGACGTTACCGTGGGCCGGGCCCACTGGCCCCGTTGCCCCCTTTCCCCTGAAGTGGGTCCCGCTGATCGGCCTGCGGCCTCGTCCTCAAACTCCCCCAAGCTCTTAATGAGCAGGGAGGGACCCCCTCGACGGGCTTTCTATTGTCAGCCGATCGATACGCCGTACACGGCCAGCGGTTCCGTCACCGGCTGGAAGTACGTGGTTCCGCCGGAGGCGCAGTCGCCGGTGCCGCCCGACGTGAGGCCGAGTGCCGTCTCGCCCGCGAAGAGCGAGCCGCCGCTGTCGCCCGGCTCGGCGCAGACGTCGGTCTCGATGAGGCCGTAGACGGGGCCGTCGCCGTAGTCGACGGCGGCGTCCAGGTTCGTGACCTGGCCGTCGTGCAGCCCCGTGGTGGCGCCGCTGCGGTGCACGTACTGGCCGATGTACGGGTCGGCGGCGTCCGAGATGGGCCGTGTGGTGCCGTTGTAGAGGTTGACGGCGCTCGGGTGCGGGACGTCGGCGGTGTACTCGACGATGCCGTAGTCGTCGCCGGGGTAGCTGGAGTCCGCGGTCGTGCCGATGGGCGGGCCGCCCTCGGTCTCGGACCAGTCGGCGGACTCGTTCGTGCAGTGGCCCGCGGTCAGGAAGTACGGGTTGCCGTCCTGGTCGACGACGTTGAAGCCGAGCGAGCAGTAGCCCGACGCGTCGTAGACGCCGTCGCCGCCCGCGATGTGGCGCTTGAACTCCCCCTTCGTGTACGTCAGTCGGGCCTTGTCGCCGAGATCCTCGACGACTGCCTTGAGCTCGCGCAGCTCGGCGCCGCGCACCGTGCGGTCGGCCGTGACGACGAGCTTGCCCGCTGCCGGGCTGATGACCCAGGAGGTGCCGGGGGTCGAGGACCTCCGGTCGAACTCCGCCCGGGCGTCCTTGAGTTCGGCGAGGGTCGACTGGTCGGCGACTCTGGCGCCGGTGCCCGCCGCCTCGGCGTGCTGGAAGGTGAAGGCCGTGGAGACCAGCGCGGTGATGGCCACGCCTGCCACGGTGACACTGCGTTTGGACAATCGTCGGTGCTTCAACTCGCGTCCTCCTCGGGGGCCGCGTGCATGCCAGTGGGACGCGACTCACTGTCCGGCAGCCCAGGAGGGCGCGTACAAGGACCGATTGGGCATGCGCGCGGTGCCGCCCGGGCGCCCCCGGCCGTGGCCTCACCACGGCGAAGACCGGCCACCCGAAGGGGCGGTCGGTCAGCCCGGCTCGTCGGCGAGCTCCGCGACCCCCGTGACCCGGTGCAGCGGATACGTACGCACTTCGTCCGCCGTGTGGTCGTACGCGGTGACGAAGCCGCCCTCGACCCGCACCGGGGCGATGACGCGCTGACTGGCGGCGCCCTCGGCGTTGACGTAGCCGATCCACAGCGCCTCGCCGGTCAGCACGGCGGCCTGCATGGTGGCGAGCGTCTCGGCGGCGGTGGTGCGGGGAAGCGCACCCGGCGCCCCGGAGGCGGCGGGCGCGGCCTTGCGCGGAGCCGTCGAGGCGAGATCACCGGCGCGGATGGCGCGTACGGCGGCGTCGAGGAGGGTGCCGTCGGGCAGTGGCGGCCCGTCCGGGACGGGCTCGGGCGCGGTGCGCGGCGGCGTGCGGTGACTGTGCGCGCGGGTGATGAGGACGTCGCCCTCGGCGCTCTCGGCGGAGGGCGCGAACCCCATGGAGCGCAGCCCGTCGAGGAGCACGGCGGGCTCGGCGGGCGTGGCGAGCACGGTCGGCGCGAGCCGCCGGAGGCGCAGCCCTTGGGCGCGCTTGTCGGCGAGGATCTCGTTGAGTACGCCTTCGTCGTCGCAGCGTACGTACGCGGAGGCGGCGCCGATGCGCAGGTGTCCGTGTTTGCGGGCGACGTCGTCGATCAGATACGCGAGGGGCTGCGGGACGGGCGTACGGGAGTGCTCGGCGAGGAACGCGTGCAGGTCGGACGCGCTCTGCCCGGCGTCGAGTGCGCGCCGCACGGACCCGGGCGTGAACCGGTACACGGTCGCGCCGCCCTTGGACTCGACGTCGGCGAGCACGGACAGGGCGTCGGCGAGGGGCCGTTGCAGGGGTCCGGGGGCGACGGCGGTGAGGTCGGCCTGGAGCAGGACGTGGTCGAGGGGTTCGGGGAGGAGCGGGGCGAGCCGCCTGGCGGCTTCGGCGGCGGCCGCGGCGTACTCGGCGGGAGTACCGGCGCCGAGCAGGGCGCGCGCGTGCGAGGCGAGCGCCCCGCGTCCAGTGACGCCGAGCAGCTCGGCCTCCTCCAGCGTCCAGTGGGCGAGCCGCGGCCGCAGGTCGGAGGCGTCGGCGCCGCGCGCGGGCGGGCGCTCCCAGCGCA